>CAYSHI010000399.1:0-30255 GCA_964430745.1 uncultured Acidobacteriota bacterium | reverse complement strand
ATGTTTGGGCGGAGCAAGGGAATCATCGGGCTGGATATCGGCTCGCATGCCGTAAAGCTGGTCGCGATGAAGCCGCAGCGCGGCGACAACCCGTACCAGCTGACACACTTCGGAGTCGCGGAGCTTCCGAGCGAATCGATCGTCGAAGGTGCCGTCGTCCGTCCGGGTGACGTCGCCCAGGCAATCCGCGACCTCCTCGGTCAAAACAAGATCAAGGGGTCGAGGATCGCCACGGCAGTCTCGGGCCATGCCGTCATCGTCCGCCGCGTCACCATGCCGCGGATGGAGGAGGACGAGCTGCGCGAGTCGATTGTCTGGGAGGCGGAGGAGTACATCCCCTTCGACGTCGATGACGTCAACCTCGACTTCGCCATCCTCGACGAGAGCACCGACTCGAACGAGATGGACGTGGTGCTGGTGGCCGCCAAGCGCGACCGCATCGACGAGTTCATCTCGGTGATCGAGGAGGCCGGGCGCGAGCCCGTCATCGTCGACGTCGACGCATTCGCGCTGCAGAACGCCTTCGAGCTCAGCTATCCCGAGCGCCAGCACGAGGACGTCGCGCTGCTGAACATGGGCGCTTCGGTCATCAACGCCGCGGTTCTCGAAGAGGGCCGCCCCGTGTTCTGGCGCGACATCACGCTGGGTGTGCGCCAGTACGTCGCTGCGCTCCAGCGCGAGTTCATGCTCGACTACTTCGACGCCGAAGAGGTTCTGCGCCGAGCCGGCAGCGCCTCGACCGAGGCCGCCGAGCAGATGGACACCGAGCTGGGCGGCTGGGATGAGGATGACGACGACGAATACAGCTACGGCGACGACGCTGCGGCGCCGGTCGAGGAGTCCTTCGAGGAGGAGGTTCCGGCGGCGGACGACGAGGAGGGCGTGGGGGGCATTCGCGATGCCTCGCGCGACCCACGTGTGCAAGAGGTCGTCGGCGAGGTGTCGGAGCGCCTGATCACGGAGATCAAGAAGACGTTCGACTTCTATCACGCGCAGTCGATGAGGGAGCGTTTCGACGCGATCTTCCTGGCCGGTGGCGGGGCGCACGTTGCCGACCTGACGATGCGGTTGGAACAGCGCCTGGGAACACCGGTCGAGCTACTGGATCCGCTGCGCCGGGTTTCTATTCCGACAAAGTCTTTCGACCCCGAATACGTTCGCAGCATCGCTCCGCAGGCGGCCGTCGCCGTCGGCCTCGCGATGCGTGGCGAAGAATAAGCGGCGAGGGCCTGATCCGATGATCCGAATAAATCTACTCGGTCACGAGACGGCAAAGCCAAAGCGCCGTTCCGTTCCCGAGCTCAGTGTGGGTGGCAGCGAGAACGCACCGTTCTTGCTCGCCGTCGTGGCAACCATCGTTGTCATCGCCGCGGCCTGGTGGTGGCAGTCCCGTACGGTCGGCAACCTCGAGACTCGGCTGGCGCAGGTGACCGCCGAGCAGCAGGAGCTGGCCGACACGGCGACGCGGGTGCGTGATCTCGAGAACCGCCGCGCCGTGGTCAACCAGAAGCTCGGCGTCATTGTCGACCTCAAGAAGAGCCAGAGCGGCCCGGTGCTGTTGCTCGACCAGTTGAGTCGGGAGCTGTCCGACGCCCTTTGGCTGACGGACCTTACGTTAACCGACGGTGGTGAAGTCACCCTGATCGGGCAGGCGCTCTCGGAGATCTCCATCGCGGACTTCGAGAGCAACCTGCGGGGCTCGTCGTTCTTCGGCGAGACCAACGTGCAGTTCACACAGGACAACGAGGCCGGTGTGCGCTTCCAGCTCGGCACCCGTTTCGTCCCACTTTCCGTTCCGCCGGACCCGCCCGCTGAAGAAGAGGGCGAGCAGACGGCCGGCGACGGACGCTGAGGAGGCCCCATGGCGTTTGAATTCAATCAGATGTCCAAGAACGGCCAGTGGGGACTCGTGGGCTTGTTTTGCGCGGTCGCCGCCGGCGTCTTCTACATGTACGTGTGGCAGCCGAACGCCGAGCAGGCCGTAACCCTCGCCGGCCAGGTGGAGACGATCGAGCTCGAGAACGAACGCACCCGTCTCGTCGCCGGGCAGCTCGAAGACCTCGAGCGCGAGGTGGCGACGATGGAGGGGCAGCTCGAAACGCTGTCGCACATCCTGCCGGAGCAACGGGAGACGGGCGAGCTTCTGCGTCGCCTGCAATCGGCCGCCGCCGACACCAACATCGAGATGCGGCGCTTCGAAAACCAGCCTCCGGTGCTGCACGACTTCTACGCCGAAGTCCCCGTGCAGCTCGACCTCACGGGCAACTTCCACGACTTGGCGATGTTTTTTGACAGGGTGAGCAAGTTCGGACGCATCGTCACGGTTGGTGACGTTTCGATACAAGCCACGACCGACGCCGGTTCGAGCACCATTCAATCGCAGTGTACGGCAAGCACCTTCTACTTCCTGCCGGAAGTCGCGGGCGCCGATCCGGAAGCCGCGCAAACGACGGGGGGATAATGGCACTCGTCCTCCAGAGACCGAAAAAGCTGGTTGGCGGGGTCGCCGCCGTCGCGCTCGTCGCGGCGATGGGCGTCGCCGGCGCGGCCGGAGCCGTTCCCGCAGGTCACGCGGGACCGCCCGAGCACGCGCCGACCGCGGCGCCGGGCGATCTTTCCCGAATCGATTCACTAGCGACCGCGAGGGGGCAGGAGACGGCGCCACCGCAGCAAACCGGGCCGCAGGACCCCTCCCAACAGGGCGAGCCACAGCAGGGCGACCCGGCGCAGCAGGCCGCGGTGGTCCCGCCGCCGGCCGTTCCGCAGGAGCTGCTGACGCCGGAAGAGCGCGCCGCACTGGCGCTGGTCGAGCAGATCATCCGCGACCAGGAGGGTGTGCTGATGGGCACCGGCTTCTCCTACGAGCGTAGTGGCCGGCGCGATCCTTTCCAGAGCCTGCTTGCCATTCGTGGGCCGGACGATGTCGACTTTCCCCCAGGCACCTGTCCTCCCGGCCGGCTGGAAGGTTTTCGCATCAGCGAAGTCGTGCTGAAGGCCATCGCCTCGGCACAGGGTCGCCGGCACGCCATGATCACCGGCCCCAACCAAAGAGCCTATTTCCTCGAGGTCGGCAGCGAGCTGTGTGACGGCCACGTGTCGGAGATCACGCCCACTCAGGTGTTCTTCGAGCAGGTGGTTCTGGACATGTCGGGTGCGCAGCGATATCGCGAAGTGACCAAGCAACTAACAACCGATTCAGGAGGCGGTCAGACCCCGTGATGAGCGACCAAGCCAGAATGTGCAAACGTAAGAGCGGACCGAGGTGGCGCGGCATCACGGCGCCGCTGGCCCTGGCGCTCTGTCTGGTACCGGTTCTCGCGCCTGCGCAGCAGCAGGATGCCAACCGGCTACCGGCGGGAGCTATTCCGACGCAGGCCAGTATTCTCGACGACCCCAACCAGGACGGTTTCCCGATCGACGTGGGCTTTGTCGACGTCGATATTCGCGATGTCGTGCGCTTCTTCGGGCAGTTGACGGGTGTCAACATCATCCTCGACCCTGAAATCTCGGGGCCCGTCACCATGCAGTTGTACGGAGTGCCCTGGGATCTGGCCCTGTTGACCGTGCTCGACACATTCGAGCTCGGCTACACCGCCGATCGCAACATCATCCGCATCACGACGACGCAGAAGCTCGCGAATGCGGCCGAGGCTTTCACCCGCCAGCAGGAGGCCGAACAGGCGGCCCAGCCGCTGCTGACCCAGCAGATGGAGCTGTCCTACGCGAATGCCGCGGCCCTCGTCCAGCTCACCGAGCGTCAGCTTTCGAATCGCGGCGAGGCGGTCGTCGACGAGCGCACCAACTCCTTGATCATCCGCGACACCGAGGAGTCGCTCGTTTCGCTCTATGACCTGCTCGAAACCCTCGACCAGCCGGCGCCGCAGGTGAACCTGAAGGCTCGCATCGTCGAGACCACGCGCGATTTCGCCCGTGATCTCGGCGTGCAGTGGGGCTTCCAGGGTGTCGCCGACGCGGCGCACGGCAACTCGACCGGACTGGTGTTTCCGAACAACATGACCGTTCGGGGGCAGAACCGGCCGGGCTCGGGTATCGAGGGGACCGGCATCGGCGGCACACCGTTCGCGGTGAACCTGCCGACGCAGGAGGCCACCAGCGGTATCGCGCTCACCATGGGCAGCGTTCTCGACTCGTTCCGTCTGGACGTGTCGCTGAGCGCCATGGAGAGCTCGGGCCGCGGCAAGGTGATCTCGACGCCGAACATCACCGCGCAGAACAACCAGCAAGCCCACATCGAGAGCGGTCAGCGCATCCCGGTGCAGGTGTTGGTGGATAACACGGCGTCGATTCAGTTCATCAACGCCAACCTGCAGCTGCAGGTGACGCCGCAGATTACCGACGAAGAAACCATCATGCTCGACATCATCGTCGACAAGAGCGAGCCGGACTTCACCCGTGAGGTCAATGGCGTGCCGACGATCTTCACGCGCCGCGCGGAAACTCGCGTCCTGGTGCGTGACGGCGGCACGACGGTCATTGGTGGAATCTTCCAGCTCACGGTCAGCGAGGTCGAGAATCGGGTTCCGGCCTTGCACCGCATTCCTCTGCTGGGGTGGCTGTTCAAGAACCAGCAGACGAATCAGAACAACAACGAGCTGTTGATTTTCATCACGCCTCAGATCCTGGAGCAATAACGATGCTGACACCCCTTCGTAGCCAACGTTCATGGCCGACGTCGCTCGGGGCTCCAGTTGCCGCCATGCGACACCGCCGCAACCGAGCGGTGCGCGGCATCGGCAAGCTGGCGCTGATGATGACGATCGTCGGCCTCTTTGTCGGATGCACCGCCAACGGGCAGCTCGACAACACCGACGCCAGTGTCGTCCTTCAGATCGAGGAGCTCATCAAGATCGAGGAGGACTACCTCTGGGGCGATGTGCAGGATGACATCACCGGCGGGATTCCTTCGGACGTCGCGAGCATCGACTTCTCGGGAGTCTTGAAGGCGCCGATCTCGACGAACCCGTCGATCACCGCGCCGGACCTGCAACACATTCAACTGGAACGGTACGAAGTCACCTACACGCGTACCGACGGTGGCACGTCCGTGCCGCCGGGCTTTACCAGTGGCATCGCCGGCCTGGTGCGCCTCACCGAGATCGGCGCGACCGACCCGGTGGTGCTCACGGTTGTCAACGTGACGATTGTCCCGGCGACCATTAAGGGGCAGCCGCCAATCTCGTTTCTGATCGACCCGGGGACCGAATCGGGCACCAACTTCTTCAACATCCAGGTGAACGCCAGGATCCAATTCTTCGGCCGCACGATCGCCGGCAACGAGGTGAGTGTTGTTGCCAACGTCGGGATCAACTTCGCTCAATGGGCGGATCCAGAGGAAGAATCGGGCGACTGATGAGGTACGAACCAATGGTCAGAACGATGGTCAAGAACGCGCGGGGAGGCCGGCGCCGCGGACGTGGCGGGATCATGACGCCGGTGTTCTGCCTCCTCCTGGTATCCACGATGATTGCGGGTTGCAACCTCGACTCGCCGTCAACTCCCAACACTCCCGGTGATCTCACGGGACAGACGACAAACCAGGTGTTCTCGTTTTCCGGGAGCATCAACGTGTCGAGTATCACCGGCACGCTGGCGGCGGATGATCTGTCGACAATCACGATCTCTGCGGAGGTCAGGGACGATGCCGGGAACCCGGTGTCGAATTTCACCAGCGTGACGTTCAACACGGATCTGGGTGGCTTCCTGGTCGTTGCCGGCGGCGCCCTAGCCGTCGTCGACAGGGCGACCGCGTACACCTCGAACGGCGTTGCGCAGGTGGAGCTGCAGAGCGTGAACCGTCAAACCGGGGTCGCGACTGTCGTTGCCAGCCTCGGCACGACGACGGCCTCGTCGACGGTGACCATCGAGCCGGCTGCCGTAGCGGGTTCGGTGTCGCTCGGGTTCACCAGCGGTACGGGCCCGATCACGATGACCGGCTCGGCGAGCCAGAACAAGCCGCTCGACGTGACGGTCGGCGTGTTGGCGCTCGACCTTGCCGGCGATGCCATTTCGGGCGCCAAGGTGAGGTTCCGTATTATCCAGGACACCACCGACGAGGGTAGCCCCAACGATGCGGCGCACTGGCTCACGTCCAGCACCACCAACACCGGTGCCCTGGGCGATGCGGTCAATATCCTGCGGGTCTACGGATCCGGGGTCATCGCGCTCGATGCGGAGCTCATCGATCCGGTGTCGAGTGAGACGATCGCCCGCTCGAACCGCATCATTCTGACGACCGCTGCCTCACTGATCGTGAAGCTGAACTTCCCGAACGGAGCAACGACGTTCACCGGCCCCGCGCCGTACAACGTCGACCTCCTGTCGGCGGTGTTCGATGCCACCAACAGCCCGCAGCCGGGGTTGCAGGTGCGCTTCACCATCGTCAACGACGGCACGTCGGGTGCGAGCTTGACCACATCGCACGGCACGACCGATTCACAGGGTCGAACATCCACCAGGCTGCGAGTACCGAGCACCGGAGTGGTCACCGTGAAGGCCGGTCTGTACGACGCCACCAACACGGAGATCGCCAGTGCGACGGTAACGGCTGAAGGCCAATAGTAAGGATCACGGCGGAGTGGCGCAGAGAGTGAGCAACTACTCTCGGCGCCGCTCCGCCGTTTCTTCTTGTTTGCATGAGGCGGGCGCCGACGCGCTGCTGGTGACGTCGCCCGGCAATGTCCGCTACCTCACCGGATTCACCGGCACCAATGGCTGGTTCGTCCTGGGTCCCGGCGGACATGCCTTCATCACCGACCCGCGCTACGAGGAGCAGGCCCGGGCCGAGGTCGGTGACGCGCGTGTCCAGATCTCCTCGCGAGGGCTGGAGCGGGGTCTCGCCTCCCTCCTCGAACAAGATCCGATTCAGCGGATCGGCTTCGAATCCCACGTCGTCACCGTGGCATTGCGCGAGAAGCTCACCACCGTCGAAGGGGTGAGCTGGGTTCCGTGCGATCGTCCGGTCGAGGCGATTCGGCGCGCCAAGGACGCGGGCGAGGTCGAGGCGATCGAGCGGTCGCTGGCGGTGGCGGAGGCGGCTCTGTCCGAAGTGGCCACGGGAATCGTGCCGGGACAGACGGAGACCGAGATCGCCGCCGCGCTCGAATACGCCTGCCGCCGCCGCGGCGCCGAGGGGATGGCCTTCGAGACGATCGTCGCCTCGGGCCCGCGGTCGGCGCTCCCGCACGGAGTCGCCACACAGAGGGTCGTCGCCCGCGACGAGCCGGTGATGATCGACATGGGCTGCCGGCTGGACGGCTATTGCTCGGACATCACACGCATGGTGTGGTGTGGGCCGAGTCCCAATCCCGAGTGGTTGCAGCGCCACGAGCTCGTCGACCGCGCCCGTGAAGCCGCGATGGACGTCGTCCGCGCCGGAGTGACCGCCGAATCGGTCGACGCGGCCGCGCGCGGCATGATCGCGGATGCCGGCCTGGGAGAGGCGTTCAGCCACGGCACCGGGCACGGCGTCGGCCTCGAGATCCACGAGGCGCCGACGCTCTCGGGCCGCGGAACCGACCGCCTCGAGGACGGTATGGTGGTGACCATCGAGCCGGCCGTTTATCTTCAAGGCAGCTTCGGCATCCGGATAGAGGACATGGTGCAGGTACGCGCCGATGGCTACCGTCGCTTGACCACCCTGGATACCGACCCTATCCTTCCGAAGATCCCGTAGGTCGTGCTTCCCGCGGCCGCGACGGACGGTAAGGGTGGCCTACTGATGAGCAGCAAATCTTCCGATAGTCCGGTCGATATCGACCAGATCCGCGAGCTGATCGACCTCCTGATCGAGAAGGAGGTCAACGAGTTCGCCATCGAGCGCGATGGCGTCAAGGTCAAGATCCGGCGCGGCCCCGCCGAGGTGTCGGTCACGGGGGCGACGCCGCCGCCGGCCGTCGCGGGAAGTCCGGCGAGTACACTCGACGTCGCCGGTTCGGTTTCCGATGCAGCGGGCGTCGCGGAGGATCCCTACGCTGACTGTTTCATCGTCACGTCGCCGATGGTGGGCACGTTCTACCGTGCTCCGGAGCCCGGTGCCGACGTGTTCGTCGAAGTGGGCGCGCCGGTCGACGAGGGTCAGACCCTGTGCATCATCGAAGCGATGAAGTTGATGAACGACATCGTCGCGGAGGTTGGCGGAGAGGTGGCCGCCATCCTTGCCAACAACGGTGAGCCGGTCGAGTTCGGACAGCGTCTGTTCGCCGTCAGGCCCAGGGCTTAGACCTCGTGTTCAAGTCGATCCTGATCGCCAACCGGGGCGAAATTGCCCTCCGCATCATTTGGGCGTGCCGTGAGTTGGGCATCAAGACGGTGGCGGTGTATTCCGAGGCCGATCGTGACTCCCTTCACACCAGCTTTGCCGACGAGTCGATCTGCATCGGGCCGCCGCCCGCCGCGGAATCGTATCTGAACATCCCGGCTGTCATTTCCGCCGCCGACATCATGGGCGTGGACGCGATCCACCCGGGATACGGGTTCCTCGCGGAGAACGCGGAGTTCGCCGAGATCTGCGATAGCTGCAATCTGGTGTTCATCGGCCCCAGCGTCGAAGCTATCCGCAGCATGGGCGACAAGGCGGTGGCCCGTTCCACGATGGAAGCAGCCGGACTGCCGTTGATCCGCGGCTCGGAAGGCGCGGTCTCGGACGCTCACGATGCCGCCGTCTTTGCCGAGGAGGTCGGTTACCCGGTGCTGCTGAAGGCGGCCGCCGGCGGCGGCGGGAAGGGCATGCGCGTCGTGCTCCACGCCGACAACCTTGCCGATGCTCTGCGCTCGGCCAGCAACGAAGCCGAGGCCGCGTTCGGCTCTCGTGACGTCTACGTGGAGAAGTACCTGGCGCGCCCGCGCCACATCGAGGTGCAGCTGCTCGGCGACAAGCACGGCAACCTCGTGCACCTCGGCGAGCGCGAATGCAGCGTGCAGCGCAAGTATCAAAAGCTCGTCGAGGAGACGCCTTCTCCCGGCTTGACCGAGGAAAAGCGCGAGCGCATCTGGGCCGATGCCATCAAGGGAGCGAGGCACATCGGCTACAGCAGCGCCGGCACGATGGAGTTCCTGATGGATGCCGACGGCAACCACTACTTCATGGAGATGAACACCCGCATCCAGGTGGAACATCCGATCACCGAGCAGGTCACGCTGGTGGACCTGATCAAGCAGCAGATTCGCGTCGCCGCCGGCAAGAAGCTGCCGTTCGCCCAGGGCGACATCAAGTTTCGAGGCCACTCCATAGAGTGTCGCGTCAACGCAGAGCATCCCGAGACGCTGGCGCCGAGCCCGGGTCAGATCACCGCCTTCAACGTTCCCAAGGGTCCGGGTGTCCGGGTGGACACGGCGGCGCACGAGGTTTCGTTCATCTCGCCGTACTACGACTCGATGATCGCGAAGGTCATCGTGCATGCCTTCAACCGCGAAGAAGCCCTGGTGCGGATGCGGCGCGCGCTCAGCATGTTCGTTATCCAGGGGATCGACACCAGCTTGCCGCTTCTGCAGCGCATCATGGACCATCCGGGCTTCGTCGCCGGCGACTACGACACCCACCTGATCGAAGAGCTGCTTCCGGTGGCGCCGCCGCGGAGCTAAGCGCGGCAGGCGTTTGCGCCTGATTGGCGGGGAATTGACGCGGTCCGGGGGATGCGCGTAAAGTCCGCCCCCATGAGCACGACTGAGAGCTTCACCTCGAGATGGGCCCTGTTGATTGCCGCTCTGGGTATGGCCGTGGGTACCGGAAATATCTGGCGATTTCCGCGCATTGTCGCCAACCAGGGCGGCGGCGCCTTTTTGATCCCGTGGCTGATCTTCCTGTTTCTCTGGGCCATACCGCTGCTGATGGTGGAAATGGCCATGGGACGGCACGCTCGAAAGGGAGTCGTCGGCGCGTTCGGTCGACTGATGGGCCGGCAGGCGTGCTGGATGGGCGCCTTCGTCGGCTGGTGCACGATGGCGATCACGTTCTACTACTCGGTGGTCGCCGGCTGGTGCATCAAGTACTTCCTCGCTTCCGCCAGCGGACGACTCAACGACGTCGACGGAATGGTCTACTGGGACGGGTTCCAGGCTACCGTCTGGCAGCCGTTGCTGTTCCACGTCGTTGCCATGGCGGCCTGCGGGTACATCGTTTATCGAGGTGTGGTCGCCGGCATCGAACGCGCCAGCAAGGTGTTGATCCCGGCTCTCTTCGTCCTCTTGGCGGTGGCCGCCGTGCGCGCTCTCACGTTACCGGCGGCGCCCGGGGCCGAGGGGCCGCTCGCCGGACTGGAATTCCTCTTCAATCCGAACTGGTCCGATCTTCTCAACTACGAGATCTGGCTGCAGGCCCTCACCCAGTCGGCGTGGTCGACCGGGGCCGGATGGGGTCTGATGGTTACCTACGCGGTGTACAGCGCCAAGAAGGACGACATCGTCGGCTCGGCGATGACCATCGGGCTCGGTAACAACTCGGCTTCGATGTTGGCCGCGCTCGCCATCATTCCCACGGTATTCGCGGTCCTGCCGCTCGAGGAGGCCCGCACCGTGCTCATGGACAGTGGTCCTGCCAGCACCGGGCTCAGCTTCATCTGGGTGCCGCGCCTGTTCAGCTCCATCCCCGGCGGGCAGTTCTTCATGAGCTTGTTCTTTCTCGCCCTCGTCGTGGCGGCCTTCTCTTCGCTGATCGCCATGCTCGAGCTCGGCGTGCGTATTTTCATGGATTTCGGCATGACGCGGCACACGGCCGTGCTTTCGGTGGCGGGCGGCAGCATCGTCCTCGGCATCCCGTCGGCGGTCAACCTGAGTTTTTTCAGCAACCAGGATGCCGTCTGGGGCATCGGGCTGATGGTGTCGGGCTTCTTCTTCGCGATCGCGGCGCGCGCCTTCGGCGTCGCCCGCTTCCGCGAGGAGCTCATCGAGCCGGCCGACAACGACATCGCACCCGGGCGCTGGTTCGACTTCGCCGTCAAGGTGCTGATCCCGCTGCAATTCACCGTGCTTATCGTCTGGTGGTTGTACCAGGCGGCGACATCCGGTGAGGCGTGGTGGAATCCGTTCGGTGTGTTCACGCTCGGGACATGCCTGTTCCAGTGGGGGGTCGTGTTGGTGATCTTCTTCCTGGCAAACAACCGCATGGCGGACGCGACCTTCAGCGACGAATCCGCGACCGGCTAGCGACACCCGCACACGAAGGAGTTATCCATGCAAACGACGACGATAGTGTTCATGGTGCTGGTGCTCGGCGTGCTGTGGGGTGGGTTCGCTTCACTCCTCGTGCACTCGATGAGGGCCGAGAAACGACGCAGCCAGACTCCCGGCGGGCTCGGGGCCGATAAGTGACGGACGCCGCGCGGGGCCAGTGGGGATCGAAGGCGGGCTTCCTGCTGGCGGCGGCCGGCTCCGCCATCGGCCTCGGCAACATCTGGCGTTTCACCTACATCATGGGCGAGAACGGCGGCGCCGCCTTCATCCTGGTCTATGTTGCCTGCATCGTCCTGATCGGCGCTCCGGTGTTCCTCGCCGAGTTGGTGATCGGCCGCCACACCCAGCTCAACCCCGTGGGCGCCTTCGAGGCGCTCGCGCCGGGCTCGGCGTGGAAATACGTCGGCGGTATGGGTGTGCTCGCCGGGGCGTTGCTGTTGAGCTTCTACAGCGTCGTTGCCGGTTGGGTGATGGCGTACGCGCTGCGATCACCGCTCGGAAGCATCAGCGCGCTCGCCAGCCCCGAGGAGTCGGGTGCCTACTTCGGCGCGCTTTCCTCGAGCACTTCGCAGAGTCTCCTGTTCCACGCCCTGTTCATGGCCATCACCATGGTCATCGTTCTTCGCGGCGTCAAGGGTGGCATCGAGCGCGCCAGCAAAATCATGATGCCGATCCTTTTCGTGCTGCTTGCCATCCTCGTCGTGCGCGGCGTCTTGTTGCCCGGCGCCGGCGCCGGCATCGACTTCATGTTGCGGCCGGATTTCTCGGCTCTCGACCCGACCGTGGTGCTGACCGCCATGGGGCACGCGTTTTTCACCCTCAGCGTGGGCATGGGGGCGATGATCACCTACGGCTCCTACCTTTCGGCGGACAACGATCTGCCCAAGTCGAGCCTGCAGGTGGCCTTCATGGACACGCTCATCGCGATCGCGGCGGGCTTCGCCATTTTCCCGGCGCTGTTCGCCTTCGGCATGGAGCCGGCCGAGGGGCCCGGATTGGTATTCGTCACACTGCCGGTCGTCTTTCACCAGATGCCCGGGGGCGTGGTCTTCGCCAGCATGTTCTTCGCCCTCTTTCTGATGGCGGCACTGACCTCGAGCATCTCGCTGCTCGAGGTGGTCGCCGCCTACTTCATCGATGATCTCGGTTGGTCACGCGCGAAGGCCGTCGCCCTGTTGGGCGGCGGCATCTTCCTGCTGGGAGTACCCGCGGCGCTGGCCTCGGGGCCGTGGGCGGACTGGTCGATCGCGGGTATGCTGGGCAGCGC
The DNA here is from genome assembly GCA_964430745.1 of uncultured Acidobacteriota bacterium. GTDB lineage: Bacteria > Acidobacteriota > UBA890 > UBA890 > UBA890 > CBDCGW01. Next base: position 17,801 of record CAYSHI010000399.1, on the reverse strand, counting down.
CGAGGGGCAGGGCGTCCTCGGAAGCGTGCGGATATTCCAGCTCAACTGGTTCGATCTGATCAGCCACATCGTCTCCGATTACATGTTGCCGATCGGCGGCTTCTTCGTCTGTGTGTTCGTGGGCTGGATCTGGAATCGGGCCACCGTCGAAGCCGAGGTCAACCTGGGAAGCCCCGGGTTCAAGGCGATGAACCTCTGGGTCAACCTGCTGCGTTGGGTCGGCCCTCTGGTCATTGGCGAGGTGCTCGTGTTGGGGATCCTTGCGGAGTTTCCCGCCGAGTTTTTTCCGCGGCTGGCCGAGGCAGTGGAGACGTTGCATACGTGGTTCATGGCGATCAACATCCTGGTTGCGGTCGGCGTGATCATCGTCAGCGTCGCCACCGGGAACGAGCGGCGCGGCCGGCCGGTCTGAGCCCTTACCGGGCGCGACAGGAGCATCCGGGGTGAACTGGACGGTCGAGCCCGCGCGGCGTTTGAGCGGCGAGGTCGTCGTGCCCGGCGACAAGTCGATCTCGCACCGCGCCGTGCTGTTCGCGGCGCTGGCGAACGGAGTGAGCACGCTCGAAGGCCTTGCCGACGGTGAGGACGTGGCGTCCACCGCCGCGGCGATGCGGGCCCTCGGTGTCGATGTGGACCGGGCAGGGGATCTCACCCGCGTCGTGGGTGCCGGCCTTTCGGGGTTGCGGGCGGCCGCGAGCCCCGTTGATTGCGGCAACAGCGGCACCACGATGAGGCTGCTCGCCGGTCTGCTTGCCGGGCAGCCCTACAACACCACGCTCACCGGGGACGCCTCGCTTCGTCGTCGTCCGATGCGCCGGGTCGCCGACCCGCTTTGCTGCATGGGCGCGACGGTCCACACCGCCGCCGACGGCACCGCGCCCATGACCATCGAAGGCGTTGCGCCGTTGCGGGCGATCACGTATCGCCCCGAGGTGGCGTCCGCGCAAGTGAAGTCCTGCGTTCTGCTTGCCGGCCTGTACGCCGATGGTCCGACGACCGTCGTCGAACCGGCGATTACGCGCGATCACAGCGAGCGCCTCCTGGGTGCGATGGGTGCAGATCTCGAGGTTCACGCCGCCGCCGGAGGCGGTAACAGCGTGACCATTTGCCCCGGTGAGGGTTTGGATTCGCTAAACGGCCGCATCCCCGGCGACACATCGTCCGCCGCATACTGGATGGTGGCGGCGACACTGCTCGCGGGCAGCCGCCTGCGCCTGCCGGGCGTCGGCTTGAACCCGACGCGGGCGGCGATCCTCGACCTTCTGGTGGGTTGGGGCGCGGGGATCCGCATCGATGCCGAGAAGAGTTGGTGTGGAGAGCCCGTCGGCACACTTACCATCGAGGGAGCCGACGGGGGACTGGCCGGCGGGACGATCGAGGGCGCGATCATCCCCACCGTCATCGACGAATTGCCTCTTCTCGCGGCCGTCGGCCCGTTCACTCGGGACGGCGTGCGGATACAGGATGCGGCGGAACTGAGGGTCAAGGAGAGCGACCGGATCGCCTCGACGGCGGCGGCGCTTCGGGCCCTCGGCGCAGAGGTCGACGAATTTCCCGATGGCCTGGCGGTGCGCGGGGGGTCGGGCCTTGCCGGCGGGAGCGTCGACGCCGCCGGGGATCACCGGATCGCGTTGGCCATGGGAGCCGTCGGGCTCGCGGCTGAACGAGAGGTGACCATCGTCAACGCGGACGCCATGGCGGTGTCGTATCCGGGGTTCGCCGCGGCCGTCGACCGGGTTGCGCGCCGGTGAGCCGCGAGAGCCCGGACATGAGTCCGTTGGCGCCGGCGCGCCTTGCAGACGGGCGCGCGCAGATTCACCTTGCGGGTTTCATGGGCAGCGGAAAAAGCACCATCGGCCGCCTACTGGCACGCCGTCTGCTGTGGAGCTTTCTCGATCTCGATGGCGTCGTCGAGCGCCACGCGGGGCGCAGTGTAGCCGAAGTCTTCCGGGAAGACGGCGAGGAGGCTTTTCGCGTCATGGAAAGCCACGTCCTTCGGCAGATCGTAGCGAAGCCGGCGACGGTCGTGGCTCTCGGCGGCGGAACCCTGATCGATGAGGGTAATCAGGCGCTCAGCCGTCGTAGCGCGATCGTGGTCTGGCTGCAATGCCCGCTCGAGGTGCTGCGGGAGCGCTGCGGAGTCGCCGATGGGGCGCGCCCGCTATGGGGTGATCTCGCGGCCCTGCAGGCGCGCCTCGACGAGCGTCTTCCCGGTTATCAAGGGGCGGAGCTCCGTGTTGATGCGACCGGTGATCCTGAAGCTGTCGCCGCCGCGGTGGCAACGGCGATCGACGGCGTAGATCAGTAGGCTTTGGCGAACACTGCCATGTGCTTGGCGGGCCGGCCGGTGAGGATGCACGCGCCCTCGGCTTCGCGGTCGGTCAACACGCAACGAATCGTGGCCGAGGTCTCCTCCTGGACCTTCTCCGTCTCATCGCCTTCTTCGCCGCACCACGGAGCCACCACGAAACCACGCGACCCCGCCATGATCTCCTTGAGCTCCTCGTAGCTCGAAACCTCGTGCGTGTTTTCCTCCATGAAGGTTCGAGCACGCTCGAAGAGGCTGCTCTGGATGTCCTCGAGCAGCGTCTCGGCGTGTTGCGCGATGCCTTCGAGCGGCACGAACGCCTTCTCACGCGAGTCTCGCCGCACCAGCACGGCCTGACCCTTGGCCACATCCCGCGGGCCGATCTCGGCACGCAGCGGAACGCCGCGCAGCTCCCACTCGTGGTACTTCCACCCGGGTGTGTGCTCCTCGCGGTCGTCGAGGTGGGCGCGCACTCCGGCCTGCGCGAAGGTGTCGCGGAGCTCGCGGGCGGCGGGCAGGACGGTGTCCTCGAAGCCCTTGCCCGGGATGGGAACGATCACCACTTGGTAAGTCGCTACGCGAGGGGGCAGTTGCAGCCCATCGTCGTCGCCGTGCGTCATGATGAGCGCGCCGATCAAGCGCGTCGTGACGCCCCACGACGTGGTCCAGGCGTGGCGCAGCTCCTGATTCTGGTCCTCGAACCGGATGTTGAACGCTTTGGCGAAGTTCTGTCCGAGATTGTGCGAGGTGCCAGCCTGCAGCGCCCGCCCGTCGCCCATCAGCGCTTCGAGCGTGTAGGTGCGCAGTGCGCCGGCAAACTTCTCACCTTCGCTCTTGAGACCGGTGATCACCGGTACGGCCAGGTCATCCTCGATCAGCGAACGATAGATCTCGAGAATGCGTAGAGTTTCCTCTTCGGCCTCTTGCTCGGTGGCGTGTACGGTATGGCCCTCTTGCCAGAGAAACTCGGTGGTCCGCAGGAAGAAGCGGGTCACTTTCTCCCAGCGCACGACATTGGCCCACTGGTTGATCAGCAGGGGCAGGTCGCGCCACGACTTGACCCACTTGCTGTAGAGGCTGTTGATGATGGCCTCGGATGTGGGGCGCACGGCAAGCCGTTCCTCGAGCTCGTTCGTTCCTCCGTGCGTGACCCAGGCGACCTCGGGGGCGAACCCTTCGACGTGCTCGGCCTCGCGCTGCAGGTGGCTCTCGGGAATGAACAGGGGAAAGTACGCGTTCTGGTGGCCGGTTGCCCTGAGCCGCGCGTCGAGCAGATCACGAGTGTTCTCCCACAAGCCGTAGCCGTAGGGCCGGATGACCATGCAGCCCTTGACGGGTGTGTAGTCGGCGAGCTCGGCGCGACGCACGATATCGATGTACCAGCGCGAGAAGTCCTCGGACTTGGGAGTGATCTCGCCGACTTCTGCGCCGGCATCTTCGTTGTCGAGCTGCTCGTTGTCGTCGGCCATTGTGTGGATCCCACAGCCTCCTCGTCCCGTCGGCGAGAGGGTGAAAAAAAAGGCGCCCGCCGGTTCGAGGGAACCCTGCCGAACGCCGCCTATGCGAGAGCGCAAGCTAGCACGGGGTCGCAAGAGCGGTCAATGCGAGGAAATTGTCCGAAACAGGCGCGCGGTGGCCGTCTCCAAGAAGCGTGAAGCGCTTGTATCAGGCCCCGCCGGACCAAGCCGAGCGGGGCGCGAGCCGGCGCGCCGAACGAGGCGCGCCGTTCTGGGAGGCAGTCATGCTTACAGTCACCAATCTTCTTGCGGCCGTCGCTCTCGCGGGCTCCATGCTGGGAGCCTCGGGGAGTCCCCTTCCGGTCGACGTCCCGGTCCCTCTCATCGCCGAGACCGAGTTTCGCGCCCAAACTGAGGAGCGCCGCCCGATCGATGTCAATTCCGCCACGGCCGACGATCTGCAGAAGATCCCCGGCATCGGAGAGGCGTTGGCTCGCCGCATCATCGAGTTCCGCGAGGAGCACGGTCCGTTCGAGAAGATCGACGACCTTCTCAACGTTCGGGGCATCGGCACGACCTCGTTGGAGAAGCTGCGGCCCTACCTGGCCGTCAAGAAGCAAGGCTGAAGCGCAGTGTCTGAACAGCGGAGGGGGCCGGGCGGGGCGTTGACCGATCGCCGGTGTCCTCCGCTTTCGGCGCGCGCGCGGCGCCTCGTGGACGGCACGTCATTGCTCGAGACGCTGATCGCTCTGACGCTGCTCGGAGTGCTCGCGATGTACGGGGCTTCGACGATGCTGCGTTGGCGCCAGCAGCAACGCCTCGAAGGGGCACTGCGGCACCTCGCCCATGCGGTCACGCGAACGTGCGCGTTGGCGGTCGCATCGGGAAGGATCCACGGCTTGCGATTTGTGAGCGCAAGCGGCGAGCTACGCTGGACGACCCTCGTCGACGGTGACGGCGACGGTATTGGCCAGGCGGATTTCGCCGCCGGAATCGACGTTCCCTTGGATGCAGAAGTGACGCTCGGGCGCCGCCACGCGGGCATCGAGCCCGGTCGACCCCCCGGTGCGCCTACGGTTCTGGGTGGCGCCGCGGATCGTGGCGGACTGGCTTTCGGTCCGGCCGACATCGTGAGCTGCACGCCATCGGGATCCGCACGTTCGGGAACCCTCTACGTGCGTTCGCGGCGCGGCGACGGCGCTGCGCTGCGGCTCTACGGCCCGACGGCGCGCATGTCCCTGTGGTGGTGGCGCCGCACGACGGGTGTGTGGCGCCGGGCGAGCTAGCTGTGAATTCTCAGCACGCTATTCACACGTAGGGGGCGACAGAGGACCACTCGGGGTGGGGAGCGGTCGAGTCTGGCGCCGCGTCGGAGGTTCACGGGAGGGGCGAGATCACGATACTGCCCTTCGCGTGAAGTGCGGGTTGTTGAGCGGCTTCGCCGCGCTTGCGGATCGCAGACACACGCGAGAGGACAGCATCGAGATCACACCCCTCCCTCAGATCTCCGGTTGCCGGCTCGGACCTGCCACGTCCCGCCGCCGCCCACCAAGACGACTCCCCGTGCCAACCATGGAACGTTGGCGGCGACTCGAAGGGAAAATTCTCCGGCGCCCGTAGGCGGCCGAGCGCGAGTGCATGAAGCAAGGCAGCACCCGTGCAGACACGCTGAACGCGCGGGCACCGGAGAATTCACCCCCGAGCCGGAAGACGGCGGAGCCGGCTTTCGGGGGATGCCGAGGCCTCGTCATCGTCTCGGCGCCGGTGTCAGAGTAGTTACTCCCCGCTTGATCGGCCGGGCGGAGGTGTCGGCGGGCAGCGCGCGTTCAGCGGGTCACAGAAGCAGCTGCCTGACGCCAGGCAATAGCGCTCGGCCGCCTATGCTGCCCGCCGATACCTCCGGCGGACGGCGGTTGGTCCCATGGCTATCTCAGGGACACAGGGTCGTCGGTCCGGGTGCGTTTGGGCGGAGAGTCTCGTCTTGTCGGGATCGATGCAGAGGGTTGGGGCGGGGCAGTGATGCCCTGTAGCGTGTATTGGGATCCGCAGACGCGGCGAAGCCTCTCGAGAGCCCGCACCTCGCGCCTAAGGGCATCGCTGCCACGCTCCGACCCGCCGAGCACCAAGGTTCCTGCCTGATAAAAGCCCCCTCCCGCCATCCTCTGTCACCGCACACAATGAACAACCTCGTGAGAACTAACAGCTTGCGCGAGAGGGAAGGTGCGACACTACAGGGGCAGGTGTGCCGCTCCCCCGCATGGCCGCGCCGTGGCCGTCTCGGAGGCCCACCTGGCGGGTTGAATCAGCATCGCTCTATGGTAGCTTGATGCCCGGGTTCCTTCCCTCTTTCGCGGCCGCTCATGCCGTCCTTCAACACCTCTCGGGAGCACGATGTCCGGCGACCTCAAGCGTACTCCTCTGAACCAGTGGCACCGCGACCACGGCGCCAAGATGGTGGACTTCGGTGGATGGGACATGCCTGTCCAATTTGCCGGCATCCTCGCCGAACACCAAGCCGTGCGCGAGCGCGCCGGTCTGTTCGACGTGAGCCACATGGGCGAGGTGCGCATCCGGGGAAACGACGCTCTGGCTTTCATCCAGCACCTGATCACCAACGATGCCGGCGCCCTCGAGATCGGCCAGGCGCAGTACACCGTAATGGTCAATGACGACGGCGGCGTCATCGACGACCTTCTCGTCTATCGTCTTGACGGCGACGACTACCTTCTCGTGATCAACGCCGCGACGACGCCCAAGGACGTTGCCTGGATCGAGGCGCGGGCGGCGGATTTCGGTGGCTCGCTCGACGTCACGGACGAGTGCGACCAATGGGCCCAGCTCGCGATACAGGGGCCGCGAGCCGAGGACATCCTCTCGCCGCTCGTTCCCTCGGATTTATCGGCGATTCGCTACTATCGGGCGACGTTCACGGAGTTCGAGGGGAGCCGCGCGCTGGTCTCGCGCACGGGTTACACCGGCGAGGACGGTTTCGAGGTCTACCTGCCGCCTGAAAAGGCGACGGCCTTGGCGGATGCCGTGCTCGAATCGGGCGCGGCGGCGGGCATCGCGCCCATCGGTCTGGGAGCCCGCGACACGCTGCGGCTCGAAGCCGGAATGCTGTTGTACGGAAACGACATGGACGAGTCGAGGAGCCCGGTCGAAGCCGGACTGCGCTGGCTCATCAAGCCTGACAAGGGCGATTTCATCGGCAAGTCCGTGCTGCAGGCCCAGCTCGAGGCCGGCACGAGCGAGCGACTCGTCGGCTTCGAGCTGCTCGAACGCGGCGTGCCGCGACATGGTTACGAGCTCTGTGGAGCCGACGGCGAGAGCATCGGCGAGGTGACCAGCGGCAGCTTCAGCCCGACGCTGCAGAAGGGCATCGGCGTCGGCTATGTGCCGTCCGCCGGTGCTGACGTCGACGCTTCGCTGAAAGTCGTTGTCCGAGGACGCAAACTAGAAGCAAGGGTCGTCAAGACGCCGTTCTACCGGCGTCCCCGGCCCGCTTAGCCAAGCAGGAAAGATCGAGGAGCTACGATGGCCGAATACGCGGATGCTTATAAGTACTCCAAAGAGCACGAGTGGATCTCCGTCGAGTCGGATGTCGGTACGATCGGCATTACCGATCACGCGCAGGCCGAGCTGGGGGATGTCGTGTACGTGGAGTTGCCGGCGGTCGGCGACCGGATCGAGGTCGGCCAGTCGTTCGGCACCATCGAATCGGTCAAGGCGGTCTCGGAACTCTATGCTCCCGTGACCGGCGAGGTGACGGAAGTCCACGAAGCGCTTGTCGATCAACCTGAGCTCGTCAACGAAGATCCACACGGTGCGGCCTGGATGATCCGGGTCAAGGTGGCCGATTCGGCGCAACTCGGTGGCCTGATGTCGGCCGCGGAGTACACGAGCTTTCTGGAGGCGGCCGCCGACGCCGGTTGAGGTGGCCGACCGTAGGCCGCGCCGTCACCGATGTTCTTCTCTCCCATCACCCGAATATCAAGATGACCACGACCAACGACCATCAAGGCCCCGGTAGGTACCAGCCGCTCGGCCCGGACGACCGGCAGGAGATGCTGGAGATCGTCGGGGTCTCGCGCATGGACGAACTTTTCGCCACGATTCCCGAGAACCTCCGATACGAGGGTGAGCTGCCGGTGGAGCCTGCGCTCTCGGAACCGGAACTGCTGCGGCATCTCTCCGAGCTGTCCGCGGCGAACGGGCCGGCTTCGGGAATGTTGAGCTTTCTCGGCGCGGGTTGTTACCCCCATTTCGTGCCCACGCACGTCGATGCCCTGGTGCAGCGCCAGGAGTTCATGACCACGTACACGCCCTACCAGGCCGAGATCAGCCAGGGAACGTTGCAGGCGATCTTCGAGTTCCAGACGCTGGTGTCCATGCTGACCGGCATGGATGTGTGCAACGCGTCCATGTACGACGGTGCCAGCGCTGTCGCCGAGGCCGTGCTGATGGCGCGGCGCTTGATGCGGCGTGGTGGTCGGGTGCTGATGTCGGAGGGGCTACACCCCGCGTACAGGGAGGTCGCCGAGACCTACGCCCGCTACCTCGACATCGAATTCCAGACCATGCTTGTCGACGCTTCCGGACGGACCGAGATCCCCGCGATCGAGGACGACGTGGTGGCGGTTGTGGTCCAGCAGCCGAACTTCTTCGGCGTGGTCGAGGATCTGCGCGCCGCCGGTGCTGTGCTCGACTCGGTTGCGGCGAAGTTCATTGTCGCCACGGCCGAGCCTTTGGCCTGGGCCCTGACGGTACCGGCCGGCGAGGTCGGCGCCGACATCGTTGCCGGTGAGTTGCAGAGCTTCGGCAACGGGCAGAACTACGGCGGCCCGTTGGTGGGCTTCATGGCGAGCCGCAACGAGTACATTCGCAATCTTCCCGGACGTCTCGCCGGTCAGACCGTCGACGACGCGGGACGTCGCGGCTTCGCGCTGACCCTGGCGACCCGCGAGCAACACATCCGGCGTGCCAAGGCCACCTCGAACATCTGCACCAACACGGCACTGTGCGCGCTCGCCACGTGCATTCACCTGAGCACACTGGGGCGGCACGGAATCCGTGAGCTCGCGGTGCACAACCTTGCCAAGTCCGAGTACGCTCGCGAGACGCTCACCGCCATCGACGGCGTGGAGCAGGCTTTCTCGGGGCCGACCTTCAACGAGTTCGTCATCCGAACGCCGCGGCCCGCGGACGCGGTGGTGGAAGAGTGCACCGCGAAGGGCGTGGTGCCGGGTGTGCCGCTCGCCCGCTTCGACTCCGGGCGCGAGCGCGAGTTGCTGGTGTGCGCCACCGAGGTTCACACGCGTGAAGACATCGACAGACTCGCGAGCGTGCTCACGGAGGTGTGCTCGTGAGCCGCGGGGGAGAGACGAAATTGCGAGACGACCAAGGGCAACTCAAGGACGAGGGGCTGATTTTCGAACGTGGCGGAGCAGGTCGCATCGGCTTCACGTTGCCCGCCCTCGACGTGCCGCGGGTGGACCCGGAACAGAAATGGGGAACGGAGAACGTCCGCGACGAGATCGACGGCTTTCCCGAGGTTTCCGAGGTAGACGTGGTGCGCCACTTCACGCGCATCTCCCAGCACAATTTCGGCACCGAGTCGGGCCTCTTCCCGCTCGGGTCCTGCACCATGAAGTACAACCCCAAGGTGAACGAGCGGGTTGCCCGCCTGCCGGGGTTTACGGGTGCGCACCCCTACATGCCCGCGAGCGCAATGCAGGGTGGGCTCGAGCTGATGCGTCGCCTGGAGTCGGCTCTCGCGGCCGTCACCGGCATGGATCGCGTCACCCTGCAACCGGCCGCCGGGGCGCAGGGAGAGCTCACCGGCGTGATGATGATCGCCGCCTATCACGCGTCGCGCGGCGACTCAGGGCGACGCAAGGTCTTGATTCCCGACTCCGCGCACGGCACCAATCCGGCGACCGCCAGCTTCTGCGGTTTCGAGTCGGTGGAGATCCCATCGAACAGCCGCGGTACCATCGATATCGAGGCGCTGCGAGCCGAGGCCGACGAGGACACCGCGGCGTTGATGCTCACCAACCCCAATACGCTGGGCCTCTTCGAGGACCAGATGGCGGAGATTGCCGAGATCATGCACGGCTGCGGTGCGCAGATCTACTGCGACGGCGCCAACCTCAACGCCATCCTCGGCAAGACGCGGCCCGGTGACATCGGCATCGATGTGTTTCACATCAATCTGCACAAGACCTTCACGACGCCACACGGCGGCGGCGGTCCGGGCGGCGGCCCGGTGGGTGTGCTCGAGCATCTCGTTCCGTTCCTGCCACGCCCGACGGTCGAGATGGCGACGGAAACCGGCGAGGGCTACCTCGAGTGGAATCGACCCGACAGCATCGGCAAGGTGCAAGGCTTCTACGGCAATTTCGGCATCATGGTGCGTGCTTACGCTTACATCCGCGCACTCGGAGCCGTGGGGCTACGCCAGGTGGCCGAGGATGCCGTACTCAACGCCAACTACCTGCAGGCGCTGCTCAAGGAGCACTATCATCTGCCTCAAGACCGGCTTTGCATGCATGAGGTGATCTTCTCCGACAAGCGTCAAAAGGCCCATCAGGTCACCGCGATGGATGTCTGTAAGCGGCTCATGGACTACGGCTACCATCCGCCGACCGTCTACTTTCCGCTCGTCGTTGCCGGCGCCTTGATGGTGGAGCCGACCGAAAGTGTCAGTCGGGAAGATCTCGACGGCTTCGTCGAGGCCATGGCCGCGATCGCGCGTGAGGCGGAGTCCGATCCGGACCACGTCCGCGGGGCTCCGCACAGCACCTTCCTGTCGCGCCTCGACGAGACGCTGGCGGCTCGCAAGCCGATTCTGCGCTGGCAACCGGAGCGAGCCGAGGAGCTCGAGCCGGCAACCGCAGAGACCGGCTAGCGGTGTCCTGAGCCGATGCGAACGATCGGTGTGCTCGGCGGCATGGGGCCGGCCGCGGCGGCCGATTTCTACGCTCGCATCGTCGCGGCGCACGGCGCCCTGCGCGACCAGGACCACCCACCGTGCATTCTCTACAGCGCCACCCAGGTTCCCGATCGAACCGCGTTCTTGCTCGGCGACGGAGCGGATCCCACCCCGGAGCTGGTGGCGGCGGCGGGTCTGATCGAGGCGGCGGGTGCCGATTTCGTCGCCATTCCCTGCAACTCGGCGCACGCGTTCCTGGCGCCGATTCGAGCCGGGGTCTCGATTCCGGTGCTCGACATGACCCGTCTGGCGAGCGCGGCCGTGGCCCGCGTGGTGCCGCGGGCACGGAAGATCGGCCTGCTCGCAACCAGCGGGACGGTCGACGCCGGGCTGTACGAGGACCCGTTGCGTGAGAATGGCCTGGAACCGGTGTATCCGGAGGACGAGTTTCAGGCGGCGGTGATGTCGGCGATCAAGGATGTGAAAGCGGGCACGGCCCCCGGGGCGAGCGGAACGGACCCCGGAGCGCGCGTGGGGGCCGAGAGCTCCGATGCCGTCACGGGCGTCGAGTCACCGGGTGGCTCCGACCCGCGCCTGCTCGCGGCAGCCGGGCATCTGGGCGAGCGCGGCGCCGACTGCGTGATCATGGCGTGCACCGAGGTGCCCCTCGCGTTGGCGGTCGCCGACGCACCGATCGTCGCGCTGGACGGCAATCAGATACTCGTCGATACGACACTGGCTCTGGCCGTCGGTCGGCTCCAATTCGAGGACGTGGCGTATGCAGTTCGTTGACGTCGAGGTGCCGGGAGGGCCGCCGCGCGAATACGAGGTCGTGATCGACATCGGCCTGCCGGACGGTGTCGCCGACGACCTGGTGCGCTGGCGGCAGGTTCCCCGATGGGCCGTGATCACCGACAGCGGCGTCGCGCCGCTGTACGGCGAGGCGCTGGCGGACTCGCTCCGCCGGTACGGCGCCTCCGCCGACTGCCTCGTCTTCCCGGCCGGTGAGGAAAACAAGACGCGGGCAACCGTCGGCGACCTTCAGGACCAGCTCATCGAGCTCGGGCACGGGCGCGATTCATGGGTCGTGGCCGTGGGCGGCGGTGTCGTCGGAGACGTTGCCGGCTTCGTGGCCGCCACCCTGTATCGGGGAATCTCATACGTTCAGGTGCCCACCACGCTGCTGGCGATGGTCGACAGCAGCGTCGGCGGCAAGACCGGCGTCGATACGCCGGCGGGAAAGAACCTCGTCGGCGCCTTCCTGCAGCCGCGGCGCGTACTCGCCGACGTCGGAGCGTTGACGACGCTGCCTCCCGCGGAGGTCGCCGCGGGCATGGCGGAGGTCATCAAGTACGGCGTCATTCTCGACGCGGTGCTGTTCCAGGACCTCGAGGCCAACCTCATGGACGCCGCCCTGGCAGGCGACGACGCGGCCCTGGCGCGCATCGTCTCACGATCGTGCGACCTGAAGGCCTCCGTGGTTGCGGCCGACGAGACCGAAGCCGGCTACCGACAGATCTTGAACTTCGGGCACACCGTCGGCCACGCCATCGAGGCGGTCGAGGGGTACGGCCTGCGGCACGGCGAGGCGGTTGCCATCGGTATGGTGGCGGAGGCGCGACTGGCGCATCGCAAGCTCGGTACGGCGCCCGGCCTCGCCGATCGCATCGGCGCCCTGTGTGCGCGCGCCGGGCTCCCGACCGAGGTGCCCGAGGGTTGCGATTCCGAGGCGCTGATTGCCGCTGCCTTCCATGACAAGAAAGTCCGCCGCGGAACCATCCGCTGTGCCTTGCCGGCGATGTTGGGCGTGATGGGCGACTTCCACGGCGAATACGGGATACCGGTGACCCCCGAGGACCTGGCCGAGGTGCTGGGCGGTTAGTGCCCGAGTTGCGGCGAGGTCCTCGCCGTCGACCCGCTACGTATCGTCGCCGTCGAGCTGAGAGTGGAACCACTCGATGGTCGGTACCAGGCCCTCTCGCAGAGTCACCGTCGGCTCCCATCCGAGGATCTTCCGCGCTCGCGTGATGTCCGGGCAACGAACCTTGGGGTCGTCGATCGGCAGCGGCTCCTCGATGAGCTCGCTGCTGCTGCCGGTGAGCTCGAGCACGGCTTCGGCCATGGTGCGGATGGTGACTTCCTCCGGGTTGCCGAGGTTCACCGGTTCGCACTCGTCCGAATCGAGCAGCGCGAGGATGCCGTGCACGAGATCGTCGACGAAGGTAAACGATCGCGTCTGGCTGCCGTCGCCGTACAGCGTGATGGGCTCACCCCGCAACGCCTGCGTGATGAAGTTGGGGATCGCCCGACCATCGCGCAGACGCATGCGTGGCCCGTAAGTGTTGAAGATCCGCACGATCCGGGTGGCAAGGCCGTGCGAGCGGTTGTACGCCATCGTCATGGCTTCGGCGAAGCGCTTCGCCTCGTCGTACACACCGCGCGGGCCGATCGGGTTGACGTGGCCCCAGTAGCTTTCTTCCTGCGGGTTTATCTGCGGATCGCCGTAAACCTCTGATGTGGAGGCGAGCAAAAAGCGGGCTCCCTGGTCCTTTGCCAACCCCAGGGCCTTGTGGGTGCCCAGCGCCCCCACCTTCAACGTGTGGATCGGATGCTGCAGGTAGTCGGCGGGCGACGCGGGCGAGGCGAAATGAAGCACGCAGTCGATGGGTTCGTCGACGACGATGTACTGGGTCACATCGTGCTTGACGAAGAGAAAATCCCGGCCGACGAAGCTGCTGATGTTGCGGATGTCGCCGGTCAGCAGGTTGTCCATGACGATGACACGATCACCACCATCCAGCAGGTTCGCCGCGAGGTGCGAGCCGATGAATCCGGCGCCACCGGTAATCAAGATGGTTCGTTTTGTGCTCATCGGTCGTCAGTATGCGTGTTCATGGCCGAGTCCGTTGGCAACCGTCATCCAGAGAATCTTCAGATCCAGTGTGAGCGACCAATTCTCGATGTAGTAGAGGTCGTATTGGATACGGCGCTCGAGAGAGGTATTACCGCGCCAGCCGTTGACTTGCGCCCAACCCGTCATCCCCGCCCGCACCTTGTGCCGTAGCATATAGCGTGGGATGTGCTCGCGGAACTCTTGCACGAAGTGGGGTCGCTCGGGGCGCGGTCCGACGAGGCTCATGTCGCCTCGCAGAACGTTGAAGAACTGCGGCAGCTCATCGAGACTGAACTTGCGAATCAGGCGCCCGATGGTCGTGATGCGAGGGTCCCGCTCCTGTGTCCATACGGGCCCGGTCGTGCGCTCGGCATCGACCACCATGGAGCGAAACTTCAGCAGCTCGAAGCTGCGACCATCGAGGCCCATCCGCTCCTGCCGGTACAGGATCGGCCCCCGCGAGGAGAGTCGAATTGCCAGCGCGATGAGCGGAAACAGCGGCGCGAACAAGACGATGCACGAAAGCGCGGCCAGCATGTCCATACCGCGTTTCACGAAGCCGGCCATGCCACGCAGTGGCGTCGCCGACAGATTGACGATGGGAACACCGTCGAGGTCCTCGACGGCGGCCCGCAGCGTGATGTGCTGCAGCAGGTCGGGAACGACCTTGATCTCGACGATCTCGTTGCCGACTCCGTCGAGTATTCGGAGGATGTCCTCGTAGGCGGACAGCGGAAGCGCGATGTAGAGCTGGTCGACGTCGAATCGGCGAATGAAATCGCGCGCGGTGTCCAGCCCGCCCACCACCGGCACCCCGCGGTACGAGCTCTGGAGCTCGTCTCCCAACATGCCGGTGATGCGGAAGCCGAATTCCTGGTGCAACCGCATGCGATCGATGACCACGTGCGCGAGCTCGCCGGTGCCGGCGATCAAGATCCTCTTGAGGTTGCGCCCCGAGCGCCGCACACGATCGATCACGGCGTTGATGAGCGTCCGCCCGCCGAGAATGAACACGACATCCAGGGCGTAGAACATGGCGAACGTCAGGCGTGAGAAATCCGTCGGCCGCGTCAGAAATGCGCCCGCGGCGAGCAGTGCCATCGCCAGAGTCGTGGCGATGATCACCTGCACGTATTGCTCCGCGCGCGCGGCAGTGCGTCGCAGCCGGTAGAGGCCGAACGCTGCGAACACCAGCGCCCAGAGCGGCAGGATGGCGGGAAGTAGGAGCAGGTAATCCGGGAATTGCAGGATGTCGCCCTGTTGCACCGGCCAGATCTGATACTCGAAACGGAGCCAGTAGGCGGCGATGAACGCAGCGGCGGTCGTCGCGAGGTCGGACAGAAGCACCGCCAGGGTCTGGTAGAAGCGCATGCGTTGCATCAACGAGCGTGCTCCGGTGTCTGTCCGATCCGGGGTTCCGGCAGGATGGTCGGGCCTTCCGTCCCCACGCCCTGTAAGGATCCCATGACGAACGACGACAAGCGGCCCAAGAAGCGATCCGGTGCGTACCGCAGGGCCGAATCTCGAATCTGGGAACTATTGAATGTCGTTGCCTCGGCCCTGTCAACGGCGTCGGCCACGGCGGCGGGTGTCTGCTCTTCGATGAGGATGCCGGTGGCTCCGTCCTCGATCGCTTCGCCGGCACCGCCGTGCGCGAGCACCAGAGCCGGGCGTCCGCAAGCCATCGCTTCGAGCGGCACGATGCCGGCGTCCTCCACCGCCGCCAGGACGACCCCGCGACTTCGTTGATAGAGGCTCCTGAGCTCGTCGGCATCGACCCAGCCGCGCATTTCGACGTCAGGTCCGGCGATCGAGCCGAGGCGGCCCGCATCGGGGCCACTGCCGACGACCACCAGGCGGCGGCGCATCTGATTGAAGGCCTCGATGACCACCTCGTTCCGCTTGTAGGGGGACAGGGCGGAGACGACGAGGTAGTAGTCGTCGGGCTCCTCGGCTCCGGCGCCGGGTTCCGCGGGAACGAAGAACGAGGTATCGACGGGCGGCGGCACCACCGTCGCCAGGCGGCCGTAGTGTCGGGCGATACGCCCGGCCACCCACGCCGAGTTGGCGGCGAAGGCGTCGACCCGGCAGGCGGTGGCGGCGTCCCAACGCCTCAGCCACGCCATGGTCGCCTGAATGCCGAGAAAGGGCAGTCGGCCGTTGCGCTCCGGGCTGAAATAGGTTCCGAACTGATCCCACGCGTAGCGCATAGGTGTGTGGCAATAGCACAGGTGGAGCGTGGCGGGGTCGGTCAGTATGGCCTTGGCGGCGCAGTGACTGCTGGATATCACGAGGTCGTAACCACTCAGGTCGAGTTGCTCGATGGCCCAGGGAAAGAGCGGCAGATACCACCGGTAGCGCGTGGCCGCTCGCGGCAGCTTCTGCACGAAAGAAGTATGAATCGGTCGCGAGGCGATGCGCTCGCTCACCGATCCCGGTACGTACAGCAGGGTGTGGATGTCGGCGTCGGGGAAAATCTCGATCAGCCCCTCGAGCACGCGCTCGCCGCCACGCATTCCGGTGAGCCAGTCGTGGACCAGGGCGACCCTCACGGTCGCACCACCGATCGGTAGACGTCGAGGACACGGCGCGCCGCGTCGTCCCACTGGAACTCCCGCGCCCGCCGGCGCCCCTGTGTCCCCAGAGCGGACCGGAAGCTGTCGTTCTCCAGAAGGCTGCGGATGGCCTCGGCGATCGAATCGACGCGAAAGGGATTGACCAGCAGGCCGCTATGTCCGACGACCTCCGGTATGGCGGAGCTGCGCGAGGCTACCACCGCCGTGCCGCACGCCATGGCCTCCAGCGGCGGAAGACCGAAACCTTCGTAAAGCGACGGGAAGACGAAGATGTGGGCGAGGTGATAGAGCGCGCGAAGCTCGGCTTTGGGCAGAAATCCGAGTGATCGTACGCGCTCGTCCAGACCGCACTCGGCACATACCTTTTTGAGATCGGGGTGTTTGCTCAGGTCACCACCGACGATGACGAGATCGAGATCGGGATAGTCGCCGGACAGCTGCGCGAAGGCCTCGAGCAGGCGCTTGAGGTTCTTGTGCGGCTTGATGTTGGCGACGCTGAGAAGAAACGGCCGCTCGAGATCGTGGGCGCGCCTCGTGGCCTCGAGCGCTTCGCTTTCCACCGTTTCGAGGAAGAAAGGGTCGCAGCCGTGTGGGATGACTTCGATCTTGGAGGCGTCGGCGGCGACCAGCTCGACGAGGTCGGCCCGGGTTGCGTTCGATACGGTGATCACGCGATCCGCCGAGCGCACGGCGCGACGGATCATCAGCCTCGCGTACAGTGCCGCTGCGGGATTGGGGAGCTGGCCGGGAAACCGCAGGTGGATGCAGTCGTGCACGGTCACCACGCCGGGGCAGGGGAGCATCAGCGGAAACACGTAGTGCGGGGCGTGGAACACGTCCCCTTCGAGCTTCCGCACCTGCCACGAAACGCTCATCAGCTCGCCGATCCCGTAGCTGGCGGAGGTGTTGGGCTCCCAGGAGATGTTGTCTCCCTCGAGCAAGCGAAAACCACCGCCGGCGCCGGCCAATTCGGGCGACCCGTTTGGCGCGCCTTCGAGCCTGCCGAGAAAAACGAAATCGTCCTCCGGCGAGAGCCTCGCGCAGGCCTCACCGAGGCGCCGGATGTAGGTGCCGATACCGTAGTCGGCCGCCTTTCTGGCATCGAAGATGACTCGCATCAGGTACCCGATTCGCGCAGCGCCACGCGCAGCAGATCGGCGGCGAGTTGCCGCTCGTCCTCGTTGCGCGCGAACACACGCCTGGTTGCAAACCGTAACGCAAGGTAG
Source organism: uncultured Acidobacteriota bacterium (assembly GCA_964430745.1). Taxonomy (GTDB): domain Bacteria; phylum Acidobacteriota; class UBA890; order UBA890; family UBA890; genus CBDCGW01. The sequence continues at coordinate 410 of CAYSHI010000399.1, read as the reverse complement.
AAGCGCAGACCCAGCGTCGCGATTGCGCCGGAGTGTTTCCGGTAAAACGCTATCTGGCTGCGGCGATAGTGCAAGGCCGTGGCCTTCGGGGCGGTGGCGCTGCTGGCGCCGCGATCGTGCTCGACGACCGATTCGGCGACGTACAGCAGCTTCCAGCCGGCGGCCCGCAGCCGGACGCACAGGTCCACATCTTCCGCGTAGAGGAAGAAGCGTTCGTCGAACCCGCCCGCCTGTTCGAAAGCCTCACGCCGCAAGAGGATGCAGGCTCCGCTCAGGGAGCGGACCTCGCGGGAGCAGGAGTACGCGCGCCGCACGCGAGCGGCGGCGGGGCCGGCTCCGTTCCGGTACATCGACTCCAGGAGCTTGAATCGTGCCTCGCTCCACGGACTCAGCGTGCGCTCGAGCGAGAG
>CAYSHI010000398.1:0-20935 GCA_964430745.1 uncultured Acidobacteriota bacterium | reverse complement strand
AATCCCGAGGTTCCCCGCGTCATGTGTGTTCTCGACCCACTCAAAGTGGTGATCACGAACTATCCGGAGGATGACGCCGCGGCGGGGGGCGCGTCGGGAGACGCGGGTCGAGCCTCGGTCGAGGAGCTCGAAGCGCCCTTCTTCCCGCACGACATACCCAAGGAGGGGAGTCGTAGCATCCCGTTCGGGCGTGAGCTCTACATCGAGCGCGACGATTTCATGGAAGACCCACCGAAGGAATTCTTCCGTCTCGCCCCCGGGCGCGAGGTGCGGTTGCGCTACGGCTACTTCGTCACATGCAATGAGGTGGTCAAAGACGACGCCGGTGAGATCGTCGAGCTGCGCTGCACCTACGATCCTGAGACCCGAGGTGGCTCGGCGCCGGACGGGCGCAAGGTCAAGGGAACGATCCACTGGGTTTCCGCCGAGCATTCGGCCACGGTGGAGGTCCGCCTTTACGACCGGCTGTTCACCGTCGCCAATCCCGACGAGGAAGCGGCGGCCGCCGGCAAAGACTTCACCGCCTTTCTGAATCCCGCGTCACGGGTCGTGCGGGCCGGTGCGCGCCTCGAGCCTGCAGTGGTTGATGCCGCGCCCGGCACACACTTCCAGTTCGAGCGTCTGGGGTACTTCTTCACCGACCCGTCGGACTCCAAACCGGGCGCCCCGGTCTTCAATCGCGTGGTCACGCTCAGGGATAGCTGGGCGAAGGTCTCCGGTAGGGGCGAAGCCGCTGCCGCCCCGACCACCGGTCGCGAGACCGGCGATGAATCGAAGTCACCCGGCTCCCATCCCGGCTCCGGCGGTGATACCGCCGCCGCCGGTGATACCGCTGCCGCTCCCATCGACAAGCGTCGGCGCATCAAACGTTCGGGGGCGGAAATGCGCGAAAAGGCTCGTGCACGCAACCCGGACCTGATGGCGCGGTACGAACGCTACCAGCGAGAGCTCGCCCTCAGCGCCGACGACGCGGACCTGCTCACTGGGGAGGTTTCGGTGGGAGCGTTCTTCGAAGATGCGGTCACCGTTCACCAGAGGCCCGCGGACGTCGCCAACTGGATGATCAACGAGCTCTCTCCGCATTTCGTCGATGGGCGCACGGAGGGGCTGCCCTTCGGCGGTGCCGAGCTCGGCGCCCTCTTGGGTCTGGTCGAGGCTGGCGTCATCTCCGGAAAGATCGGCAAGGATGTTCTCGCCATCATGGTGGACGAAGGTGGCGATCCCGCGGCGATCGTCGAGCAGCGTGGCCTCGAGCAGATCACCGACACAGGCGCTATCGAGGCGGCTGTCGACAAGGTGGTCGCAGCTTATCCCGACAAGTGCGAAGAGTATCGTCTGGGGCGCACCGGCCTGGCGGGCTTCTTCGTCGGCCAGGTCATGCGCGAGACGGGCGGCGCCGCGAATCCCGAGCTCGTCAACGAGTTGGTCAAGGCCAAGCTCGACGGCTAGGTCGCTCTTACTTGCCGTTGCCGTTGTTCAGCAGCTTGCGCCATTCTTCGTCGCTGAACGCCTGGCGCACTCTCGCGAGGGCTGCCGCCGCAGCCTGGAGCTCGGCCGCGCTGGCTTGCAAGGGCAGGCTCGACAGGAGCTCGACCTCACGTCGGTCCAGCGACCGGGCGACCTCGTGGCCGTCCTCTGTGAGCGCCACCAGCTTGGCGCGTTTCTTTATCGGGTTGTCGACCATCTCCACGAGATTCTGCTTCTCGAGCTCCTTGACGAGCTTCTGCGCCTGGTTTCGCTGGATGCCGCAGTCGTGGGCGATGTCGGTCACGGTCGTCGAACCGTCGCGGTCGAGTCCCTGCAGGACGGTGCACTCATCGTGTCCGAGCTCGGCGTGCGCATGCATCAGCGGCGCCACGGCCCGCAGCCGTTGGAAGAGCGCCACCGTCTCGACGAATATCTCGTCCAGAGCGGGAAGCAGATCCGCCGTGCCGTTGGTCGACACAGTGACTGCTTTTTGTTGTGTTTGAGCGGTCATGATTAGGTATTGATGGCAGAGGGCACGCCCCTCTCCCTTAGAAAATGGCGAAATTCGCACCGCCGATCAACCCTGATTTTTCGCGGCGTCGCCGGGCGGTTGGCTGCGGGTCCCTGGACGCGTCTGTCGGGCAGGGCCGCCTTCGGTCCGGCAGCGTCGAGAACGCCGATGATGCGTGGCCTGGAGTCGTGATATACAAGGCAGGCTTTCTCGCTAATAAAAGGGAACGGATCTATGCGACGAGCTGTTGCGATGCTGACGACGGGGCTGGTGATCTCTATGGGTGCTGCAGCTGCAGGTGGTTTCGAAATCGAAATGGGGGCTGCGGAAACGGCTGATCACGGAATCGAACGGTCGCCGCAACTGGGGACTCTTCCGGTCGGAAGCCTGGCGGACCTGCTCCGGAACGGCGACGCGGTGTTCGGCCTCTTCTCGCGTGACAAGACGCCCGAGGAAGGCGCGGAGCTGGCGATGAACCGCGACACCGACTTCATCTTCTACTCCATGGAAACCGGGCCCTTCGATATTCCCCGTATGGACGGCTTCATGCAGGGCATGCTCGCCGCGGCGCCGGCCGACGGTACGCATCCCACGGCGCTGCGCATCCCGCCGATTCGCGATGGGCGCGAAGAGGCACGCCAGCGCGTGGCCGAGGCGCTCGCCGTCGGTGTCGACGCCATCGTCTATCCGCACGTGGAGAGCGCCGAAGAAGCGGCGCTCTCCGTGGACATGATCGGCGAGGCCGGCTGGCCGGGGAACCCGAACGGCAAGGTCATCAACGTACTGCTGATCGAGGATCAAGTCGGTGTGGCCAACGCGCGTGCGATCGTCTCCACGCCGGGCGTGAGCGTGGTGATCCCGGGGCCGGGCGATCTCAACCGCGCCTACGACCGCGACCCCGAGGCGGTGGAGTCCGCCATCCAGGCGGTGCTTGCCGCCTGCAAGGAGTTCGAGGTTCCCTGCGGTATCACTGCCGGTGTCGACGACATCGCCGAGCGTCTCGACCAGGGCTTCCGCATGATCATCGCTTCGCGGCCCGACCCGCTGCCGATCGGAAGGCGGCACGTCGGGCGCTGACACGGGTACTGCCGAAGCTCGGGGACGTCTCCGGGACAGCTCTTCTTTGTGTTGAAAGGTGGCTTTTCGACGCTCGAGAATCGCCTTCTTTGACGTCGAAAGGTCATTTCTCAGGCGATCTCAGGTCTTTTCTCAGGACTTTCTGTTCCTCCTCTCGTAGCGTGCGGCACTGGGCTTGCTCGCGTCGACACAGCCCCGGGCCAATCGACAGATTCCGGAACAGGAGCCGATGATGACTTACAACGGGCGGATAGACGCAATCACCTTCCCGCCGCCGTGGCGCGTCGCGTCGCCGTCGCTGCCGTCCGCCCGGCAAGACGTGGCCACCCCTGGAAAATCCCAGCGCGAACAGAGTAAGGTGCGTACGGGCAAATACTTACATCTCAGGGAGGAGGGTCTCGTGCGTCGAGCATTGGGATCGTTGTCCGCGGTGTCCGCCTGTTCCTTGCGGGCTGCACTGATTGCGGCTTTGGCTCTCGGTTTCGCAGCTCCCGCGTTCGCCCAGCGTGACACCGGCGTGATCACAGTGCAGGTAGCAGGCCCCGACGGCGTGCCGCTGCCCGGTGTCACGGTCGTTGCGCTCGGGCCGGTGGGTACACAGACGCAGCACACCGGCGTCGACGGTTCGGCACGGTTCCCAGGCCTCTATCCCGGAACCGGCTACACCGTCACCTTCACGCTCGATGGCTTCAAGACCCTGGTCCGCGAGGAGCTCGTCGTTCGCGCAGCGCGCACCGTCAGCATCGATGTCTCGCTGGAGCTTTCCTCGGTGCAAGAGACGATCAACGTCGTGGGTGAAAGCCCCGTGATCGATGTTCGGGGGACCAATGTCGGCGGTACGTACACCGACGACCTGATCAACATGAGTCCGACGGCCTCGGGGCTCTGGGCCGGCGTGCTCGACCACATGCCGGGCGTCTTGAGCAGCCTTGATGTCGGTGGCGCGGATTCCGGCCAAGAGACGGCCCCGCGCGCCTGGGGTTCGCAGCAGATCAACAACCAGTACAGCGTCAACGGCGGCGACGTGAGCGAGCAGCTTTTCCCCGGCTATTCCGCGATGTACTACTCCACGGGCTCGTTCGAGGAGGTCGCGGTGTCGCTTGCGGCGCAGGACATCGAGACCAAGACGCCCGGCGTCGTCATGAACATGGTGGTCAAGAGTGGCAGCAACGACTGGCACGCCGGCGTCAAGTATTTCTACGAGGGGCCGAGCCTCGTGAGCAGCAACGTCGATGCGGAACTCGAAGACCAGGGCATCACCGAGGGCACGCCCACCGAGCTGCTGTCGGATCTCGACGTGCAGGGTGGCGGCCCCATCGTGCGGGACCGCGCCTGGTTTTTCGTCGACTACTGGAACTTCGACATCAACAAGGTGGTCCTCGGCCTCGAAGAGCGCGACAAGACGAAGCTGCGCGACTGGACGATCAACGTCAACGCTCAGATCAACGACAACCACAAGGTGTCGGGTCGATACCTGAGGGGAACCAAGTACCGTAACAATCGGGGCGCGAGCCGATCGCGCCCCTACCTCGGCTACGTACAGGACAGCTTGTCGTACACGACGCAGCTGCAGTGGCAGGCGGTACTCAACCAGAACTTGTTTCTCGATACGCGCTACAGCGGCACGAAGATCGACTTCCCGCTGGTGCGGCGCTGGCCGCCCGGTGGCGACGAACCCGCGGCCGTGCCTTCGGATCAATCCGCGACCTTCGACTTCGGCATCGGCGACTACGTGCCACGCCCGAGCCTGCCGGTGGAGGAGTTTCGCAGCCTCGAGACGGCGCACAGCTTCAACAGCTCGCTTTCCTGGTACGTAGCCGGCAAGCTCGCCAGCCACGACGTCAAGTTCGGCGCCAACTACAAGAGCTTCAGCGTCATCGCACCCATCAGCAATTCTCCCGGCTACCTACGGTACGTCGACTCGCGACGCGACGATGAGGGCAACCCCGCATGGGAGGTCGGAGTGCCCCGCGAGATTCGGCTGCACTCCGGGCCGGAGTGCTTCGTGCTCGACGACGAGTGTTGGGCGGACGGAAACGTCTTGACCACCGAAGGTTACAACTTCGGGCTCTTTGCCCAGGATACGCTGACCATCGCCAACCGCCTCACGGTGACCGGTGGGCTTCGTTGGGATGTCGCCACCAATTGGAACCCGGCGCAGAGTCGCCGCGACTCGCCGTGGTGCGGTATGGAACCGCTCGCCAACCCGGAGGAGTTTTGCGCCGGCTCGTTCGCGGAGCAACGGCCGGTGATCAGCTGGAAGGACCTCGTGCCGCGCGTCGGCGTCGTCTACGACGTCCTGGGGGACGGGCGTTGGGCCTTAAAGTTCAACTACTCGCGCTACGCGGAGAACCTGGGCGGTCGAATTGCCCGCGGCGTCAACATCAACAATCCGGGCCGCGAGGATTGGAACTGGACCGATGCCAACGGCGATGGGCGCTTCCAGTTCGGCGAGCATACGACGTTCCGCGACGCCCGATTTCCGGGGGTGACTACGTCGGTCGATCCCGACCTGGTCTCGCCGTTCTTCAACGAGTTCACCTTCGGCGTCGACCACGAGATCGCCGACAACGTGCTCGTCTCCGTGACCGGCATCATCCGCGGCATGGGGAACGACACCGGATTCGTCGACATCGGCCGTCCATTCGGCCCCATGCTCGACAACGCCCGGTGCCTTGCCGATTGCGTGCCGAACATGAGCTCCTACCAGGATCCCTACTTCCCGGTGATGAGCGTCGACCCGGGTAACGACGGCATCATCGGTACCGCAGACGACGGCTTGCCGGTGCCGCTGTGGGCGCGCGATCCCTCCGTGGCTAACGACGGTGAGTTTCTCCGCACCAACACATCGACGTGGGGGCTTGACGACTACACCGACTATCAAGGCGTGACGTTTCAGTTGCAGAAGCGGTGGTCGGGAAACTGGCAGATGCTGGCGTCGTACGACTATGGCCGCGGCTACGAGGCCCACGCGGGTCAGAACCCGAGCCACGGCTACAACGAACGACGAGCGGAGGTGTTCGGATCGCGCCCGCACATGTTCAAGGTCACCGCCAATTACCTGCTGGCCGAACCCGTAGGCGTAAACCTGGGGGTGTTCGTGCGAGCCAACAGCGGAGAGCCGGTAGAGGCCTGGTACCGCTACGACGATTCCCTGATCGAGCCGCCCAACAGCCCCTATTGCTGCCAGGGCAATCAGAGCCGCGCCATCGACGCGCGCGGCGAGGGCAACGTGGTGGGCAGCGATCGCCCTGAGCGCGAAGACTTCGTCACCATCGTCGATATCCGCGCCGAAAAGCAGGTCACCATCGGTCGCTACGGCGTGCTGCACTTTTACTTCGACGTCTTCAACCTGTTCAACAGCAACGTGGTGACGGAGTTCCGCTGGGATCTCGGGCCCCGCTACCAGGAGATCCAGGACATCCTGCCGCCGCGTGTGATCCGTCTCGGCGGCGCGTGGGATTTTTGACGTTGATCGGCAAGACGCTTGGTAATTACGAGATCCTCAAGCCGCTGGGCGCCGGCGGCATGGGCGAGGTGTATCGCGCCCACGACACCAACCTGAAGCGCGACGTTGCCATCAAGGTGTTGCCCGAGGCGCTCGCCGTCGACACGGAGAGGCTGGCGCGTCTGCAGCGCGAGGCGCGGCTACTGGCCTCGGTGAACCACCCCAACATCGCCGCGATCTATAACTTGGAGCAGGCCGAGGGCGTTTGTTGGCTGGTGCTGGAACTGGTCGAGGGAACGACGCTCGAGCAGCGCCTGCGACAGGGGCCGCTGCCGGTGCCGGAGAGCCTACGTGTCGCCGGCCAGGTGGCCGCTGCGCTCGAAGCGGCGCACGAAGAGGGGATCGTGCACCGCGACCTGAAGTCGGCCAACGTCATGCTCGACAAGAAGGGCCGGGTGAAGGTTCTCGACTTCGGCATCGCCAAGGATCTCTCCGTTGGCGGACTCGGGCAACCAGTCGATCGAGGCGGGGCACTATCGGCGGAGACCTCGCTGGCTACCGGAGCCAGCGACCTGGCCGCTCACCTCACCGCCACCGGGATGATCGTGGGTACCGTGCCCTACATGGGCCCCGAACAGGTGCGCGGCCAGCCGATCGACGAGAGAACCGACAACTGGGCCTTCGGCTGTCTACTGTTCGAATTGCTCACCGGTCGTAGACCGTTCGACCGCGAGACGATGGCCGATACGCTCAGCGCGGTGCTCGAGCACGAGCCGGATTGGACACTGCTTCCGTCGGGCACGCCGGACGCCGTGCAGGCGCTGATTCGTCGCTGCCTGCAAAAGGACGCGGAGAACCGATTGCAGGCCATCGGCGACGCCCGGGTCGAGCTCCACGAGGTCGAGGCGACGGGAACCGGCGTGCCCGTCACCACTGGCTCACGCGTCGCAGCACCTGCCACGTTCTTGCGGTCGCCGAAGTTGAAGATCGCGATGACGGTCGCAGTCATGCTGGCGACTGTGGCGTTTGTCTCCTGGGGGTCGTGGCCCTCGATGGGCACCGTCGTGGAACCGTCGGACGCTGTCGGGTCGGACATCGGGGCCGTGACGGTTGCCTACGACGCGCCCGCTGCGAACGCCGTCGCGGTGCTGCCCTTCGCAGGCATCGGCGCCGAACCCGACGACACTTTCCCGGAGCAGCTCGCGAGTGAGGTGTTGTTTTCGCTTTCCAAAGTCAGTGGGCTGCAGGTGCCGGGACAGAGGTCCTCCTTCGCCTTTCAGGAGATGGACGAGCCTGTCGAGACCAGCGAGATCGGTCGACGGTTGCGCGTCGCGAGCCTTCTGGAAGGGACCGTGACCCGGTCTGGAGACAGAATCGTCGTCCACGTGTACCTGGTGACAGCAGTGGACGGGTACGAACGCTGGAGCCAGCGTTACGAGCGACCATACGACGCGGACGCTCTGTTCGAGATCCAGGAAGACATCGCCCGGGAGGTCGCGAGAGCCCTCGAAGTGGAGCTGGCGCCCTCGGATTCGCAGCAGCTTGCGGCTCGGCCGACCGAGAACACCGAGGCCTACGAGGCGTACATGGTCGGCCAGCTTACGTGGCCCCGTCGGACCAAGGAATCGTTGAACGAAGCAGTACACCACTTCCGAACGGCCATCCGCCTTGATCCGGATTTCGCCCTCGCGTACGTCGGCCTGGCGAACTCGTACCTCATGCTCCGCCAGTACACGGAGATGTCGCCGGAGGTGGCGGACACCGAAGCCAGCGCCGCGGTCGAAGCGGCGCTGGCGCTGGACCCTGAGCTCGCCGAAGCTCTGGTTCCGAAGGCCCTGCTCATGAGTGGGGGAGACCGGGAGGCCACGCTGCGGAGGGCGATCGAGCTCAACCCCAACGATTCCTGGGCTCATCACACCCTTGCCAACCAGATCTATTACCGTGACGGTCCCACGGAGGAGGCCTCGGCTTTGATGCACCTAGCGCGGGACCTCGACCCTCTCGACCCGGGGCCAAGTGAGAATTTGGTCTACCTGTATCTGGACGAGGGTCGTTTCGAGGACGCGATCGATCAGGCGCGTTGGGTGACGAACCTGGACCCGCAGTATCCGTTGGGGTACCTGGCGCTGGGCTTGTCGTTACACTATTCGGGCCGCGCCGACCTGGCGATTGCGGCCTTGGATCGCGGATTGGCGATGAGCCCGGAGGATAGTGGGCGCTACACCCGGAATCTGGGCCTGGCGCAGGCGAGCGTGGGGGAAACGGAGGCGGCTCTCGACACGTTGAGCTCCCGCGTCGCGTCGGGCGGCGTGCGCCACGACTACATGCTGGTGGGGGACGCATATCGCGACATCGCCGGCTCGTTGGACGACGCGGCAGAGTGGTATCGGCGGGCCGCGGAAGCAGACGCGCGACCGGTTCCCGACGTTTCGCTCCTGTTGTCGGCGGTCGAGCTCGATCGCGGCGACGAGGCTGCGGCCGAGCGTCTCGTTGAAAGGTCCGAAGAGACCAACCCCAACCACAGGTACACGCGCATCGCCCGGCTCAACCTCGATATGCATCGCGCCGAGTACGCGTCGAATGCGCCGCTCGTGGCCGACCTTGCGGCAAGAGATTTCCGTATCAATTACTTCTACGACCAGATGTATCTGCACGGTCGCCTGCATCCGATCGAGCCTCTCGGCTACTTCGGCGTGCTCGCCGGCCGGCCGCAGGACTCGCGGCTCTTCTTCGAAACAAACTTCTCGGAACTGCTCGAGGACGATCCGCCGGTTAACGCTTTTACTCTCAAGGCCGCCATCGACCTGGCCGCCGTCCTGCTGCGAACCGGCGAGGAAGAACACGCCAAACTGCTGCTAAGAAAGAGCGAGGCCTACGTCGACCGGCTTCCCGGCATGCAACGTCGCCACCAGTTCCGCACCGCGCCGATGCACATCTACGCGCTGCAGGGTCGAACGGAGGATGCCCTCGACGCCATGCAGCTCGCCATCGACGACGGTTTCGCGAGTGGCTGGTGGCGACTGGACAAGAAGCCGCACTTCGAGTCGGTGCGTGAGGAGCCGCGCTTTCAGGAGATGATGCGTCAACTACGAGAGAAGGCTACCGGGTGAGTCGGGATCTTTCGACTCATACCGGGGCCACAAAGATGGGGATCTTTGGGAGAACGAGTTGATCGGCAAGACGCTGGGCAACTACGAGATCATCGAGCCGCTGGGAGCCGGCGGTATGGGCGAGGTGTACCGCGCCCACGACACCAACCTGAAGCGCGACGTCGCCATCAAGGTGTTGCCCGAGGCGCTCGCCGTCGACACGGAGCGGTTGGCTCGGCTGCGGCGCGAGGCGCAACTGCTCGCTTCGGTGAACCACCCCAACATCGCCGCGATCTACAACTTGGAAGAGTCTGGGAGTGCTCGTTGGCTGGTGCTGGAGCTCGTCGAGGGCGCCACCCTCGAGCAACGGCTACGTGAGGGGCCGCTTCCCGTGCAGGAATGCCTGCGCGTCGGTAGGCAAGTGGCCGCGGCGCTGGAGGCGGCACACCTGAAGGGGATCGTGCACCGCGACCTCAAGGCGGCCAATGTCATGCTCGATAACGATGGCCGGGTCAAGGTGCTCGACTTCGGTATCGCCAAAGATCTTTCCGGCGAGGGCGGCGCCTTCGGGGCGGACGCATCGACCGAAACCTCCCTTGCCACCAGTGCCGATAACCTCGCCGCCCAGCTCACCGCTACCGGGATGATCGTCGGCACGGTGCCCTACATGAGCCCGGAGCAGATCCGCGGCAAGAGCGTCGACAAGCGCACGGACATCTGGGCCTTCGGTTGCCTGATGTTCGAATTGCTCAGCGGCCGTCGCCCCTTCGACCGCGAGACGATGGCCGACACCCTCAGTGCTGTCCTCGAGCACGGGCCCGACTGGCGGCTCCTGCCTCCCGACACGCCGGACGCTCTGTGCGAGCTGATCGACCGCTGCCTGCAGAAGGATCCCGACCATCGGCTGCGCAACATGGCTGACGCCCGCGTCGAGATCGGCGTGATCGAGGCAACCGGCAGCGGGGCGGCAGTAGTCGGCAGCATGCGTGGGGGCGCGGCCGCGTCTTCGTGGTCGACGCCGAAGAAGCAGACCGCCGCGATGTTGTGGGCCCTGGCGGTTGTCGTGCTGGTGGCCGGTTGGGCGTTGTGGTCGTTGTTCAGTGCTCAGGGCCTCGAGTCGGACGTCGAATCTCCGGAGCCAGTCCTGGTGGCGGACGATTCGCCCCCACTTCACGCTGTCGCCGTGTTGCCCTTCACTGCGATCGGCAACGACCCGGACGACGACTTCCATCGGGAGCTGTGGGCGGCGGTGCACTCTCGGCTTGCCGACGTCCAAGAGTTGAGGGTGCCCGCGATGAGGGCGTCGCGTCGATTCAGTAGCATGACGGCGCCTACTGAGGACATCGGGCGGGCACTGAGCGTGTCCCGAATTGTGGACGGGACCGTCAGTCGGGTCGGGGACGATACGATCGTTCGGGTCGAATTGTTGGAGGCAGCGAGCGGAATCGTGGAGAGCGCCGCGAGCTACGAGTTGCCCATCGACTATGACCTCGACGACGTCTATGCCATCCAGGACAGGATCGCGCGGGACCTGCTGGCCGGACTCGGGATTGTGCTGGACAGCCGAGAATCGGCCCGGCTGGCGGAGCGATTGACCGACAGTCCCGAGGCCTACGAGGCCTACTGGGCAGGTCAGCTGGCGTTTCCCCTGCGGACGCAGGAGTCGCTGGAAGAGGCGTTGCAGCAGTTCAATACTGCGGTTCGCCACGACCCGGGTTTCGCGGAGGCGCATGTAGGTCTGGCGAACGCGTATCTCTTGCTTGGGGTGTACGGTGGGCTGCAGGAGGAAATCGCGCTGTCGCAAGCTGCCTTGAGCATCGAGGAAGCTCTGACGCTGGATCCCGACCTCTCCGACGCCTTCACTGCGAAGGGCTTGCTCCTGGCGAGGCAGAATCGTGGTGATCGCGACGCTTGGGAGGAAGCGTTCGAGAAGGCGATCGAGCTCAATCCCGAAGATGCCTTGGCGTACCATCACTATGGCTCGTTGCTTCTCTTCTTTGGGGGTGGGCCCGCCGAAGCCCGGACCTTGGTCACAAGAGCGGGAGAGCTGAACCCAACGGGTGCCGAAGAGCAGGAGAACGTGGGATGGCTCTATCTGTTCGAAGGTGAATTCGAGAAAGCGGTTGAACAGATGAGGCTGGCCACGATTCTCGATCCGGAGTATCCGCTTGGACACATGGGGCTCGGTGTGGTCTTGCTCCATTCAGGTCGCGCTGACCTGGCGATCGGGCCCTTGGAAAAAGCGCTGGCGATGAACCCGGCGGACAGCGCGAGACACTCGCTCAATCTCGGCAATGCCTATGCGGCACTGGGGCGTGACGAGGAAGCCCTGGCTCAGCTACTCGGGCGCCTCGACCCCGAGAGTCCCGGCCGGTACCTGATCGTTGGTGACGCCTACCGCGATGGGCCCGGGTCGCTGGATGAGGCTGTCGACTTCTATCAAAGCTACCTAGAACGGAGACAGCGCGCTCCGGGGTTGATGAGAATGGCTTTGCTCGAGCTGGACCGCGGCGATGACGGCGCGGCGGAAAGGTGGATCGCTGAGGCGGAGGAAATTGAGCCGCGCAGTCCTTGGACGCCCATCGGGAGGCTCAACCTCGACATGTATCGCTCCCGATTCGCCGAGGGCGCGTCGAGCGCACGCGACCTCGCCGAGAACGAGTTCATACGGCGGACGCCCGGCCGGGACAACGCAGGCCTCTATTCCAACCAGCATCCGATCGAGCCGCTCGGTTATTTTGGTGTCCTCGCTGGCCGGCCGCAGGACTCGCGGCTCTTCTTCGAAACCAACTTCCCGGAGCTGTTTGAGGATGATCCGCCGGTTAACGCATTCACCCTCAAAGCCGCCATCGACCTAGCCGCCGTGCTGATGCGCACCGACGAGGCAGGCCAGGCCAACCTGCTGCTCGAAAAGAGTGAGGTCTACATCGACGGACTTCCCGAACTCCAGCGCCGCCACCAGTTCCGCACCGCGCCGATGCACATCTACGCGCTACTGGGCCGCACCGACGCCGCCCTCGCTGCCATGGAGCTGGCCATCGAAGACGGTTTCGTCAGCGGCTGGTGGCGACTGGAGAAGAAGCCGCATTTCGAGTTTCTGCGCGACGAGCCGCGGTTTCAGGTATTAGTGCTGCAACTGCGCGAGAGGGCCACCGGCGTAGTGGGCGCGCCCTCTTGATTAGAGCGAGGCCCTCAGAGATGCGGTAGGCGGAGAGTGAATTGATCGGTAAGACGCTGGGCAACTACGAGATCATCAAGCCGTTGGGCGCCGGCGGAATGGGCGAGGTCTATCGCGCCCACGACGCCAATCTGAAGCGCGATGTCGCCATCAAGGTGCTCCCACAGGAGCTCAGTACCGACCCGGATCGTCTGGCGCGTTTGGAGCGTGAAGCTCACCTTCTGGCTTCGCTCAACCATCCCAATATCGCCACCATCTTCAGCCTCGAGGAGGTCGACGACACGCGCTTCCTCGTTCTCGAGCTCATCGACGGCGAGTCACTCCAGCAGAGACTAGAGCGCGGACCGTTGCCGGTGGCGGAGGCGCTGGATGTTTGCGCTCAGATCGCTCGCGCCCTCGAGGTGGCGCACGCCGAAGGTATCGTGCACCGCGATCTCAAGCCGGCGAACGTGCTGATCACCCCCGATGACCGCGTCAAGGTGCTCGATTTCGGCATCGCCAAATCCCTCCGGCCGGTGGGGGAGGGCGACGACACCGTTCAGGCCACCGAGCTGACGATGGCCGGAACGCTGGTGGGCACGGCGCCGTACATGAGCCCCGAGCAGGTGCGCGGCGAAGCGGTCGACAAACGATCCGACATCTGGGCTTTCGGCTGCGTCTTTTTCGAGGTGCTCTCGGGGAAAGGGCCGTTTGGCCGCGAGACCATTGCGGACACCCTGGCGGCGATCGTTGGCGAGGAGCCGAACTGGGAATCGCTGCCGGCCGAGGCCTCGCCGGCCGTGCGCATGCTGTTGCACCGCTGCCTGCAAAAGAGCCCCAAGGTGCGCCAGCGCGATATCGGCGACGCCTGGGTGGAGATCAGCCAGTCGCTGTCCCATCCCGGCGGTGTGGCGATGTCGTTGCCGCCGACGATCGCGGGCGCCGATTCCCCCGGACTTCGCGTCGGTATCGCCGCCTGGCTGGTAATTGCCGCCCTCTCCATCGGCGCTGTCACCGGCTGGTGGCTCGGGCCCGAGGCTCCGGCGCCGGGCAAGCCGTTGTACTTCGATGTCGAGCTTCCTCCGGGAGGTTTCTTCCCCCCCGGTTCCGGCTCCGACATCGCCATTTCCCCGGATGGCAACACGATCGCCTTCGTGGCGGAGGGCCCGTTCGGGCGGCAGCTCTTCGTGCAACGCCTGGATGAGCCGGGCGACCCGGTGCCCGTCGAAGGAACCGAGGACGCGGGATACCCGTTCTTCTCGCCGGATGGCGTGTCGCTTGCCTTCGACAAGAACGGCGACATCGTTGCGATCTCGTTGGTCGGAGGCAATTCGGAAGTCCTGTGCACGCAGTGCCGGCATGGGGCCTGGGGCGACGACAACAGCATCATCGTGCAGGCAACCGCGGACTCGGCCGACTCCCCGTGGGCGCGAATCCCCGAGCCGGGCGCCAAGAGCATGGAGATGTTGCCGTCGCTGAGCCTGGATGGGGTGCCGCTTCAGCCGGACCGCGTGGACGTGCTGCCGGGTTCACGCGCCGTGCTGTTCGAGGACGGTGGCGCTATCTACGCTTCCTCCTTCGACACCCAGGTGGTGGTCGAGGTGACAAAGAACGCCACGGACCCTTATTACGCGGGCGGCTATGTCCTGTTTCCACGCGATCAAACGCTGTATGCGTTGCCCTTCGACGCCGCCACGCTCAGCGTCACCGGCACCCCCATCATGGCAAAGCTGGACGTCAAAACAGAACCCGCCGGCGCGCTGCACGCCGCCGTTTCACGCAACAACGGGGTGCTGGCCTTTGCCCCGGTGCGGACGGAGACCCCCGGGTTTCGCCTCGGCTGGGTCGACCGAATGGGCGGGTGGGAGAGCATCGCGGCGGACGATGGACATATCGGGATAACCCCGCGCGTGTCGCCCGATGGGAGACGGATCTTGCTGGGGATGGCTCCGGAACCCGCGGGTATCTATCTGGTTGATGACCGCACGAAGGCTCTGGACCCGTTCCACATTGTGGACAAGGTCAAGATCTCCAGCATCAACCATGCGCTGTGGTCCCGTGACGGTACGGCGATCACCTATCGCGAAACCCGACTGAACGAAAGCGAGGACGAACCTTTCCGCGAGTTTGCCATCGTGCGCAAGCTTGTGGGCGGTTCCGGTGCGGCCGAGACTCTTATTGATTTCCCGTTTGCGACGACACACAGCCTGTCGCCAGCGAGCTGGACGCCCGACGACGATCGCCTCATCTACGGCGTCGCGACGCAATCCCCTCGCTTGCTGGTTGCCGCACCTGACGCCGCCGAGCGCGATTCGCCCCTCTTTGAAGACGAGTTCACCGCGAGCTCTTACACCCTCTCGCACGACGGCAAGTGGTTGAGCTACGTGTCCGACCGGTTCGGCTCCCGCGTGGTCTACGTGCGGCCCTTTCCCGCGGGCGACGAGATCAGAGTGTCGCCGGGCCAGGAGCCGAGGTGGGGACCCAACGACAGCGAGCTCTTCTACATCGCCGGCAACCAGCTCATGAGCGCTCAAGTACGTCTGATAGACGGCGAGTTCAGCGTTGAATCCCATGAGGTTCTCTTCGACCTGACGGACTATCCGAGGATGGGTGCGGGCGGTACCCGCTACGACGTCCATCCCGATGGAGACCGCTTCGTCATGATCCGCCCGAACACCGTCGACGACCCCCCCGCCAGGATCAATGTCGTGATCAACTGGTTCGAGGACATCGCCCGGCGCGCCAGCGAGCAGCGTCAGCCGTCGAAGTGACGTTGTAACGTCTAGATGTTATAACGTCATAGTGCTACGATGACTTCATGCCGAAGCAGACCCGCCGGGCGACAATCTATCTCGATGCCGACCTCCACAGGGCCCTGAAGCTCAAGTCCGTCGAGTTGGAGGAATCCGTGTCGGAGTTGGTCAACGACGCGGTGCGCGAGAGCCTCGCCGAGGATGCCTCGGACCTCGCGGCCTTCGAGGTTCGCGAGGCGGAGCCGGGATACCCCTTCGAGGAGTTCGTTCGGGACCTGAAGCAGCGCGGAAAGCTGTAAGTGGCCGGCTACACGCTGCTCATCAAGGCTTCGGCGGCGAAGGAGATCGAGCGGCTGCCGACGAAGAAGCTGCGCCGCGCAATCGTCGCTCGAATCCGAGCCCTCGTGGAGGATCCTCGCCCGCCGGGCTGCGTAAAGCTGTCCGGCGCCGACAAATATCGCATCCGATACGGAAGCTATCGGATCCTCTACCGCATCGAGGACGATCGTCTCGTCGTCGTGGTAGTCCGCGTCGCGCACCGCAAGACCGCTTATCGCTAGGGCTCAGCCTACTCCTCGTGCTTGAAGATCTCGCCTCCGAGCATGACGAACGACACTCTCTCGGTGACGGTGATGTCCTCGAGGGGGCTGCCCGGAACCGCAACCAGGTCCGCGAGCTTGCCGATCTCGATGGTGCCGCGATCGTTGACGCCCAGCAGGTCGGCGGCGTGAATCGTGGCGGCACGCAGCGCCTCGATCGGCGCCATGCCGCGCTTCACCAGCACGCCGAACTCCCGCGCGTTGTCGCCGTGTGGGTACACTGCGGAGTCGGTGCCGAAAGCGATCGGCACGCCGGCCTGAATGGCCATCTGCAGGCTCTCGGTGGCGATCGGCAGCACGTACTCGGCCTTGGCGCGGATCGGTGGAGGCAGGATCTCTAGATCGATGGCCTCGACCAGGTAGGTTGTCGGCACCAGGTAGGTACCGTTTCGCTTCAGCACGTCGATGGCTTCTTCGTCGAGAATCGAGCCGTGCTCGATCGATGCCACACCGGCGTTGGAGGCCGCGATGATTCCTTCCGTACCGTGTGCATGAGCGGCCACCTTGACGTCGTGGCGGGCTGCCTCTTCAACGATGGCGCGCATCTCCTCGTCGGAGAATTGCTGCGCGCCCACCGACTCCTCGAACGACAGGACGCCGGCGGTGGCGCAGATCTTGATCACCTTGGCGCCGTGCTTGATCTGGTAGCGGACCGCCTTGACCGCTTCGTCGACGCCGTCGGCAACGCCCTGTTCGGGTCCGAGCTCGCGGACCCCAGGGGCGAAGCCGGTGACGTCGCAGTGTCCGCCGGTGATGCCGAGCGCGTGGCCCGCCGGGATGATGCGGGGCGACACCACCAGGCCTTTCTGCCGGGACTGCTCGAGGGCGACGTCGACAAACCCCGACGAGCCCACATTGCGCACGGTGGTGAAGCCCGACATCAGCGTGATCTCGGCAAAGTGAGCCCCGGCGATCGCCTCGTGCGCCACCGTCTGCGTCACCGCCTGGGTGAACGAGTCGGCGCTGATCTCTCCCGTCAGGTGGGTGTGCATGTCCATGAAGCCGGGCATCAGCGTCACGTCGCCGAGGTCGAAGACCCGCGCGTCTCGAGGTAGGTTAGCGGTACCGGTGCTCACATCGGTGATCTTGTCGCCACTCACCACCACGACGACGTCCTCGACGATGCTTCCGGCCACCACGTCCAGCATGCGGTCGGCTTTCAGCACGATGGTGCCGCTTTCGACCTGCGAGTAGCTCGCTGGAGCCAGCACCAGGAGCGCGAGGAGCGACACGACGGCCGGAAGCATGACTCGATGGTTCTCGGTTCTGCGGTTCATTGATTCAGCTCTCCGTTCAGTTCCATGTAGATGCGGCGAATTGCCGTCGGTCCTTGGCTGGCGCGCAGGGTCCACGTTTCGAGGTCGCCGAATTGTGACTGTTTGATGGCCGCGTCGACCGTCAGGCCGGCGACATGGTGGCGGGCCGCCTCGGCGATGACCTGTTGCAGGGCCCGTCGATAGGTCTCGAGCTCCTCGGCAAGCACCCGCGGCGTCTCGACGAAGCCGTGCCCGGGTATATAGATGTCCACGTCCATCGCCTGCGCCGCCTCGATCATCGCCACCCACTCGGACGGATAGGCGGACCGCATCGCGGGAAAGATGCGATTCAAATAGGCCTCACTCATGAAAAGGATCTTCTCGTCCGGGAGATAAACCGTCAGATCGCCGCCCGTGTGAGCGCGGCCGAGGAATCGCAGGATGATTGTCTTGTCGCCCCGGACGACGATTGCGCTGTCCGCCACGAGGTCCGTCGCCGTACGCACCGGTGGCGCGCCTTCGCGACCCGCGGCGCGCTCGGCGCTTGCCGTCAACACCGCCGCCGAGGTGGGATGCGCCCAGTAACGCGCGCCCTCGGGAAAGGCCGAATTTCCGCCCGTGTGGTCGCCATGGTCCGAGCTGATGACGACGTCGGTAATGGGCGACTCCGTGAGGCCGGCGATGTGCGCGATCAGGCGCTCCGTCTCCTCGACGTTCCCCTGCCCGTCGGCCACCAGGACTCCCTCGGACGTCACCACGAAGATGCTGACGGTCGTGAACTTCTCCTCACCGGCGGAGCGAAGCTGCTCGTACGTGTAGACGCCGTCGGCAATCTGCTGCACGCGCGGGAAATCCGCGTCGGTGTAGCCGCGCGCATAAGGGTCGCCCGTGCGCACGATCGCCTCACCCTGCTGCGTCTCGCCGCGCGGCGGTTGCGTTTCGTTCGGCGGCGGCTGCGCCTTGCCCCACGAGGGTTGCGCTTCGTCTTGCGGCGGTTGCGCGTGGCCGCGCGGCTCCGAATAGCTCCAGCCGGCTCCCGCCGCGAACAGCGCGAGAGCGAAGAGGATCGGCCGCCAAATCTGTCGTCGTTTCGTCATGACAATTCTCCGGTGACGCGTAGGCCCGGCGATGATAGGGTCCTGGGCCGGATCAGAAAAGGGCAACGACCGGCCTCGCGGCTCCCCATTTCGGCCACGGGCTTCCACCTCAGGTCAGGGAGGGCTTTGCGATGAACCCCTACAAGAAGACGCTTTCCGTAGTTCTGTTGCTCGCCATGACGACCGGTCTGGCGGCGTTCGCGCACGCACAGCAACGCGGCGGCCGGGGCAACCTGACGCCCGAGCAGCGCGCCGAGCGCGAGCGGCAAGCAGCCGAGGCGCTCGCCGCCGAAATGGCCGCGCCGCGTCCCATCGAAGCCCTCGATTCGGTCTGGATCGAGGAGCTCACCTGGATGGAGGTGCGCGACGCCATCAAGGGCGGCAAGACCACGGCGGTCGTCGCCACCGGCGGCATCGAGCAGAACGGCCCCTACCTCGCTACCGGTAAGCACAACTACGTGCTCAACGGCGCCTGCGAGGGCATCGCCCGAAAGCTCGGCAACGCCCTGTGCGCTCCGATCATCAAGCTCGTCCCCGAGGGTGGATACGACCCGCCCTCCAGCCACATGCGCTACCCCGGAACGATCAGCCTGCGCGAGGAGACCTTCCGCGCGGTGCTCGAGGATGTGGGCATGAGCCTGAAGACCTCGGGCTTCGAAAACGTCGTCTTCATCGGCGATAGCGGCGGCAACCAGCGTGGCATGGAGGCCGTGGCCGCGGAGCTCAGCAGCCGCTGGTCCGGAAGCGGTGCTCGGGCGCACTTCATCCCCGAGTTCTATCGCTACGGCGACGTCTTTGCCTACATGGAGAGCGAGCTGGGGATCACCGAGGGCGAGAGCGACGGTTTGCACGACGACTTCGTGATCACCTCGATCATGACGGTCGATGACCCCGCGTCGGTGCGCTACGAGCAGCGCGTCGCCGCCGGCAAGGCTTCCATCAACGGCCTCAGCATCGAGGACCTCGAGCACACCATCGAGGTGGGCGAGAAGCTGCTGCAGTTTCGCGTCGACACCACGGTCGAAGCGATCAAGGAGTCGCTCGGGGGCTCCTGACCCGCGGAAGTCCGCGCACGAGACGCCTCGGTGGCCGTCTAATTCCCTTGAGGCCTGTATTTCGTCTCCGGTGCGTGTAGACTAAGTTGACTAACTTGAGTTGGCCGAAGAATGGAGCCCCACGCTCATCCAGTCATTGATGGCGATTCCGCCCGCGAGCCTGTCGGAGGAAGAATTTCGATGGAGATCGTCAACGTCCACCAGGCGAAGACGCACTTGTCGCGCCTTCTGGAGCGGGTCCAGCGGGGGGAAGAGATCGTGATCGCGAGGAACGGTAAGCCGATCGGCAAGCTGGTTCCCCTATCGCAGGATCCGCGCCAACCGGGACGCCTCGAGGGAAGGATCGTCATCGGGCCCGACTTCGACGAGCCGCTGCCGGAGTCGATCGAGCGTCCCTTTCGCGGGGAAGGTAGATGAGGCTGCTCCTCGACGCGCACGCGTTCCTTTGGTGGCTGACCGGGGATGACTCTCTGCCACCGGCCGCGCGCACCGCGATCGCCGCACCCGAGGACCTCGTTTTTATCAGCGCCGCGACGATCTGGGAGATTGCCATCAAAGCCAATCTCGGGCGCATCGATCTCGGTGGAAGTGATCTCGTAGCCGAAATCCCCGCCAACAACTTCGCGGAGCTTCCCGTCACCGCTTTGCACGCTCGGGAGGCCGGCGCGCTGCCCCGCCATCACGCCGATCCCTTCGATCGCATGCTCATTGCTCAGGCACGGCTCGAGGGGTTGAGGTGCGTTACACGCGATGCGGCCTTTGCCCGCTACGACGTGCGGACCCTGTGGGACTGAAATCCCGGTCAGAGGATTCGCTGGCCGAGTGCCGATAGCGCCAGCTCGGTGGCGAGTTCCGCGGTGGCGTTGCCCGTGTCCAGAATCGGGTTCACCTCCACCAAGTCGAGCGTCGTGAGCGCGCCGCACTCGGCGGCGGTTTCCATGATCAGGTGCGCCTCGCGGTACGAAAGGCCGCCGCGCACCGGAGTGCCGACGCCGGGGGCGATGGTGGGATCGACCGAGTCGAGGTCGAACGACAGGTGCAGCCAGGCGCCGTCGGCGGTGGCGATCGCCAACGCCTCGCGGAACACCTCGTAGATTCCGCGACGGTCGATCTCGGACATGGTGTAGGCGTGCACGCCCGAATCACGCACGATCTGCTTCTCTTTTTCGTCGAGATTGCGGATTCCCAGCAGCACGGTGCGTTGCGGCAGCACCGATGGTTCCCGGCCGCCGATCTCCGCGAGCTCGCGCGGCCCCTTGCCGAGGCAGGCGGCCAGCGGCATGCCGTGGACGTTGCCGGAAGGGCTGGTGTCGGGCGTGTTCATGTCGGCGTGGGCGTCGACCCAGATGAGTCCGAGCGGCGCCCCGTTGGCGCGTGCCGCCGCCGCCGATCCCGCCACCGACCCCACCGAAAGGCTGTGATCGCC
>CAYSHI010000397.1:0-14105 GCA_964430745.1 uncultured Acidobacteriota bacterium | reverse complement strand
CTGCTCGGCGACGACGACCGTGCACCCGGTGGGGCGGTCGGAGCGGGTCTTGTGTCCGACCTTCAGTCCATCGACCGAGCTCACCGTGATGCGTTCGCCTTGTGTTTCCATCGTTGCTTCCCGGCGCCGCGCCGCGATTCTCGCCGCCGGCAGCATTGCCATGCCGCCGAGTGCGAGCGTACGGCGTGAGAACTTCAACCCGTCGTCGAACACGTCCGTCATCGCCCCATGGTTACACAGGCGGGTTAGAATCCGGCAACTCATCAGGGCACCGCAGTGAAGATTCTCTACTCCGCAGCCGGGACACCTATTCCCGGGACCCACGGCGGCAGCGTCCACGCGCTCGAGCTATGCCTCGCGCTCGCTCGACGCGGCCACGAGGTCCATGTTGCCGCCGTAGCGCCGGCGGCTTCACGTACCGAGCCCCGTGCGATGCCCGAGGACGTTGTCGTGCACTACCTCCGCGGTCGGCCGAAGCTGCTCGAATGGACGACCGCCGCCGCCCTCCGTTCGCTGGTGCGAGAGGTCCGTCCTGACGTCGTCGTCGAGCGCTTCTATACCTTCGGGGGGGCGGCCGTCGCCGCCGCTCATGCGCTGGGTGTGCCGGCGGTTCTCGAAATCAACTCCCCGGCGCGCGATTATCCGGGGTCGTTGCGCGATCGTCTCGACAAGCTGACGATCGTTCGTCCGGTGGATCGTTGGCGCCGGCTCCAGCTCGCTCGCAGCTCGGCGATCTACACGACGTCGCGGCACCTGGTGCCCGAGGAGATGCAGGATCAGGTAACGGTCGTGGTCAACGGTGTCGATGTGGATCGCTTCCGGCCCAGCGAATCGGTCTCCGCAACGGGTCCCCTGCGCTGTGTGTACGTCAGCAGCTTCCGACCCTGGCACGGGGCCGAAGATCTTGTCGCCGCCGTTGCCCACTGCGATGCGCGCCGGGTCCCGATCCACGTCACCTGCGTGGGGCGCGGGCCTCGGTGGAAAGTGGCGAGGGAAAGCGCCGTGGCCGCCGGCGTCGACCATCTCATCGAGTTCGTCGGGCGGGTTGGCCACGCGCAGGTACCGGAGATCCTGGCCGCGGCCGACGTCGGCTTGGCCCCCTTCGCGCCCGATCAGTTCCGTGCCCTCGAGCTTGGCTGGTTCTGGTCGCCCATCAAGATCTTCGAATACCTCGCCGCCGGATTGGCGGTGGTTACGGCGGACATCGCCGAGCTTCATGCGCTGTTGCCCGACGATGTGGCGACGTTCTACCGACCGGGTGACCCTCTGGCCCTGGCGGAGGCTCTGGCGGAGCTCGAGAGTGACCGCGCGGCGGTGAGCTCCATGTCACAGAAGGCGCGCACGTTGGCGAGCCGGGAGTACACCTGGGATCGGCAGGCGCAGGTGGTGGAGGGCGTACTCCGGCACGTCGTGGAGTAGACTCGGAAACATCGAACCCGTGGCCGTCACATCCTGAAGAACGGCTCAACGACGGAGGCAAGCTCGTGACGATGACAATGACCCGGCGATTCGGCGGATACGCTGCCGTGGCGGCAATGTTCCTTCTCTTGGCGAGCCCGGTGACGGCGGTGTCGCCGCAGGCCGTCGCCGGCACATTCCTCGAGGTCGACAGCGAAAGCGGCGGCGAGACGCAGAACATCAAGATGTCGATGGGCCCGGACCGCATACGCCTGGATGTGGGGGAGGAGATGTCGCTGGTGTCGCTGGGCGGCGATGGCGGCAAGATCCTGATGATCCAGCACGGCGAGCAGTCGTACATCGAGCTGACAGCCGAGATGATGCAGATGATGAGCGGCATGATGGGACGGATGCCGCAACAGGATGAGGAAGAGAGAGACGTTACGCCGCCGACCTTCACGCGTACCGGCAACACCAAGCAGGTCGCGGAGTGGAGCGCCTACGAGGTTCGCGTCGAACACCCGGAGCAGGATGGCGAGACCATGATGTGGTTTTCGCAGGATGTCGACGCCGACTTCCGCTCACTGGCGCAGCAGATGGTCAGCTCGCTGTCGTCGATCTTCTCCAACCCGATGATGCAGGGCATGGCGGGCGGCGGCGGAACGGCGGGCATCCTCGACCAGATCCGCGCGCAAATGTCGTCGGTGGACATTCCGGATGGCTTCCCGGTGCAGGTCATCTCCGACAACGGCGGTACGCAGTCGACCAACACGCTCCGTGGCATCGACCAGAATGCCAGCTTCGGTCCGGAGACCTGGCAGGCTCCCGCGGGTTACTCCAAGATGGACCTGCCGTTCCGCCGTCGGTAACCGGCGGCGCGACAAGATTGAGCAGTCTTCGCAAGCCGTGCACAGGCGCGTTTCGGAAAGCCGTTGAATGTTGTTGACACGTTTCGGGTGGCTGCTAAGTTGGACCAGGCCCAGGTGAAACCCTCGATTGAGCGAAGCTGTCGGAGGCCCCGCGGGGATTTTATCGACTTCGCGGGAGGCGATCGTGGAACTTACCTGGGCCTTTTTCTTTTTCCGCCATGCGCTTGATCCTCGTTGGTTTCGGCACCGTTGGTCGCGGCCTCGCGGATAGCCTGGTCGAGGCCGGCCCCGCGTTGCGGGGCCTCGGATTGGAGCCGCGAGTCGTTGCCGTCGTCGACCCGGTCGTCGGCAGCGTCGCCCACGCCGAGGGGTTCGATCTCGAGCGTCTCGTGAGCCTCGCGGATGCCGGCGAACCCTTGAGCGAGCATCCGGGAGCGGAAGGCCTGTCCGGGGTCGACGACGCGATCACGCGCGCCCCCGCCGATGTGCTCGTCGAGCTCACACCGACGGACCTACAGACCGGCCAGCCCGGCCTGGATCATGTTCGCGCGGCCATTGCCGCGGGCTTGCACGTGGTCACCAGCAACAAAGGACCGATCGCGCTCGCCTATCGGGAACTCGCCGAAGCGGCCAAGGCGCGTGGCGTCGAGCTGCGCTTCGAGGGAACGGTGATGTCGGGCACGCCGGTGCTGAATGTGTGTGAGACGGGATTGGCCGGCGCCGGGATCCAGGGGATCCGTGGTGTCGTCAACGGCACCTGCAATTTCATCCTCACGCAGATGGAGCGGGGCATCGACTTCGATCAGGCGCTCGCCGAGGCTCAGCGGCTCGGCTACGCCGAGGCCGACCCGTCGGGTGACGTCGACGCCTGGGACGCAGCCGCGAAGGCCCTCATCCTCGCCAACTGCGTGCTCGGGGCCGATTTGCGCATCGATCAGGTCAAACGCCACGGCATTCGTGAGATATCCCTCGTGGACGTGGAGGCGGCTGCGGTCGAGGGCAAGAGCTGGCGTCTGGTGGCGCGGGTCGAGCGTGACGGTGACGGTTGGCGGGCCAGAGTGGCTCCCGAAGCCGTCGATAGGCAGGACCCGATCGGCGCCCTGACCGGTCCGGGAAACCTGCTCGTCTTCGATACGCTTGCTCTGGGCGAGGTAGCAATCGCCGGCCCCGGCGCCGGGCGCCGCGCTACGGGTCAGGCCGTCATCGCCGACCTCGTCGGAATTCAGCAGCGGAGCCATACGTGACGTCGGCTGCAAACAACGACGCTGTCGACAACGTCGCCGAACGCCTCGCCGCGTGCACCGAAAGCGGGCGCCTGCAGCGCGCCCGAAAACTCGTCGGCGATGTGGAGTTCGTCATCGCCGACGAGGCCTTGGTCATTGCGGCCGTGGCCAAGTACAACGTCGTCATCGACATCGAGGCGCGGTGCATCCAGCACGGCTGCCGGGACTTCCACGGCCAGGCGTCGACACGCCGGTTGTGCAAGCACGTCGCCGCGACCGTTCTGGCCCTCGACCCGGAGCAGGGCCTGTCGATTGCCGGCGAGCTCGCCGAGGGTGCGGACGCGCCCCGAACCGGCGTCGTCGTTCCCTGGAAGCTCGAGGTGATCACCCGCTTCACGCCTACCTGAGAGCACCTGGCCGAACCACAGAAAGAGCGAGACATTTCCGACCGGTTGGCCGAGTTCCGCCGCTTTCGAGGCCCGGACCCCGAGCCCCATGGTGGATCAGACGGTCCAGCGCAGGATCTCGAAGCCGCAGCGGCTCAACTTGACGCCATCGCCCGCCACACGCCAGAATTTCGACCAGCCGTAGGCTCGCTCGGCGTGAACGAAAGCGTCGAGGATGGCGAGGCGAACGTTGGCGTTCGACGCTACCTCCTCGCGCAGCAGCATGCTCTCCTGAAACGGGATGCGC
The DNA here is from genome assembly GCA_964430745.1 of uncultured Acidobacteriota bacterium. Taxonomy (GTDB): domain Bacteria; phylum Acidobacteriota; class UBA890; order UBA890; family UBA890; genus CBDCGW01. Next base: position 9,922 of record CAYSHI010000397.1, on the reverse strand, counting down.
GCGTCGTGGCGACCGTGAATGAGCACCACGGGGGCCTTCAGGCTTCCCAGCTTGCCGCGTAACGTCAGTTTCTCGAACGCTTCCTGCACTCCCGGCGCCAGATTGGCGCGGGCCTCCTCGTGCGCCTGGGGATCGGTCAGGGTCATGTAGTCGAGTAGGTTGCGCCCCTCGGGCGAGAGTCGGGGACGAACCTCGTCCCAGGACGGCGCGTTGCCCTCTTTCCACGCCTCCGCGCCGGCGGCAAATACTTCCGCGTCGCGTTCGTCCGGAAGCCAGCGGCCGGCGCTGGCCAGAAACACCCAGCGCCCCTCGACCTGCTTGCCGGCGTCGTGAGCGGTGGGCTGTTTCGAGCCGTAGGCGGCGACCCCGCCCGTGGCGGTGAACTCGGAAAGGTGCTCGACGTCGTAGTAGGCGCCGATGGTGACGATCCCGGCCAGCTCGTCCTCGCTCATCTGCGCGCCGGCCAGGTAGGTGGGGCCGGCGGCGTACGAAAGAGCCAGCATCACGACCCTGTCGATACCCATCGCTTCGGGAACCGCGCGGGCCACGCGAAGCACGTCGACGGGATCCTGCACGCTCATCAATCGGCGCTTCATGCGTGGGAATTCGGGCAGGATCACCGGCATGCCGCCGCGCGCGATGGTTGCCGCGAACGTCGGAATGCGGTGGTCCTTGATGCCGTCGGCCGTGAGCCCGTGCATCATGAGCACCGCCGCACGGGCCGGCGGAGCGTCGACGGGCGTGTACACGTCGGTCGGACCGAAGCCTTCGAGCAGGGGCTCTCGCGAGGTACAGGCCACCGCGCCGGATTCGTGCGTCTTGCCCTTGCCACCCTGGAGAATCGCGCCGACAAGAGAGAAGGCTGCGCGCAGGGTGGCCAGGCGGGATCTACCGCTGCTCACGTCAGTCAGACTCGGTTCGCAAGGGCCAGCAGGCTGCTCGGCGAGCAGCCGGACAAGGGTACCCTACTGGCCCCTCACGTCGAGACGCCCGTGGCCGTAGACATTGTCCATACCGGTCGCGCCGCGATCGACCGCGCGTCCGTAGAGAATCTCGCGAACCTGTTCGAGCGAGAACACGCCGAAGCGCGATTTCATCAGGGCGATCGCACCGGCGGCGTGGGGCGCCGCGGCGGAGGTGCCGAAAAACGACAGACCGAGATCGCCGTAACTCACCGTCGAGACGCCGTCGGGCGCCGCGAGGTCGGGCTTCATGCGACCGTCCTCGGTCGGTCCTTGCGAGCTGAACTCCTCGATCACGTCGTCGCCCCAGAAAGTCGCGCCGACGGCGACGGCGCCATCGCTGTCGGCGGGAATCGTCAGGCTCCCCGCCGGAACGACGTACTGCATCTCACGGAGAGCGCTGATGTCGAAGAACATCTCCAGGTTGACGGCGCGGTTCGAGTCAAAACGAACGATCGCGACGTGGTACGTGCCGTCGGCGGGCGCGACGATGCCCGCGATCTCGCTGGGCGGTTGGGTGCCGTCCTGCCAGTTCTCCGAGCCGGCGATAATGTCGCCGTCCTGGTCGAGGATGTAGAGGTCGTAATCCTGGTCGGAGGCGAACCAGTCGTCCCAGTTGAGAAACACGGTGAGCTCGTCGCCTCCGTTGAGGAAGATGGCGTTGCTCTCGTCGCCCGGAGCGAAGTTGTGGAAGTTGTCGCCGTCGGGATCCGACCACTGACCTTGCCAGTGGTCGCGAGCCGCGTTGCCGGCGGAGGTCACGAACTCGATGTCGGCGTTCAGCGCCCGTTGCACGGCGTCGTTGATGGGCCCGCGTCCGTCGCCGGGGCCGGCGTTGAACCAACCGATCGAATACGAGATGACGTCGACCCCCTGGCTGATCATCCAGTCGAACGCAGCGTCGTTGTCGGCGATCGAATCGAAGTTGGCGAGGAAAAGCTCGGCGTCCGGCGCCACATCGAAGACGATCTCGGCGCACGCCGTCCCGTGTATCTGATCGAGCGGATGCTCACCGGTGCCGTCGATGCCACCGGGGTGGAACGACTCAACCGTAACGCTGTCGGGCAGCTCGCTGCCCAGCAGGTCCTCGTACCCCTTGAAGCCGAGGTCGATGATACCGACCTTCACAGGGCCGCCGGGAAGGTACTCCACCGAGGAGTTTTGTAGCGCCGAGGCCTGGATGACGTCGACTCCTTCGCTGACGACGGTTCGTTCGCGAACGGGCGCGGGCTCGACCCAGGCCACGTTGGCGGCGCCGTCGAGGGAGCGCAGGCCGCCGACCGGCACGGCGGCGTCGATGAGGTTGGCGACGCGTCCGCGGACGCTGCCGTTGACACGCTCGACCTCTTCGCGGATCGACAATTCGATTGCCGCGAAGAGCGCCTCCTCGCCGAAGGTCGAACGCCCGATGCGCCGCTCGGGGTCGTCGGCGGCGAAGACCTCGCTGTCGTAGTCGGGGCGCGAGGCCTCGTGGATGAGCACCGCGACACGACCCTGCGCGTCGAGTGTGACGCCGTTGACATCAGCGAACCGGCGCGCCGCTTCGGGGCCTTCTCGGCGGTTGATCTCGTCGAGCTGCGAGAGACGAGAATCGAGAAGGGGCGATGCCGGCTTGGTGGCCGGTAGGCGGCCGGCGACGTTCATCTCGAGATTCGCCAACGACTGCGCCGCTGTCGGGGCCGCCGCGCCGGCGGTGGACGCTCCGGACGTGGTGAAAGCCAGTGTCAGGACAAGGCCCGTCAGACCGACCAAGGCCGCCCGGTGCCCTCCGCTACGTTTCCTCGTTCGCACGTTACGTCCTCCCGTTTCGCTGGCTCTCGGTGTTCCGTTTTCCGGCATGATCAGAAGAGAATCCGGATTCCGCCGCTGACGGCGAAGACATTCATCTGTTGCTCGCCCGGTGTCTGGGCAGTGATCTGCGTCGCGAGGTCGGTGAGGGAGCCTGCCGTGTCAGCGGTTGCGGCGATGAACCTTCCCTCGACGAAGACCCCCACTCTCCCCGAGGCCTGGAAGTCGACGCCGCCGCCGACGTTGAAACCGACGACGCTGTCGATGCTCTCGGCAACCAAGAAGTTGAACGCCGCCAGCGCCTCCTCCGCGGCCGGATCGATGGAATAGTCGTTGATGTAGAAGGCGAGCCCGCCGACGGCGTACGGCTGTACCCGCCCGGTAGCCATTCGCACGACTACCCCTGCCGTGATCACGTTGGCGGTGAGATCACCGCCGGAAAGCGAGTTCTCCTCGGTGCTGAGCACGTCGAACGTCTGCCGTCTCCAGCCGCCCTCCACACCGATGAGTCGCGAGAAGAAGTAGGCGCCCGAGACGCCGAAGCCGTTTCCGCCGTCGAGGCCGTCGGAAACCGAGGCGGCGAAGGTAGCGAAGCCGCTGATGTTGCCGCGCGGCAGGTTGTCGGCCGTCTGGGCGGCGGCGATCGAAGCGGCGCCGGCGAAAACGAGAACGAAAACGGACAGGCGCAGGAGCTTCATGGACAGGTCCCTGTGAATGGCATATTCACGATTGTGTGCAGCCTGCCGCTCGCGGGGCAAGGGCAAAAAGGGTGCGATTTGTTCGCCGCTTTCAGTCGGTGATCGCGTGCCAGACCGCGTCGGTATCTTCGAGCGAGTCGAAAAGAACGTCGGGATCGTGCGCTGCCAACTCGTCGCGGGAGAACGTCCCCGTGGCCACCGCAATGGTGCGGGCGCCGTAAGCAACACCGCAGGCGATATCCGCCGGCGTATCACCGACGACCACCACGGCGTCGCCCTCGTAGCGTTTTCCCGTAAGCTCCTCGGCCCGCTGCGCGGCGATAGCGGGCAGCTCGTTGCGGTGCTCGCTGTCGGATCCGAAGACACCGGTGCGAAAGCGGTCGAAGCCGATACCGGAGGCATCGAGCTTGCGCCGTGCTCCGGGTTCGATGTTTCCCGTCAGGAGGCCGAGAACGGCGGTGTCCGCGTGGCTCTCGACGCGCAGCACGGAGGCCTCCACGCCCGGGTAGACACGCACCGGTGTGCGTCCCAGCTCTTCGTCGAGGTTGGCGACGTAGTGCCTCCAGAGGCCTTCCAGACCGCGCTCGATCTCGCTGCGCTCGAGTCCGGCGCGCGCCATCAGCTCGTGGGCGATCTGCGGGTCTGTCTTGCCGGCGAATGAGACCTCTCCGACCGGCCCGGCGGTGCCGTAGACCTCCACCAGAGCATCCAGGAACGCCCGGGCGGCGGCGCCGTCCGTGCTCAGGAGCGTGCCGTCGATGTCGAATAGGACCAGCTTACGCATGATGAACCATTGGCCGAGATCAGGCGGATCCCTCGAGGATCTCGCGCGATGGATCGAGGTTGTCCCAGACGCGTCCACCGGCGCGCACGATGAGGGCCACCGCCGCCATGACGGGCGTTGCGGCAATGATACCGAATACCGGGAACTCCCACGCCACCAGCGGTATGCCGAACAGCAACGTCTGAGCGGCGATGATCGCTGCGATGAGCAGCGCCGCGGGCAGCAGGCAAAGCAAACCGGCCAAGCCGAGGCCGAAGAACATGATCATGTTCTGTCCGAAGGCCGCCGCCCCCTGCTGTTTGCCACCGCCGAGTTGCACCCAGCCCGGAAACAACAACACCAGCAGGTTTTGCAGCGTCGTCGAGAGGCAGGTCAACGCGATGATCAAAGGTATGACCGCGAGGATCACGAGCGGCAGCAGCAGCGGCCGCGGGACGCCGAGACCGGCAGCGACGGTCTCCGGAAGTACGCGTAGGTCAGTATCGCGAACGGCTGCGGAGACGGTCTTCTGGAGCGTCATCAACAGGTCCATCGCCAGTACCAGTGCCGCGCCGAACAACGCCGTGAAGGCGGCGAAGACCGCCGGAGCGGCGCATTCCGCGGCGAAGAGCTTCCATCCCTCGATCGGCCACGGCCGGATCGTCTCCACACGCAGCAAGTCGGCGCGCAGATCGTTGCGGTAGCTTTGTGCCCCCGTCAGCGGAGCCAGCGCCATGGTCATGAAGCCGATGGAAATGATGATGAATGGTGCCGGTTCGAAAGCCGGGAAGACCACGGGGATGGCTACGGCCACGCCGATCGCCGCCAGGCCGAACAGCAACAGGGTCGTGTAACGGAAACGCGTAACCATCATCGCGTTCTTCCACAGGATGGCGAGCTCGGGCGGGCCGACAGGCGACAGAGAAAACGAAACGCGCCGGCGACTGCGCGACGAGGTTTTCCAGTAACGAGCCCCGGGGCCCTTCTTGCTGGACTCGCGCCGGGCATGAGCGAGCGCGGCTTCTTCGAACTTCGCTCGCGAACGAACCACCCATTCGTTGTGCACCAGCAACAACACCACCGTCATCACGACGCCGGTCAGCTTGAGCACGGTTCCCGCGCCCGGCGCCATGACGAAGAGGGGCGCGGTGACCCAGCGAAAGGGCAGCAGCAACCAACCGAGAGCCTCCGATTGCAGCCGCGGTCCGTAGGTCGCGACCGTCAGGCGGATGAATTCGAGCGACTGCTCGAAATCGAGCACCTCTTGCTCCGGCTGCAGGCGCACGGTCATGAGCTCGGTTATCAAGCTACTGATGGCGATTCCCAGCGCGATCCAGTAGATGACGATGGCGCCGGTCAACAGCAGGCGGTTGCGCCACGCTCGCGCCGGTGGCAGCTCTCTTTGCCGCGCGAGCCATAGGGCCCGCGCTTTGGAGTGCAGATCCCATAGCGTCAGCACCACCCAGAAAGCCAGGAACCAGACGGCGCGGGAAAGGGGGCCGCCGCTGCCGAGAAACAGCGTCATGATGCCGCAGCCGAAGAGAATCCCCGGCTGACTTTTGAGCGTCGCGTACTGGATCAGATGACGGCGTTTCACCGGCATCGGCGTCAGCATGTGAATCTCGGCCTCGGTCAGGTTGAGCGCGACGCGGCTCCACGGGACCAGCCACCAGAGGCTCACGATGAGCGCCAGCACGGCGGCCACCGCGAGCTGCAGCGCGGGCAGGGTATCGCCCATGAGCTCGAAGAGCAGCTCGGCATCGGCGAACTCGACGGTGACCTCGCCGCCGTCGTTGTCGAAGAACAGGGGGCCGCCCACCCACACGGCCATCCAGAGCACGAAACCGAGCACACCGACCAGATACTTGGGCTGCTTGAAAAGACGAATCGTCCGGATGATGCGGCCTCGTACCGAGCGCACCATCAGGTACACCAGTCCGCTGTTCATCGGCGAATGCTCCGGGCCGGGGTCTCCACCGCCTACCGGGCCTCGTCGTCCTGACCGGTGGCCTTCAGGAAGATCTCCTCGAGGTCGGCATCTCCCGACAAGTCCGGCACCCCTGCGCGGATCTCCTCGAGCGTTCCCTCGAGGATCTTCTTCCCGTGCTGCACGATCAGGATGCGATCGCAAACTTCTTCGACGAGATGGAGCATGTGCGAGGAGACGATCACCGAAGCTCCGCCGGCGGCAGTCTTGACGATGGTTCGCTTGGTGCGTCGCATGGAGCCGGGGTCGAGACCCGTCAGCGGCTCATCGAAGATCAGCGCCCGGGGCTCGTGCAACAGCGAGCAGGAGATGATCAGCTTCTGTTTCATGCCACGAGACAGCTCGCCGGGAAACGCCTGATGTTGCTCGCCGAGGTCATTTTCCTCGAGCAGGCGCCGCGCCCGCTCCTCCGCATCGGCGACGCCGTAAATGCGGGCGAAAAGAGTCATGTGGTCCCAGGTCGTGAGGTGATCGAAGAGATGGGGCTCGTCGGGCACGAAGGCGAGCCGGCGCCGAGCCTCGATGCCGTCGTCGACGATGTCGTGCCCGCAGATGCGTATGCGGCCGGATTTCATGGGGATGATCCCGGCCAGGCAACGCAGCGTCGACGTCTTGCCGGCGCCGTTCGGCCCCACGAGGCCGAGGATCTCGCCTTCGGCGACGCGCAGGGAGAGGTTGTCGACGGCGGTGAAGCCCTCGTACGTCTTGACGAGCTCGTCGATCTCGATCATGGGGGCGGATTCTACCCGCTCGAGCCGTCAGTTGGGCGCACTAGCGGCCCAACGGAGCGGTCAGCGGTTTGGAGGTGAGAGCGAGCGGGCGCTTGTAAACCTCGCCGGCGGGCCGTTCAATGTCAGCGACCGCAACCGATCCGATGGTCGTGTTCTTTTTTTTGCTTGTGCTCGGGAGGGTGTCGTGGGGTTCTTCAAACGCTTGCTGGTGCTGTCCTTCGTCGTGGGAATAACGATCGCGTTCAGCGGAGTGCCGCTCGAGGCCCGCGGGCAGAGCCCCTCCGGGATCCGTGACGCCGACAGTTACATGCTGCCCTCCCCGGAGGTACAGCAGATCCTCGGAACCGACAAGAACTACGCGACGCTCGACAACATGAGCCCCGACGGGGACCACTTCATCGTTCCGCGAGTGACCGAGCTCTCCACGCTCGAGCGCATGTCCGAGCCCACGTACCGGCTGGCGACGCTGGAGATCCGACCGCGCACCGATCGACTGTGGCATCTGGACACCTTCGGCATCCATGGCCTTCGTGTCTACTCGCTCTCCGGTCGCGCGTTCCGCGACATCGACCTGCCCGACGACATCTTCATCTCGGACGTCACCTGGTCGCCGGACGGTGCCCGCATCGCCTTCCTCGCCCACTTGCCGGAAGGCACCCAGGTGTGGACGGCGGACGCCGCCGGCGGCGTCGCGTCGCCGCTCAGCGACGCCCGTGTCATGGCCACGATCGCCACGCGCTCGCAGGCAGACGCCAACACGCCGTCTCGCATGCTGCAATGGACGCCCGACGGCAACATCATCACGCTATTGGTTCCTGGCGATCGCGGTCCCGAGCCCGAGCGCAACCCGATACCGACGAGCCCGATGATCCGGAGGACCCGCGACGAGCCCTTGCCGGCACGCACGACTCAAAACCTCCTTCGTACCGAGCACGACAAGGCGCTGTTCGTCCACTACACGCGCAGTCGCATCGCCGAGCTGGCCCCGGGTCGGGAGCCGCGGTGGATCGGCGAGCCGGCCATCTACACATTGATCTCGCTGAGCCCTTCGGGCGATCATCTGCTGACGGCGAAGATCGAAGAGCCGCTCTCGTACCTCACCGGGTACAACGGCTTTCCCCAGAAGACGCAGATCGTCGATGCGCGCACGGGCAGCATCGTGAACACGCTCATTGACCGGCCGTTGCGCGAGGGCGGCGGCAGAGGCGCCGGCGGTGGCAATGATCCGCGTGAGGTGACGTGGCGTGTCGACGGCGGCGGGCTGAGCTATCTGTGGCGCGAGCCCCGCGGCGGCGCCGATCCTGAGCGCGGAAGTGGGGAGGGCGAGACCGCCGGCGAGGAGGCGCCGGCCCGCAAAGATCGCATCATGCTCCTGCCGGCGCCCTTCGCTCTCGAGGACGCGGTAGTCGTCGCCGAGAGCGACGATGCCCTCAGCGGCCATGTCTTTTCTCTCGAAGGCGACCACGCGTTCGCCACCGCCACCCGTGACGGGCGTCGCGGCATCGTTCACTTCGATCTCGCGGCCGATCGTCCGGACGCTCACATGCTGGTCGACTTCTACGACGGCGACGATCTCACCGAGTTGCCGGGAAGTCTGTGGACGCGGCGCACCACGAACGGCCTGCAGCATGCTTTCTTGTCGAGCGGTTCCACTGCCGTGTACCTCGAGGGAGATGGCCTCTCGGAGGACTTCCGCCCGCGGCCTTTCATCGACCGCGTGGCGCTTTCGGACGGAGCCGTCGAGCGCCTCTTCGAGGGTTCGAGGGACAGTTTCGATCAGCCGTTGACCCCCCTCGACGACGATCTCGGGCGAATGATCGTCTCGCGCGAATCCAAGACCGACTTTCCCGACAGTTTCCTGTGGCTACGCCCCGAGGCGGCCCCGGGTTCGGAGGCCGGCTACGCCGAGAATCTCACCGACAACGTCGATCCGTTTCCCGCGGTCACGGCGGCGCGCCGTGTCGATTTCGAGTTCACCCGTCGGGACGGCTTGAACGTGCAGGGGAGGATCTCTCTACCGGTCGGTTATCGCGACGGCGAGCGCGTGCCGGCTGTGTTCTGGACCTACCCGCGCGAATACACCAGCGTCGAGGCGTACGAACGAGGCGCCATTCGCGCGCGCAACCACAACGTCTTCACCCACATGAGCTTCCTGCGTTGGTCCGACATCTGGCTGACGCAGGGCTACGCGCTCGTGTATCCGGACATTCCCATCATCGGCGAGCCGTACAACGATCGCTTCATCGCCGACATGCGCGACTCGATGTACGCGGCCATCCTCGCCGTTGATAAGCTCGGTTACGTCGACATCGAGCGCATCGGCCACGGGGGGCACAGCTATGGCGCTTTCACCACCGCCAACATCCTCGCCCACGCGCCCTTCTTCAAAGCCGGCATCGCCGGCGACGGCGCCTACAATCGCAGCCTCACGCCCGGCGGCTTCCAGTCCGAGAGCCGCAGCGTCTGGGAGGCGCCGCATATCTACCAGGAGATCGCCCCGTTCTTCTCCGCCGATCAGATCGATGCTCCGCTGCTCATGTACCACGGCGCCGTCGACAACAACTCCGGCACCTGGCCGATGCAGTCGGAGCGCATGATTCAGGCGCTCACGGGCCTCGGCAAGACCGCGGTGCTCTTCATGTACCCCTTCGAGTCGCACACGCCCCGGGCGATGGAGAACAAGCTCGACATGTGAGCACGGTTCCTCGAGTGGTTCGATCAATACGTCAAAGAAGAACAACACGAGACGAGACCTCAGGGGCGGCGCTGATTTCAGGGCCTCGTCGAAAGGGCGACGGGGTGCTCGGTGGTTTGGTTCGGGCGGCCGGGTCTGTGTAGACGGGAGCCTGGGTGCTAGGCGGGCACGCTAGGGGCAGCGATACCCTTTCGCGTGAGGTGCGCGGGGAAAGGGAGCGGCTTCGCCGGATTCTCATGGCGCGCAGTACACGCGACAAGGGCATCGCTGCCCTACGCGCGCCCTCTGCATCGGTCCC
>CAYSHI010000396.1:0-10498 GCA_964430745.1 uncultured Acidobacteriota bacterium | reverse complement strand
CCGGCCACCTCGGCGATCGCCTGCTGCCGTTCGCGCAGAGCTTTCTCTCCGGATTCGCCGGCATCCGCGACCCCAAGCTCCTGGGTGCCATCATCGTCCATTCGGCGCTTCTCTGGCTCAATATCCTGTTTACCTACTACGCGCTGTTTTCTGCCTTCGACATCCAGCTACCGTTCTACGCGGCGATGCCGCTTATCGTCATCATCGTCATCGGGGTAATGGTGCCGACGCCGGCCGCCGTGGGATCGTTTCATCTGGCCACCGAGTTGGCGTTGGTGGGGCTCTGGGGCGTCTCCGCCGAACAAGCGGCCGGCTACGCGATCGTCTCCCACGCCATGGTGTTTGTCCCCGTGACCGTGATCGGGCTCGTGCTGCTGAGCCGTGAAGGGCTGTCGATGCGCAACATCGGGGAGTTCGAGGAGGCGTAGTCGTCCATGAAATGCCCTTTTTGCGGCCATAACGAAGACAAGGTCGTCGATTCGCGCGAGAGCCGCGAAGGACAGGTGATCCGACGTCGGCGAGAGTGTCTGCACGACGATTGCGGGCGCCGCTTCACGACCTACGAGCAGGTTGAAGATGTTCCCGTCATGGTCATCAAGAAGGACGGCCGGCGCGAGCGGTTCGACCGCAACAAGTTGCTCGAAGGTCTGCTCAAGGCGTGTGAGAAGCGGGCCGTGCCGTTGCAGGAGCTCGAGGCCATTTGCGACGAGGTCGAGGTGATGGCGCACGATGCGCCCGAGCGCGAATTGCCCAACTCGGCCGTCGGCGAGCATGTCATGGAGCGCCTGCGCCGCCTCGACGACGTGGCCTACGTGCGCTTCGCCTCGGTCTATCGTCAGTTCAAGGATATCAACGAGTTCATGGCCGAGCTCAAGGACCTCCTCGATGAGTCCGCACAGTGAGGCTCTCGACGACCTGCTCGCGCGCCCGCCGATGCCGTCGATCGTTGCCGCCGCCGGAGAGCACGCCGGCACGGTGTTGTGCGTCGGCGGCGCCGTGCGTGACGCTCTTCTTGGCCGACGCCCCGGGGACATCGACATCGCCGTAGGCGGCGAGCTGGCGGACTTCGTCGACGCGTTCGCGCGACATTGTGGGCGTCGCCCCGTGGCCATTGGCGATCCTTGGCGCGATACCCACCGCACGGTTGTCGACGGCGCCCAGGTCGACATCGGAAGCATGCTCGGCGATGAGACAGAGGACCTGGCGCGGAGAGACTTCAGCATCAATGCCATGGCCGTGAATCTGTCGGCGTCGAGATCGGGTGCGCCCGCGCTCATCGACGAGCACGGCGGCGTCGAGGATCTCGGGCGTCGCACCATCAGGATGCTCTCGGTCGACGCGCTGATCGAGGACCCGCTACGCATGCTGCGGGCGATTCGATACGTAGCGACGTTGGAAGGGTTCGGCGTCGACCCCGCCACCGAAGCCGCCATCGCGATCCACGCGGGGACCATCCGCGATATTGCCGCAGAGAGAGTGCAGACTGAATGGGCGCTTTTGCTGGAAGCGCCGTCCTGGGTGGACGCGGTCGAGCTCTCGCTGACGCTTGGCCTGGATCTGCCGACCATGGGGGCGCCGGCGAACCTTCGTGACGCGCGGGCGTGGAGCTCGTTCGAGAGGGCGGAGAGCGTCGGCGATTCGGCGGCATATGACGTCGTGGTATTGCGCCTGGCGGCCCTGTTGTTCGCCGATGGGTCGGAGTCCCCGGCGGAGGTGCAGCGCCGACTCGGCGAACGCCGTTGGCCGGCGACGCTCGCCCGACGCGCGGCCCGCGTCGGCGCCTGGGCACGGATGCTGCCGGGCGCCGGGACGAGCGACCTGGTCGACTGGGCACTGGAGGACGAAGCCGACGCCGGACATGCAGCGCTGCTGGCGAAAGCACTCCGGACGATCGATGCTTCCGTCGGCGACGAAGCGTCGATTGACGCGCTCGACGCCTTCGCCCGCCGTGCCGGCGAGCCGCGATGGGTACGGGGAGCGGACCTGCGCGGTTGGGGTGTGGTGCCGGGGCCGGAGCTGGGCGAGTTGCTTCATCGAATGGCGAGGGGACAGCTCGAGCGCCGCTGGGAATCGGCTGCAGCGGCACGGGACTGGGCCGTGCGACACCTCGCGGGCCGGGGAGCGCAAGCAGATGAATGACGGCGTACCCACCGTAGCGGACCTGGGCGAGATCGCGCTCGTGGAGCGCATTGTGGCCATCCTCCAGGCCGAGCACGACGGGCAATCGATGAGCTCGGGCCGCGAGGCGCTCGTCGGTCCCGGTGACGATGCCGCGGTGCTTCCCTGCCGCGGCAACGTGGTGTTGACGACCGACAGCCAGCATGAGGGTGTTCACTTCCGTCGCCACTGGATTTCGCCCGAGATGCTTGGCCGGCGCGCGATCGCCGTGAACGCGTCGGACCTCGGGGCCATGGGCGCGACACCGGTCGCGTTCCTGGTCTCGCTGGCTCTACCCGGTGAGACGCCCGTCGACTGGGTAGAGCGGCTCGCGCGAGGGATGGGGCAAGCGGCCGGGCGACTCGCCGCGACGGTCGTGGGCGGAGATGTCGTGCGCGTGGCGCGCGGCGTGGCGATCAACGTCACCGCCGTCGGCGAGGGAGACGCGGATGTGGCGTCGGTACGTCGCAGCGGCGCGCGCGCGGGGGATGCGGTCTTCGTTACCGGCCGGCCCGGACGTGCGGCGGCGGGCCGGCTGTTGCTGGAGGCGGGTTGCGGACCGACGAACCCGACCGTGGATGACGGCAGTGGGGGCGGCGCCCACGCGACCGGCGTTCCGGGGATGGGCCTCGGGGAGGGAGGGGGCGCGGGAACCGACCCCGCGAAGGCAGCCGCGGTGCAGGCGTGTCTACGTGCCTTTCTCGACCCGTCGCCGCCGGTTTTGTTCGGCGCCCGCGCGGCGCCGCACGTGGGCGCCATGATGGACGTCAGCGACGGCATGGCGATCGACCTGCACCGCATGTGCCGGGCCTCGTCCGTCGGCGCGCTGTTGCACGCCGAGGCCCTTCTGGCCGATCCTGTTCTACAGGTGCTGGCCGCCGACTTCGACATCGATGTGAAAGAGTGCGTGCTGAACGGCGGCGACGACTACGAGTTGCTCTGCGCCGTCGGCGAATCCGAGGAACGTGGTCTTCACGCCGCGGCCCTCGCTGCCGGCGTCGAGATCCGGGCGGTCGGCCGTTTCGTCGCCGACCCGACGAGAATTTGTCTGGAGCGGGATGGTCGGTTTGAGGCGCTCTCCCCGGACGGATGGGATCACTTCGCGAAATGTCCCTGAGCTTCGCGGTTACCCACGTCGATGATGCAACATCCGCCCGGTGCGGGGTGCTTCAGACGCCTCACGGCGTCGTTCATACGCCCGTGTTCATGCCGGTCGGCACCTACGGCGCGGTCAAGGGAATGCGTGCCGACGATCTCGAGGAGCTCGGCGCAGAGATCATCCTCGCCAACGCGTACCACCTGGCGGAGCGGCCCGGCGCCGCCGAGATCGAGGCGCTCGGCGGCCTGCAGTCCTTCATCGGCTGGAACCGCCCGATACTCACCGACAGCGGCGGCTATCAGGTGTTTTCGTTGTCGGAGCGTTGCCAAATCGACGACGACGGCGTGACCTTTCAGTCGACGCTCGACGGCTCTCGTCGGCGGCTCACACCCGAATCGGTCATCGACATCCAGGCACGGCTCGGCTCCGACGTTGCCATGGTGCTCGACGAATGTGTGGCCAGTCCCGCGGACCGACGCACCGCCGAAGAGGCCGTGCGTCGCACGCAGAGCTGGGCGGTGCGCAGCCGCGCCCTCGCCGACCGGCTCCCCGGAGGCCTGTTCGGCATCGTGCAGGGAAGCATCTACCCGGATCTGCGCGCGGCTCACGCCGAGCAACTTGCCGCCCTCGACTTCGATGGCTACGCCGTCGGCGGACTTGCGGTGGGAGAGGACAAGGCCGCCACCTGGGAAGCTCTCGAAGGCGCGACCGAGCACCTGCCCGCCGACAAGCCGCGCTACGTCATGGGCATGGGAACTCCGGTCGACCTGATCGAAGGGGTGGCGCGCGGCGTGGACATGTTCGACTGCGTGATGCCGACGCGGCACGCGCGCAACGGCACCGCATTCACCAGCGAGGGGCGGATCTCGATCAAGAATCGAGTCTACGCCGACGATCCCGGACCGCTCGATCCCGCGTGTGGCTGCCCGACGTGCCGGCGCTATTCCCGCGCCTATCTACGGCACCTGAAGGTACGTGGAGAGATGACCGCGGCCGTGCTTCTGACCTGGCACAACCTCTTCCACTATCTTGACAGCATGCGGACCATCCGGCAGGCTATCGCATCGGCGAGCTTCGCCGATCTTCGCCGCAAAGCAGCGGCCAGCCTGGCGGAATCGTCGAATTGATCGGCGATCGCCCGCCACCGGTTCCCATTTTTCCCGACTTTCCAATCGCCGGCTCGAATAGGGCGTCTCGAAGGGGTCGATCGTGGACGTGCGTGTGCTGTTGTTGGCGGCGCAGGGGCAAGGACAGAGCGCCTGGACGAGTCTCGTTCCGCTGGCGGTCATGCTCGGCATTTTCTACTTCCTCCTCATCGCGCCGATGCGCAAGAGGCAGAAGCAGCAGGAGCAGATGATCTCCGAGCTGAAGACGGGCGACCGGGTGGTAACGGCCGGCGGCATCTATGGCACCATCGTGGGCATCAAGGACGATCGACTGACCGTACGAATCGCCGATCAGGTCAAGGTCGAGATCACAAAGTCGAGCGTTTCCGGCCTCGACACGGCGGCGAACACGTAATTCCCCCCCCGGAGCCAGCGACCAATGTCTCGCAATAATCTCTACAAGCTCGGGTTCATCGTGGCGGTTGCCGCGTTCAGCCTCTTCCTTTCGTACCCACCGGAGGAGCGGATCAACTTCGGCCTCGACCTGCGTGGCGGCATCCACCTCGTGCTCGACGTTGTCGTCGACGAAGCGGTCGTCGGTGAGGTGCGCTCGGATTTCGGCCAACTGCAGGAGCTACTGACCGACGAGGGGAACGCGCCTGCATCCGCTACCTTGAACGGCGCCGACGGATTCACCTTCACGTTCGACAACGAAGCGGCGCGGGATCAAGCCGAGGGCGCCGCGGCACAGTATTTTCCGATCTACGGTGCCGACATCTCGTCCACGCCGCCGTCGTTGACCTTGAGGTTGGCGCCGGCCGACCAGGCGGACATACGTGACGGCGCGGTGCGCCAGGCCCTGCAGACGATCCGCAATCGCATCGACCAGTTCGGCGTGGCCGAGCCCGTCATCCAGAGGCAGGGCATGTCGGGAACGCGGATCCTCGTGCAGCTTCCCGGCGTCGAAGACCCCGAGCGGGTCAAGAACCTGCTGCGGACTTCCGCGATTCTGCAGTGGAGGTTGGTGCAGGCGGGGCCGGCCCAGAGCCGCGAGTCGTTGCTCGCCGGCCTCGGCGGGCAGTTGCCTCCCGGCACGGAGATTCTCGAGTCGATATCCGAGACGATCGACGGCATTACCACGCCGACAAGCTACTACGTCGTGGACCAGATTCCCGTGATCGAAGGCGGCGAGCTCAAGGATGCCCGCCTGTCGCAGAACAACCTCGGGCTTCCCGCTGTGGGCTTCTCGCTCGACGCCAACGCGACCAACAAGTTCGCCGAATTCACCGGCGCCAACGTCGGCCGGCTACTCGCCATCGTGCTGGACAACCGCATCCAGATGGCTCCCGTCATCGAGACGCGCATCGCCGGCGACGGCATCATCAACGGCACCTACACGCTCGAGGAGGCCGGGGACCTGGCCCTGATGCTGCGCTCGGGCGCCTTGCCGGCCTCGATCGAGTATCTCGAGGACCGCAGCGTCGGCCCGTCGCTGGGGCGCGAGTCGATCCGGCAGGGCCTGCTGGCGGCGGCCGTGGGCATGGCGCTGGTGGTTGTCTTCATGCTCGTCTACTACAAGGGTGCCGGCATCAATGCGGTCGTCGCATTGGCACTCAACCTGCTGATCGTCATGGGGGTCATGGCTTCGCTGCAGGCGGCGCTGACTCTTCCGGGCATCGCCGGATTGATCCTGCTGATCGGCATGTCCGTGGACGCCAACGTGCTTATTTTCGAACGCATTCGGGAGGAGCTGGCGTTGGGCAAGACCGTTCGTTCCGCCGTAGACGCCGGGTTTGCCAAGGCTTTTTCGGCCATCCTCGACGCCAACTTGACGACACTGATCGCCGCGGTGTTTCTGTTCCAGTTCGGAACCGGGCCGGTCAAGGGTTTCGCCGTCACGATCACCATCGGCATCGTGGCCTCCATGTTCACCTCGCTGTTCGTCTCGAAGGTCCTGTTCTCCATGTGGACCTCTCGCCGGCGTGAATCGTTGAGTATCTGATGCGATTACTGGGTAAGACCGAAATCGATTTCCTGGGGTATCGGCGCGCCGCGGCGGCGTTGTCCGCGCTCGTCATTCTCGCCAGCCTCATCTCCATCGCCTGGCACGGCGGGTTGCGCTACGGCATCGACTTCGCCGGGGGCACGCAGGTGATCGTGCTGTTCGCCGACGCCCCCGACCTCGAAGGGTTGCGCGATGCCCTGTCGGCGCAGGGTATCCAGGAGCCCACCATCCAGGAGTTCGTTGCCCAGGAGGGCCGCGACGAGGTTCTCATCCGCACGCCGCAGACGGACGAAGGGGGCTCGCTGATCGCCGAGATCTACGCGGCTCTCGAGCGCTACGACCCCGGCGACACCGGCGGCCGTGAGCTCGATCTCAACACCGTGAGCCGCGGCGTGATGACGGGGCGCCTCTTCGAGCTCAACCCGCTCGAGTTCGATACGCTGGTCGATCTGGAGAACGCGCGCCTGGAGTACGATCGAGTCACCGATGTGATCCTCGGTGCGCGCGACGCCGTCGGATTGCTGGAGTCCTGGGATGCCGTGGACGCAAGCGGTATCGACCCGCGCATCCTCGCCTGGGTCAAGGACACCTTCTATCTGGGGACCCACGCGGTCATCGGCCAGGAGTTCGTCGGTCCGCAGGTGGGAGCCGACCTTCGTCGCCAGACACTGCTGGCGGGGCTCGGGGCGCTCGCCGGTCTGTTGCTCTACATCAGTTACCGCTTCGAGTTCCGCTTCGGCATCGGCGCCGTCGCTGCCCTCGTGCACGACGTGACGATCGCCGTCGGCGCTTTCTCTCTGGCCAATCGCGAGTTCAATCTGCCCGTCGTGGCCGCGTTTCTCACCATCATCGGTTATTCGCTCAACGACACCGTGGTGGTGTTCGACCGCATCCGTGAGAACGCCCAGACCTATCGGCGCATGCCGCTGTACGAGCGCATCAACTTGAGCATCAACCAGACCCTGTCGCGCACCGTGCTGACGTCGGGCACGACGCTGGTCGTGGTGGTCTCGCTATTCGTGTACGGCGGTCCGGTGATCAACGACTTCGCATTCGCCCTGTTGGTCGGCGTCGTCGTCGGCACGTACTCGTCGATCTTCATCGCCAGCCCCGTCTACTACCTGCTGGCGCAGCGCGCCCTCGACGCCGCCAAGAAAAAGAGGTAGCCGCTCCCGTCGCGGCGGTACCCGGAGCCCATCGGCGTAGAGGCGACAGGGCTCGGCGCGGTGCTATTCTGAGCACATGCGGCTTCCTGTCCTGGGTACCAAGAAGAGCCGACCTGTCGGCATCGAGGATGTCCTCGAGAGCATGTCGGATCGCCACACGCCAAGCGAGTGTGAGCTCGTCCGGCAGGCCTACGTCTTCTCGGCGCGGGTACACAGCGGTCAGGAGCGCATGTCGGGCGAGCCCTACATGATCCATCCGCTGGCGGTCGCCCACATCCTCTCCGAGCAGGGGCTCGACGCGGTGTCGATCTCGGTCGGGCTCCTTCACGACGTCCTCGAGGACACGCACGCCGAACCCGCGGAGATCCGCGAGGCCTTCGGCGACGAAGTCCTCAGCCTGGTCGAGGGCGTCACCAAGATCAGCAAGATCAGCTTCACGACGCGCGAACAGGAGCAGGCGGAAAATTTCCGCAAGCTGCTGTTGGCGATGGTCGAGGACATCCGCGTGCTGCTGGTGAAGCTGGCCGACCGTCTGCACAACATGCGCACGCTGGAACATCTTTCGCCGGCGGCGCAGGCCCGCAACGCGCGGGAAACGACAGACATCTACGGGCCCTTGGCGCGGCGCCTGGGGATGGGCCGCGTGCAGGCGGAGCTCGAAGACCTCGCATTCAAGCACACCGACCCGGAAGTGTACCGAGAGCTGATCGCGCAGGTGGAGAGCCAGCCGCGTGTTCGCAAGGCGTTCATCGTCCGTGTCCTCGCGCGCATCGAGGCGCAACTCGCGGCCGAGGGCATAAGTGCGCGCGTCGAGCATCGCGTCAAGGGGCTGGCCAGCCTGCACCGCAAGCTCGAGCTCCAGGATCGGGGCCTCGACCGTATCTACGACGTGGTGGCGTTCCGCATCATCACCGACAGCGTCAAGAACTGCTACGCCGCCCTCGGCCTCGTTCATGGGTTGTGGCGCCCGGTGCCGGGCCGCTTCAAGGACTTCGTCGCCATGCCCAAGCCGAACATGTACCAGTCGCTGCACACCACGGTGATCGACGAGGGGCAGCCGTTCGAGCTGCAGATTCGCACCGAGCAGATGCACCAGGTTGCGGAAGAAGGCATCGCGGCGCACTGGCTCTACAAGGAGGGGCGCAGCGCGCAGCAATCCGACGAGCATCAGTTTCAATGGTTGCGACAGATCGTCGACTGGCAACGAGAGATTCCGGATGCGCGAGAGTTCCTCTCGTCCCTCAAGCTCGATCTGTACCCGGGCGAGGTGTACGTGTTCACGCCCAAGGGCCAGGTGAAGGTCTTTCCCGTCGGTGCGACGCCCATCGACTTCGCCTACGCGGTCCACACGGAAGTCGGCCATCAGTGCACGGGCGCGAAGATCAACGGTAGCCTTGTGCCGCTGCGCACGCCGCTGAGCAACGGCGACATCATCGAAATCGTCACCAGCGCTGACGGCCGCCCCCGACGCGACTGGCTACGGCTGGTCAAGACGTCGCGAGCGCGGAGCAAGATCCGCGCCCACATCGACCGGCACGAGCGCGATCGCAGCATCGACGTCGGCCGGCGGATCTGCGACAAAGAGATGCGCAAGTACGGTCTCAACTTGAAGAAGTCCGTCGCCGCCGGGGCCTTCGATGAGATCGCGCCGCATTTCGGTCTCGCCAAGGGCGACGATGTGCTCGCCGGCGTTGGCTACGGCAAGATCGCCGCCAAGCAGGTGGTGGCGCGATTGCTCCCTCCGGAGCACGTCGAGGGAGTCGATCCGGAACCCAAGAAAGGCCTTATCCCGCAGACCGTGCGCCGTGTGCTGGGGTGGGGAGACGAGCCTGTCGTCAATGTGGAAGGTATGGACGACATCCTGGTTTCGCGCGCCCGCTGTTGCGATCCCATTCCGGGTGAGCCCATCGTCGGGTATGTGACGCGGGGCAAGGGAGTGTCGGTGCATGCCGCTACATGCTCCAACGTGGAACAGCTGCTGATGAATCCGGAGCGCCAGATTCCGGTGGCCTGGGGCTCCTCCAAGGGCAGCACGCAGCCGGTCAAGCTGAGTATCGAGGTCGAAGACCGGCGCGGTTTGCTGGCCGAGATCACATCCCGCATCTCCGACGCCAAGACGAACATCCGCCACATCGACTCGCGCATGGGCGTCGGGCGCGGTCGCATCACGTTGATCGTGGATGTCGCCGACGTCGCCCATCTCGAGCGTGTCAAGCAAGTCGTGAGAAAGATCCCCGGAGTGCTGCGCATGACCCGCGTCGGCACCCGTTGACGCGGCCCCGGCCGCCCTTTGCCGAACCCCAGGAGGAACGCGTGCGCGTACACGAAGTAGTCGAAACAGACGCCGGACCGGCCGCCATTGGCCCCTACTCCCAGGCCACCAAGCTGCCCGTGGGTGACAAGTCGCTGGTCTTCGTCGCCGGGCAGATTCCTCTCGATCCGGCAACCGGCGAGCTCGTGAGTGGGTCCGTGGGAGAGCAGACGCATCGGTCCATGGCCAACGTGAAGGGGATCCTGGAGGCGGCGGGCAGCAGCCTCGATCGTATCGTCAAGACCACCATCTTTCTCGCCTCGATGGACGACTTCGCCGAGGTCAACGACGCCTACGGCAGCTACTTCGATGACGCTCCGCCGGCGCGGGCGACCGTGGCTGTGCTCGGGCTGCCGAAGGGCGTGGACGTCGAGATCGAGGTGCTCGCCTACTGCTGATCAGGGCTCGTCACGCAACCGCACGAGCTGTCGTTAAACCGGCCTAGTCTCCCGTCGTGTGCCGGGCTGACGGAGTCGCCATACCACTTGGCGGCATCCCTCTACACTGGTGCTTGCTCACCAAGTCGATGCATCTCGTAGCAGCGCATACTGTGGCTCTTCACCTGTTCGCAGGTGAAGGGCCTTTTTGCTTCGAAGAATCAGAAGCGACGACTATCGACAATTAGGGTTCTGGTGGACGTCGACTTGTGTTATC
>CAYSHI010000395.1:0-3744 GCA_964430745.1 uncultured Acidobacteriota bacterium | reverse complement strand
CGGGGCGAGTCCGCAAAGAGGCGCCGCCGTCAGCGACTGCTGACACGGTGGTCTTGCGCGCGTCGATGTAGCTCTGCAGACCGATCTCCAACGCCTCGGCCAGCTCGGCGCGGTAATCACCGGTCTTCAACCAGGCCTCTTCCTGCTCGTTGCTGACGAACGACGCTTCGACCAGTACCGCCGGCATCTTGGCACCGACAAGGACGAAAAACGGCGCCGTCTTCACCCCGAGGTCGTGAACGTCGTCATATTGCTTGGCAACGTGCATCACCAGGCTATTCTGGATCGACGCGGCGAGCTCGCTCGAGGCTCCCTGAAACTCGTTCTGCACGATCAACTCGAGGGTCTCGTCGAGGTCGCCCATGCTGCCGGCGCCTCCGGGAGCGTTCTCGCGAGCCGCCGTTTCGGCCGCCGTCGGATCGTTGGCGAGGTTCAGGTAGTAGGTCTCGAAACCCCTCAGCTTACGGTTGCGCGCCGAGTTGATGTGGATCGATACGAACAGGTCGGCATCGACCTGATTTGCGAACTCCGTTCGCTCCTCGAGACTTACCGTGCTGTCGTCCTCGCGGGTCATGAGAACCTCGTAGCCGGCCGCGCGCAGCCGCGAGGCGAGCGCCTGCGAAAGCTGCAGCGTGAGGCTCTTCTCGGTCACCCCCGTGCGACCGATGGCGCCGGGATCGTTGCCGCCGTGCCCGGGGTCGATGACGACGCGCCTGACGCCCAGGCCGAGCTGCTCGGAGATCGACTCGCCCGCCGCGACAGGCGGGCGCCGGTCCGTCTTTATCTTGGACGCCACCGTCGCCGTCGGCACGTCGACCACGATACGAAACGGCTCGTTGTCGTTGTCGAGCGTGAAAAGTGTGTGCTGGGAGCCGGCGTCGAGGTCGACGACGACGCGCACGACGCCCGGCCGGTTGAGTCCGACGCGGACACGCGACACAGCCTCTCCGCCGACCGCGATCACCTGCTCGAGGCCGCTGATTTGTGCTCCGGCAAGCTCGAACGGCTCATCAACACCTTGAAGGTCGATGAACAGGCGCTCCGGTCCGCGCGCCGCACCGGTCTCGAACAGAACCGGTCGGTCGAGATCGAGGACGACCCGGGTATGGGCCCTGTCGCTGTAGTGACGTACCCCGGTGAGCCGTGCGAGGTTGTCGAAGTCCGGCTCGATGCCCGCGGGAGGCGCGCTGCGTGGCGGCGTCACACCGCCCGTTCCTTCGCCGGCAACGGGAGCGGGGTCCGGGATCTCGGGAATCGGCGTCGGGGTCGTCGATCCTGTCGTCGGCCTCAGATCGGCAACTTCCCGGGTATCGGCGACTCGATCGGCCTGCGGCAGCTGCGCCATCCGATTGCGCGCCAGCGATGCCTGCGGCGTGGACGGATACGTCTGCAGGAGACGCGTGTAGAGCTGAGCGGCCCGAGTTCCGTCCTCGTCTTCGGCATCGACGGCGAGAAAGAGCAAGGCCTCGGGAGCGTGCGGGCTGTCGGGGTAGTGCTGCACCAGCGACCGATAGACGTCCAGTTGCAGCACCTTGGCGTTGACGTCCCCGGCGCGCCCGCGCCGGCCGTAGATCCACGAGACGCGCCACAGCGCTTCCGATGCGAGCGGGCTTTGCGGGTATCGAACGGCGACGTCGCTGAAGGCGTCGGCCACACGGTTCCACGAGGGCGCCTGCCCCGATGGATCGACGACCTCGAGCTGCCGATAGAGAGTCTCGGCACGCTCGAAAAGCTCTTGCGGCGTTGCCGACAGGGCGGTAGCGGGTACGGCTACCGAGAGGAGGATGAGGGCGACGCAGAACGTCACGCCGCTGCAGCTCGTAGACTTCGTCATTGGCACGTCTCCCGACGCGCCTCCCTACGTCCAGCTAGATGTGATTCGCCCCTGAACCACCCGAAGTATATGCGTCGCCGACAACAAGACGCAATGTGTCAAGGCTCACGAGATGCCAGAGCCGTTTTGCCACCGATGTTGCGATAGTACGAAAGCACCTTCTCGACATACTTCCGGGTCTCGGCGTACGGCGGCACGCCGCCATGCCGTGAGACGGCACCCTCGCCCGCGTTGTACGCGGCCACCACGAAGTGCAGCTTGCCGTCGAACATCTCGATCAGCTCGCCCAGGTAGGCGGTGCCGCCACCGATGTTGTCGCGCGGGTCCCATACGTTGCCGACACCGAAGCGATTCGCGGTGTCCGGCATCAACTGCATCAGCCCCTGGGCGCCCTTGTGCGAGATCGCCCACGGATCGAACGCAGACTCGGCCGCGATCACAGCTTCGATGAGCTTGGCGTCGACTCCCTCGCGCGACGCCGCCTCGGCGATCTCTTGCAAGAACGGCACCTTGCCGGTGCGTAAGGACTTGTTCGGATCCTCGGTGTACATCGTCTGCAGGAACGTTTTCGCGCCTTCAGTGGGCTCATTGGTGAACCGACGGGTCCCGTCGGGCTCCACGACGACGTAAATCTGAGCCATCGCCGGCGCCGCGCTGATCGCCGCGAGTACGAGGGCAAAGAGGACGGAGCGCAGCCAGGCGCCGACGCCCGCAGGCGCCCAGGCGAAACGGTCTTTTCGGTGTGGCTGCTCACCCATAGCGGCACGTCCCGAGAATCGATTCGTCAAAAAGGCTACCGCGTCGCGACAGCGCCAAACTAGCCCAATAACGCGGCGACGACTTCGGCTGACTTGTCGAGAGCTTCGCGCAGCCGCGAGGCGTCCGGTCCGCCCGCCTGCGCCATCTCGGGGTTGCCACCGCCTCCCCCGCCGACGATCTGAGCCAGCTCGCGCACAACGTCGCCGGCCTTGATCCGACCGACGAGATCCTTGGTCACGCCGACGATGATCTGCGCCTTGCCGTCGTTTCGGGCGCCGAGCACGACGATGCCCGAGCCCAGCTTGGTCTTCATTTCATCCGCGAGATTGCGCAACCCCCCGGCTGCGAGCCCGTCGACCTCCCGAGACAAAACGTCGACGCCTGACACCTGCACGACGCTGTCTCCACCGCCTTCGGCGGCCGTCTGCGAAGCCAGCCGCAGCCGCAGCTCCTCGTTGTCGCGCTCGGCGGCCTTCGCCCGCTGGATGAGCGACTCGACGTGCTCGTGCAAATCGTCTTCGTTCGCCTGCACATCGGCCATGACCCGCCGCAGTACGCCACGCTGGCGTTGCAAAGCCTCGATCGCGCCCTGCCCGGTGATCGCTTCGATGCGACGTGTGCCGGCGGCGACGCTCTCCTCGCGCGTGACGACGAAGGTGCCGATCTCGCCTGTGCGCGCGACATGGGTGCCGCCGCAAAGCTCCATCGAGACGCCCGGGATGCCGACCACCCTCACGACGTCGCCATACTTGTCGCCGAAAAACGCCAGCGCGCCCTTTTCGATGGCGTCGTCGAACGCCATCTCGCCGATCTCGGTGCCGATGTCGGCGCGGATGGCGGCGTTGACATCGCGCTCGAGCTCGGCGAGCTGCTCGGCGTCGACCGGCTCGAAGTGGCTGAAGTCGAATCGCAGCCGGTCGGGCGCCACCATCGAGCCCGCCTGGCGAACGTGCTCGCCAAGGCGCTCACGCAGCGCCGCGTGTAGCAAATGGGTGGCCGTGTGATTGCGCACGGTATGCGCACGACGTGACCCGTCGACACGAAGCTCGACGGTATCGTCGATGCGGAGCGCTCCCTCGGTGACCTCGACGGCGTGCAACACCAATCCGCCCGGCAGCTTCCGGGTGTCGGTCACCACGGCACGCATTCCG
>CAYSHI010000394.1:0-13419 GCA_964430745.1 uncultured Acidobacteriota bacterium | reverse complement strand
GACCAGCTCATCTGGCTGGCATCCAGCTCCATGATGAAGGGCACCAACGAAGAGCTGAAGGCGCACGCGAGCCACACGGTGGAGATCACCGGCGAGTGGGCCGAGCGCGGCGGCACCAAGATCCTCGTCATCGACAGCATCACGCACATCAGCGCCAACTGAGCGCGATCGCTCGGGGCCTGCCCGGGCTTTCATGCGGATGCCGGGCGACCGGTATCCGCCTCGTTGCCGCAACGAACCGCCCCCGGCTTTCGCCGGGGGCTTTTCGTTGCCGGTACCGGTGCCGGTACACGGCACGGGACACCGCATCATCGTCAACGGCCCGGTGAGCGCCGTACCGGTGTCATCCAGCCACTCTCCGGGGGGCGGACCCGTTACCGCTCGCTACCGCCGGCCGACATGCGCATGCGCAGCAGCACCCGTGCGACCCGCAACGTCTCGCGGAGTGTCACCTTCGAATCCCCGCCGCGCCGGGCGCGATAGTGAATCGGCACCTCGACGATATCCGCTCCACCCCGGTGCAGCCGGAACAGCAACTCGAGGTGAGTTGCGTGGCCACCGCAGCCGATCGACGCCAGGTCGGTCTCGGCCAACACGTGACGCCGATAGCAGCGATAGCCCGTGCTGCAATCGTCGTACGGCAAGCCCAGAACCGTACCGGCAAACCCGTTGGCAAGCCGGGAGAGCATGCGCCGCTTGAACCCCTGGTCGGCGCCACCGCCATCGACGAAGCGCGAGCCGATGACGACGTCGGCATGATCGGCAGCTTCGATCAGGGAGGGAAGGCTTCGGGCCTCGTGCGAGCCGTCGCCGTCCATTTCGACGATCAGGTCCGGCGGCTGATCCGCCGACAGCAGGCGAGCAAAAGCATCCATGACCGCGGCGCCGCGCCCCTCCGGAGCCTGCCGAGACAGCAACTCGAGGCCCGGCAGGCGCGGGCGTAGCTCTTGGACCGCGGCCGCGGTACCGTCGGGGGAATTATCGTCGACCACCCACACCTGCAAATCGACGTCGACCGACTGCTCGAAGATCTCGCGCACCAGTGTCGGCAGCGTGTCTCGCTCGCAATAGACGGGGATGACGACGGCGACCCGTCGAGCTATCGACGTCTCGTTCAAGGCCTTGACCGGCTGGCAGATCGCATGGGCGTGCAGCATAACTCAGTACATCGATTCCTGATCGCCGGCCAGCTCATGGCTGCGACGTTCGTCATGCTGCGCATCGGCGGCGTAGCCCCGGGCGTTATCCCTTCGGGAGCATTGAGCCTGGCGCTTCTGGCGGTGCTGGCGATCGTCGGGCGCGTGCTCGGACTCGTCGAAGCGCGCGGCCGCGAGAGGGCCATCGCCGATACGCGTGCCTGGGTGACCGCGCACGGGTTCGGTCTCGGACTCGCTTGCATCGTCGTGGCAGCCGCCTGGCTGCGGTTCTTCGGAATAGCGGGGGACCTCGGGCACGTTGCCCTGCAGATCGACGAGAACCGGCTCAACCAGAGCGTCCTGAACCTGTTTCGCACCGGCGATATCAACTACCGCACGGTCGAGCATTATCCCGGTGTCCACTACTGGTTGCTCGTCGGCACCTACCTGCTGGCCTACGTGTGGGGGTTGATGAGCGACGTTGCCACCACGCTTGCCCGCATGCCGGTCGAGTACTTCGCGGCGGCGGGCAGGATGGTGAGCGCCGCGATGAGCACCGGCACCGTGATGATCACCGGCCTTCTGGGCCGGCGGCTGGCGGGGCCGCGCGTGGGGCTCGCGGCCGCCGCGCTGCTCGCGATCGGTCCGTTGCCCATCATCATGGCGCGTCAGGTCCGAAACGACGCGACGCAGACGCTTCTTTGCCTCGCGGCCGTGTACGTCGCGCTCGGCGTCTACCGTCGCACGCACGCGGCCTGGGAGCCGGCCCTCGGCGGTGTGCTGGCCGGGCTCGCAACCGGCGTCAAGTACACCGCTGTTTTCGTCCTCGTTCCGGTAATGCTGGCCGCCGTAACGTGTGAGGATCCGCGCCGCAGGGCTCGGGCGCTCGGGTTGGCGGTTTGCGGGTTTCTCGTCGCGGCGCTTGTTTCCAACCATTTCGTCTGGGCCGACCTTCCGAATCTCGTGGACCAGCTTTCGGATCAGATCCTCATCACGGGAGAAGGGCACTGGGCCGCCCAGGCCAATCCCCCCGCTTATCACGCCCGCATTCTGGCGGGGCGCGTCCTGGGCTGGCCCCTGCTGCTTCTCGCGGCCGCCACCGCGGCGTACCGACTCGCCGTCGGACCGTGGAGCTGGCGGCTGTTCCTCACCTACCCGCTCTTCTATATATGGTTCGTCTCGCAGCGTCCGTCGCAGTTGCCGCGCTGGGTCTATCCGGCGGCGCCGTTCGCCGCGATCGCCGCATGCGCCGGCCTCATCGCGTTGATCGAGCTCGTCGAGGCACGCTTCGAACGGGCGGAACCGTCCCCCCGTTGGCGGGCTCTGGCAACGCCGGCCTTGGTGCTCGTGTTCTTCGCTCCGATGCTGGCGGCCACGACGACGAATCTCAGCCGGCAGTTCTCGCCACCGACCTATGCGCTGACCGAGGAGTGGCTGGAAGACAACACCGCGCCCGCCGATCGGGTGCTCCTGCAACGCAACTGGCTGGACCTCGACCCCGAGCGGCATGATCTCCGCCGCCCGCGGTCGATTCGTGACGTCCTCAACGGCGGTCGCTACGAGCTCGCCACCCACGACTGGGTCGTGGTGCAGGAAGGACTGTTCCAGAATCCCACGCTCGAACGCCTACGCCTCGCCGAGGCAATCAACGTGGCCCCTTACTTCGGCGGCAATCAGGGCCCGGACTTTCGCATCTTTGCCGTTCCGGAGGCGGAGCCGATCGAAGGACCCATGGAGGTTCGCATCGACGGACCGGGAAGCCGCGATTATCTCGGCAACGAATGGCCCCCACGACGCCCCGAGGAGGTCGGCCGGCTGGTGCCCACCGAGGGTGCTCGGATCTTTCTGCCCCCGCTCGGAGCCCGAACCCGCCGGCTGGAGCTCGTCTTCGCCGAGGACCCGGCCGGTGGCGCGCCGGACATCGAGCTCTTCGCGGCCGGCCGTCGCCTCGATCTTTCCCCCCCGCAGGTTGCCGATACGGACGTCTTGGCGCCGGGGTCAGCGACGCGGGTCGTCCGTGTCACGATCGAGCTCTCGCTCGGGACCGTCGGGCCGCGCGTCGTGGAGCTCTATGTGCAGGCCGCGACCACTGTCGGGGCGGCGCGCATCTTCGGCTTTCGGCTCGAATAAGCCGCCCCCTCGTTTTTCACCCCTCGCCTGAACGGTTACAATCCCTCCCGCAGGAGGGGTGGCCGAGTCTGGCTTAAGGCGGCGGTCTTGAAAACCGTTGACCGTTTAACGCGGTCCGAAGGTTCGAATCCTTTCCCCTCCGCCAGTGGAGGGGTGCTAGAGTGGACGAATAGGGCGGCCTGCTAAGCCGTTGCACTGGGTAACCGGTGCCGTGGGTTCGAATCCCACCCCCTCCGCCATTTTTCTTGCGCCCTGCTCTCCGTCGCCGCTTCGACATCCGCCGTGGAATTTCATTTCTGCCCCACCTGCATGGCCTACAAGCGAATGCGGCGGATTTCCGCCCTGGGCGAGCAATTTGCCGCGGCGCTCATCGCTGCCACGATGCTGGCTTGGCTGGCAACCCGCCCATCCGTTCACTGGACGTCCTGGGTGCTGGCATCGATCGTGTTGCCCATGAGCGCCTATTTCGCCTGGCCACGCCGGAACCGGCAGCGCTGCGAGGGTTGCGGCAGCATCATGCATACGTCGGAGCCGCTCTGAGATGAGCAAGGCGGGAGTCGAGCCCACCGTCCCGGACGCCATGGCGCCGGTCGAGGGGGGCGACGAGCGTTGTCCCGAATGCGACGCTGCGGTGGACTGGCAGACCAGTCGCCGACACCGCTACAGCCCCTTCGGCGCGGTGTTGCTGACCGTGCTCGCGTTCTGGACCGCGGTGCTCGGTTGGTCGTTCGGCTTCGGCTTCCTGCCGTCGATGGGCTTGTTCGCGGCCGCGGTGGTGATCGGCTCGGCGACACGCAAGGCAGAGATCTGT
Organism: uncultured Acidobacteriota bacterium; assembly: GCA_964430745.1. GTDB lineage: Bacteria > Acidobacteriota > UBA890 > UBA890 > UBA890 > CBDCGW01. The sequence goes on along the minus strand of CAYSHI010000394.1, from coordinate 9,342 downwards.
GTGAACTGCGGGTTCGTCCGGCGCAGCAGGCGCTGACGCCATCAGACCCGACCCCGCGCATCCGGCGCGCGTCCGCTCCCGAGTTGCCCGCACAGCGTGGGCTGAGCGCGGGACAGGCTGGCGACCACCCCGGGGCTGGGCTAACATCTTTTCTCGGCTCGCTCGACAGAGCGGCCCCGGAGGCGCCGCGGGCCCCCGCTCCCCTTTCCGGCATCGCGGCACGTGTTTCTTTCGAAGTTTCTACACATGAACGAGGTTTGATATGTCCGAGTCCTCCGAAGTGCGCGTTCGTTTCGCACCCAGCCCCACCGGCGAGCTTCACGTCGGCGGTGCGCGCACGGCGTTGTTCAATTGGCTCTACGCGCGCGGCAACAGCGGCACGTTCATCCTGCGCATCGAGGACACGGACGAAGAGCGGTCTACCGACGAATCGACGCAGGGAATCTACGAGGCGCTCAAGTGGCTCGGGCTGGACTGGGACGAAGGCCCGCTTTATCAGTCGACGCGCCTCGACCTCTACCGTGACTACGTATCGCTGCTGATGAACTCCGGGCACGCCTACTACTGCTTCTGCACGCCCGAGGAGATCGAGGCGAAGCGCAAGGAAGCGCAGGACCAAGGCGAGGGTTGGCGCTACGACGGCACCTGCCGCGAGCGTTCTCAGGACGATGTGCAGGCGATGATCGACGCCGGCGCCGCGAAGGTCGTCCGTTTCAAGGTGCCGACCGAGGGCACCACCGAGGTGAACGACAAGGTGCACGGCGACGTCAGCTTCGAAAACGAGAACCTCGAGGACTTCGTCCTCCTGCGCTCCGACGAGAAGCCCACCTACCATCTGTCGAACGTCGTCGATGACATCGAGATGGGCATCACGGACGTCATTCGCGGCGCCGATCATCTGCCGAACACGCCCAAGCAGATCCTCGTGTACGAGGCGCTCAACGCAAAGCTGCCGTCGTTCGCACACTTGCCGTTGATCCTCGGGCCCGACAAGAAGCGCTTGTCGAAGCGGCACGGCGCCACCTCCGTCACTCACTTCCGTGACAAGGGATACCTGGCCGGCGCGGTGGTCAACTACCTGTCGCTGCTGGGCTGGTCGCCCGGTGACGACCGCGAGGTCTTCACCCTGCACGAGCTCACGCGTGAGTTCAGCCTCGACCGGGTCAACAACGCGAACGCCATGTTCGACGCCGAGAAGCTGGCCTGGCTCAACGGCAAGTACATCTCCGAGGTTCCCGCCGGCGAGCTGATGAACTCGGTGCGCGATGCACTGCGCAACCGCGGCTGCTGGCAGGAAGAGCTCGACGTCGAGAGACGCGACTACATCTTCGCGCTCATCGACCTGTGGCAATCGCGCTCGCGCACCATCAACGAGCTCGCCGACAACATCGCACCGTTCCTGACCGAGGCCTTTCCCTACCTTCCCGAAGCGATGGGAACGTACATCAAGGGGAAGGACCTCCTCGTTCCGCTGCAGACGCTCAACGATGCGCTGTCGCTGGTCGATCCCTGGACTCAGGAGGAGATCGAGAGCACGATGCGCCAAACCGCCGAGGGACTCCAGCTCGAGGCAGGCGACCTGATTCATGCGTCGCGCGTGTCGGTTATCGGCAAGCCTGCATCGCCCGGGATCTTCGAGGTTCTCGAGTTGATGGGTCGCGAGAGCACGCGCGTTCGAATTGCCCGGATGATTCGCTACCTGACCAAGGTCAAGACCGCGCAGACGCCCGTCGCGAGATGAGCAAGCACACGGCTGAACGGCCCTTACAGTCTCCGGTAGCCGTCGTGACCCGCGATTCCCGACACCACCCGCGGTAGCAGACGCAACGTCGAATACGGGCCGGTTCGGACTGGAAGCAGGGGGCTGAAGGACTCCCGGGGGTGCCGCGCAAGGGGTTAGGGGCACCCCCGGGAGTTTTTCAGCACCCTGCTAAAAGTTGAAGCCGACGACTGCGCGCACGCGGAACGGCACGCTGTTGCGGAAATCGCGGAAGTTCGGATCGGCGGTGTTGGCGACCACCTGGCGGGGGTTGTCGTGCCCGGTGATGTTGGTGATCTTCACGCCGCCGGTAACACGATAACCCTTGATCTCGAGGGTCTTGGCGACCCGCACATCGAGGGCGAAGAAGTTCGGAAAGCGTTCGGCGTTGGCGGGGCCGAGGTAGGACTGATCCTCGGCGAGAGCACTGTAGGGAAATCCCGAGCGCCACTCGACCGCCGGCGTGATGAAGATCTCCTTCGGCATCTCGATGGTGCCCCAGGCAATGATGCGGTGGGGCACGTCGAACTCCCGCGCCGCCCGGCGATTGGGCCGGATGATCGCCTGCGGAAACTCGGCGGTCATGATCGTGAAGTCGTTCAGATCGCCGTAGCTGGAGGACCGCACGTAGGAGATGACGAACTCGCCGCCCGTCGGGATGCGTTTGGCGGCGGTGAGCTCGACGCTCCAGGCTTTCGCGCTCCCTCGGTTCGACAACAAGAGGGTCCCCTCCGGCTCGACTCCGGAGGCCCCCAGTTGGGCAAACACGTCGAGATCGGGGTCGACGACAAGGCCCGGGCCGTCGATGCGATCGACGATGAGGTTGTTGTCGGTACGCCGATGCGAGGCGCGGGCGCGAAACATCCAGCCGGATTCCAGCCGGTGGCTGACATCGCCACTGAACAGCAACGTTCGCGGAGCATCGAGGTCGTCGTCTTCCGTGCGGGGCACGAGCGCCTGTAGCGTCGCCGTACCGTCCGGGTCCAACGTCGTTTCCAACCGTGACGGTTGCTGCGACCAGGCAATCTCGCCCAGGTACACGCGCCGGTAGACGATCCCGGCCCCTCCTTTGATGAGCGTACGCCGGTCGCCGGCAGGGTCCCAGGCGACACCGATGCGGGGCGCGAACCGATGGTCGGCAGTATACGAATCCGCAGAGTAGCGTAGTCCGAAATCGCACCAGAACCGCTGGGAGTGCGTCCAGCGATCCTGGCCGAACACTGACCACTCGTACTTGCGTTGATCGAGTTGGGTCACGCGAGAGAAGTCGATCCGCTGCAGGAGCTGCCGGTCGACTCCCCGCACCAGGATGGTGCCGTCGTTTTGCGTTCCGTCCAGCTCGAGCGCCTGGAAATCGCCGCCGATCTGCAGGACGTGAGACCGCCCCTCGTCGCCGGGGTAGCGGCGCCTGAGGATCATCTGAGCCTGCGAGTGACTGGTCTGGCGATCCTCGCCGTGAAAATGATTGCCGTCGAAGCCGCCGGTGAGGACCTCGTACGGCTCCGGCCCCTGGGCCTCGGCCCTCAGGCCGATGCGGTTGTGTTGCACAACGAAGTCGAGGGAGCGATTGATGTCCTCGCGAAAGCGGTAGCGCGCCAGCACCGCCTCCGCGTCGCGCTCGAGATTCAGCGTCGCTTGGGGCGGCGTGAGGCCGTTGAGGCCGACGTACTTGTCGTACGAGGGAAAAGCCAGCGCGGCAACGGTGAGGCTGTGGCGGCTGCTGGGACGCCAGTCGAACTGCGCGTAGCCGTTCCACCCCTCCACGCGAACGTGATCCTGCGACGGGTCCCCCGGGATGTCGTACACCCTCAAGCGGTCGAAGTGATACTCGCCGGCGAGGGACAGGTAGGTTTCTCCCGGCTTCAGCGGGCCGCTGACGTGAACGCGCGGTGAGGCGTTGCCGATTCCCTGGATGGTGCCGTCTTGAAAGCGAGGACGCGGGAAGACGCTCGCCACACCCCATTCCCAGCTCTCCCCGCCGGGCAACGTCGTGACGTCGATGATGCCGCCGGAGATGTCGCCGTAGGATGACGGCGCGACGCCGGTGAAAAGGTCGACCGAGTCGACGGCTTCGATGGGAAGGCGAACGTTGTAGGCACCGGAATAGCCATCCATCAAGTCGACGCCGTTGAACAACAGCACCGAGTCGGTCGGTGTGGTGCCATCGATGGCCAGTTGCCCCTCGGGGCCGCGCACGACCGTGGGCAGCCAGGGCAGCACCTCGAGCGCCTGCTCGGCGGGCAGCGGGAGGTTCTCGATCGTCGTCCCCGGGACGATGCGGCGACCTGACGTCGATTCCGAGTCCGCCAGATCCGTATCGGCGATGGCCGGTGCTTCGGCCTGAACGAGAACGTTCATCGCCGTTCCCTGCAGGCTCAAGACGAGGGTCGCCCGGGTGCGTTGACCGGGGCTGACGGTTACATCCACATCGCTCCCGGCGCTCAGGCCGGGCAACTCGATGGACAACCGGTAGCGGCCCGGTGGAATGTCGGCGAAAACGAAACGGGCATCGCGGTCGGCGACGGTGCTTCGTTGCGTGTTCTCCGGGAACGGCCCGACCATCTCCACACCGATCCCCGGGAGCGGAGTGCCGTCGAAGTCGACGACCCGACCGGCGACCTCGCCGGGGCGCGCTTGATAAGGAGATCCCTCCGCAAGGGGTGCGAGAAAAGCGCCGATGATCAGTGCCCACAGCGCTATGACGAGACACGTTCGGGTCATACGCACCATCATCGCCAATATGGGAATGGCTTTCCACCGTTCCGTCCGCGGAATTGCAACGGCCCGTGCGGTCTCTTAAGATTCAAGGTTCTGGTTGGGACGTCGTCCAATTGGCAGGACATGCGGCTCTGGCCCGTAGAATCGGGGTTCGAATCCCTGCGTCCCAGCCATTTTCTTATCCAGTTCCCGCCTACGGCCTCCCCTGTTCCGTGACCCTTCTGTCCAACGACCATCCCAACGGCTAAAATCGGACGCGCGCATCTTTTTCTGCAGCCCGGAGCCCACCGATGAAGCTCTCTACCTCCGTTCGAATCGGCCGATTGATGCCGGCGATCGTCGCGGCGGGGTTGCTCGCCGCCGTCTTTCTTCCCTCCCCCGCGTGGACGACGCCGCCGAGTGGCGACCCGACCCAGAGCAGAGATCCCTTCGTCTCGGCTCCACCGGCTGTGGCTCCGCGCGCTCAGGGAGGAGAGCTCGCGATCGAGAATCACCTCGCCGCCGTCCGCGAACACTACTCCGGTGAGCGTGCCCGCGACGTCGTGGCCTTCGTCGAGCAGTTCTGGCGGGTCCCGGGAAACAGCGGATTCGACGCCAGAATCGAGCGCGTCGTCGCCGAGCTCGCGGCAGCCGGGTACGTCGACGAGGCCAACGCGCCTTCCGGAGCCCGCCTCACATACCGCGTCGAAAACCGCCCCATGCAGCGACCGACCTGGGACCCCGTCGACGCAGCCCTCGAGATCGTCGGGGGCGACCAACTGCTCACCTACGGCACCAACCGCAGCATGCTCGCCGCCAACTCGTTCTCGACTCCTGAGGAAGGCGCCGAGGCGGAGGTCGTCTACGTCGGCGACGGGTCAGCGGACGCCTTCGAGGGGCTCGACGTCAGCGGCAAGATCGTTTTCGGCGACACCAGCGTGGGCCGCCTGTTCCGAGACGCGGTTCAAGGCCGCGGCGCCGCCGGGGTGCTCTCGTACAGCATGCCCGGCTACACGCAGCCCGAGCGCAACCGGAGCTCGATCCAGTTCAGCAGCATTCCGATGGACCCCGAAACGCGAGGTTGGGGCGTCCGCCTCTCGTATGGCGCGCGGCAACGCCTTCTCGACGCGCTCGCGGCGGGTCCGGTTCGCGTCCGCGTCCACATCGAGGCTCGTATCTACGAGGCCGAAGAGCTGACGCTCGTCGCCGACGTGCGCGGCGCTGCCGAGCCGGATGAACGCTTCGTGTTCAGCGCGCATGTGCAGGAGCCGGGAGCCAACGACAACGCCTCCGGGGTCGGCGCCCTTGCCGAGATCGCCCGGGTGATCGGTGGCCTCGTCGCTGCCGGCGATTTCGAGCCGCGCCGGACGATCACCATGCTGTGGGGCGACGAGATCAGCTCGACGCGGCGCTATCTCGAGGACGATCCTCTCCGCACCGAGGGAGTGCTCTGGGGCATGAGCCTGGACATGGTCGGCGAGGACACCGCCAAGACCGGCGGCACGTTCCTCATCGAGAAGATGCCCGATCCGTCGGCGGTGTGGACCCGAGGCGAGGATCAGCACACCGAGTGGGGCGGACGACCGTTGTCGATCGACGACATGACACCGCACTATTTCAATGATTTCGTCCTCGGCCGGTGCAACGACCAGGCGGCGACCAACGATTGGGTCGTGAAGACGAATCCCTACGAGGGCGGCAGCGACCACGTGCCGTTCCTACGCGCCGGCAGGCCCGGGTTGCTGCTGTGGCACTTCACCGACCAGTACTACCACACCGATCAGGACCGCATCGACAAGGTCTCGGCGGAGACTCTCGAGAACGTCGGCATCTGCGCGCTCGCCTCCGCCATGACCCTGGCGTCAGCCGATGGCAACGTCGCGAGGGTCGTCATCGGGGAGCTCGAAAACGCAGCACTCGCGCGCCTCGAGGTCGAGTTCGAGCTCAGTCGCAGCGCCATCGATCGCGGCGACGACAGTGACGAGCAGATACTGATCGTCGACACCTGGGCGTCCTGGTACCGGGACGCTCTCCGGGCCACGGAAGACATCGAGGTCGGCGGAAGCTCGTCACAGACGGCGGCGGCGATCGATTCGGCCGTGCAGCGAGTCATCGCCGCCGGCGCCGACTACGTCGCGCGGCTGCGTCAAGATCACTGAAACGTCGACGGGCGACGCCGCCGGGCCCTTCGAGGTCTGCAGCGGGAGCGGTCTGCTCGAGTACCCCGCGCTCGTGGCGACAGCAACATTCGGTGTGTCACCACGGCGGGCTCGGCACCTGCCCAAGAAAACTGCGGACCCGTTCCATGAAGGCAGTCGGGTTCTCGATGAACGGGAAGTGGCCGGCGGCGGGAATGAGCTCGAGCTCGGCCCCGGGAATCGCGGCCGCGATGGCTTCCCCTCCCAGCGCACCGCCGGGCTCGTCGGCACCGTAAAGAACGAGCGTCGGGGCGGTCATGCCGGTGAGATCGTCATGAAAATCGAACGCGGCAAGATCGGCGCCCATGGCGCCGAACTGCTCGCTGCGGGCGGCATAGTCGGCGGGAACGTAGATCTGGAGCAGATCGATCTTCGCCGGGTCTGTGAATTGGGTGCGGAACGCCATGCGCAGCATCAAGGCGATCGCCTCCGGCCGGCGCTGACGGATCCCCTCGCTCTGCTGAAAGGCCGTGAGCTCCGCAGCGGCCTGAGGGCTGATCCGCTCCGCGAGGGCCGCCTCCTCGGCGCGCCACAGCCCGGTGCTCGCCGCCATGGAATCGAGCAAGATGAGCGAACGCAGATTGTCGGGGTAACGGATGGCGTAGCGCATGGCCAGCATCCCGCCCCACGAGTGGCCCATGAGATGGATCCGGTCCAGACTCAGAGTCTCGCGCAGCGCCTCGATGTCGTCGACGAACGTCGAGACCCTGATGGACTCCGGATCGGCGGTTCCCGCCGAACGGCCGCTGAGCCGCTGATCGTAGAAGATCAGCTCGTAATCATCGGCCAGAGGTTCGAGGTGCGGCAGCAAATAGCCGTGTTCGAGCACCGGCCCGCCGTGCACGATAACGATGGGTTCCCCGGCTCCCATTCGATTGACGAACAGCTCGGTGCCGTTCACCGCGACGAGCTGCTGCGTCGGCGACGGCTCGGCCCGCGGTCCCTCCTGCCCCCCGGGAACCGACAGAGCTTCGCCGTCGGCAGCCGCGCACAAGACGACAAGCACCAAACCGATCGCACAACTGATGACGCTCATGGTGCCGTCTATATATCATCTGCACGGAACAATCTGCACGTCTCGGGTGCATTCCTGCACTCGAGCGCCCACGACCGCAACGTCGCGGTTGAAGAACCCGAGGAAATCCATGAGCTTCAAGAAGATCGCCGCGCTCGCTCTCTCCCTCACCGTTATCGTTTCTACGCTCGCCGCCGCCCAGCAAGGATCGCAGGTGGACGAAGAAGACGTGGCCCGTATTCTCGACCTGGTACGCGCCGACATCGCGCAGCAACGCGTCGACCTGATCAGCACCGGGATGCGCTTCGAACCGGACGAGTCGGCCGCCTTCTGGCCCATCTATCGGGAGTTCGAAACCGAGCTCGAGGCCATCGGTAACGAGCGCCTGACGATGATTCGCGACTTCGCCGCCAACTTCGAGACCATGTCCGACGCCAAGGCCCGCGAGCTCGGCGAGCAAGCCCTGACTCTGGCCGGTCGCCGACACGAGTTGCGGCGCCAGTTCTTCGCGCGCATGGCCGACGAGATCTCGCCGGTCATCGCTACGCGCTTTCTACAGGTCGACAATCAACTTCAGATGATTCTCGACCTGCAGCTCGCATCGGAAATTCCGCTGATTCAGAAGTAAGGACCGGCGCCCACGCGCCGGCGGGAAACGACGGGGTTCTCGGCATCCCCCGAACGCGCCCGCGTCGGTTCCTACCGCGACGTTCCGAGGTATCAGCCGCGATGGACGCCGGCGACACAATCCAGGATTAGTGTCCCACGTCGTAAATAGGGTGACGTTCGCAGGCGGGAGTCACGGGTGAGCGCAAGGCGCGGCGAGGAGGCGATGCCTTGGGTATCGTCGACGAGACGCAACGCTGCGATCGCCGGTGAATTCCGCCTGTCCAACGGATGGCTGCGAGATGGACGCACCCATCTCGCAGCCACGAACATCCCCCTATTTACGACGTGGGACACTAGTGTCCTAATAAGTGTCGATCACGACCGGCCACCGACGCCTGAGCTTCGGTCCGGGCTTCGCTCGGCCGGCACGACCAGCGGAGGGCCTCATGCGCACACGCGCTCGGCGCCACACCTGCGGACACTCGTACGTTCAATGCAAGCCGCTCGTCATTCTCGGCCTCATCGGGGCGCTTCTCTCGGCTTCGTTGGCGCCCGCGCAGGATTCGTTGAAGACGCCCCTCGAGCCGCAGCTTCTCGAGCTGCTGACCAACGAGGTCTCCGGGCAGATGGCCTTCAACACGCTCGTGCGTCTTGCCGGAGCGCCGTGGATTCGCGACCCGGCCGAGTTCACCGATACGTTCTGGGAGGCGGACGAGTTGTACCGGCTCGTTCGTAGTTACGGCATCGAGACGGTGCGATTGGACCGCCATCCGGCCGAGGGTACGTTCATGTACCCGATCGAGGGCGAGCTCTGGATCATCGAGCCGGAGCCGCGTCGTGTGGCAGTGCTCGGCGCGGACACCGCATTGGTTGCCTCCGGCTCGCAATCCGGCGAGGCGACCGGACAACTGGTCTACATTCCGGCGCTGACGGCCGAACAGCTCGAGCACCTCGGGACTGACGGCCGTTTCCAGGGAAGGGTCGCGCTCATGTGGTCGCATCCACGAGGCGACGTGGCCGAGACCCTCGACGCGCTCGGACTCAGCGCCGTCATCTCCTTCAGC
>CAYSHI010000393.1:0-8862 GCA_964430745.1 uncultured Acidobacteriota bacterium | reverse complement strand
CGCCGCCTTTCCGATCCACGGCCTCGAGGAGCTCTTCTCGGGCTTCCATGGGCTCTTTTCGTGGTCGCCGATCACCCTTTTCGGCGTCCTCGGGTTGCTGACGTTGGCGCGCCGCAATCGCCGCGTGGCGCTGGCGCTTTTCGTCGTCTTCGCCGCTCAGGTCGTGGTCATCGGCTCGTACGACACTTGGTGGGCGGGCGCCTCTTTCGGCGCCCGGCGCTTCATCAACTGCACGCCGATCTTCGCCATGGGGCTGGCGGCCATGCTCGATGGCCTGCGGCAACCGGCCCATCGCCTCGCGGTGGGCGCCATCGTCGTGCTGATTATCTGGAACTTCGGCCTGGCGGTGCAGTATGGCACCGGGATCATCCCGCGCGACCAGCCGGTGGAAATGCGCACCATCGTGCGTAACCAGTTCGTCGAGGTGCCGCCGCGCCTGTTCGGGGTCGCCTGGCGCTTTGTCACCGACAGGTCATCGTTTTACCAGACGCAATCATGAACGGGGTTTCGCCGGACGGTGAAACTCGAGCCCAGCTCTCCGCGTTCTCCGTGCTGCTGGTTACCGACGTATACCCGCCCGATTGCGGCGGCAGTGGGTGGTCGACACATGCGCTCGCACGGATGCTCGATGAGCGCGGCCATCCCGTCGAAGTGGTGAGCCTGGATCCCTCGAGAGACGGGTTCACCCAGCGCGTTTTCGAGGGCATCAACGTCGTCGAGGTGGGCACACGTCGAGCCCGACGCAATCCGATGCGACGATTCGGCCGGCGCGACTACGCGCACGATCTCCTGCAGCGCTATCTCGAGGAGCGGCTCTCACAACAGCCCGAGGTGCGGCTCGTGCACGGGCAGCATCTCCACAGCGGCCCGCCGGCTGTCTTCGCGGCTGCGCGGCACAATCGCGGGTCGGTCGTAACGCTGCGCGACTACTGGCCGGTGTGCCTGCACGGCACATCGTGGTGGAACGGCAAGGAGTGCCCCGGGTGCACCACCGCCAACATCACCGGCTGCATGCATGCCGTCAGGCGCTGGCCGAAACCACTGGCGCGGCTGATGGTTCCGTGGGTGCGCCGCCGGTTGGGGGCGCGTCGTGAGGGCATCGAGACGGCGGGATGCACGACGACGGTCAGCCGTTGGGTGCGACAGCGCATCGAGTCCGAATCTCCGACCGCGATCTACCAGGTGCTGCCGAACATCGTCGACGCCGACCTCACGGCAGCGACGGCGCGCTCGGCAACCCCGCTCGAGTTGCCGTTCGAAGGTGAGTACCTGGTGGCGGCGGGGAAGCTCGTGGGCACCAAGGGCTTCGGCCGGATGCTATCCGCCCTCGAAGATGCGGGTTGCACGCTGCCGGTGGTTGTCGCCGGGGCCGGACCCGATCTCGACCGGCTCCGCCGACAGGCCGACGCACTGCCCTTCGATGTCTATTTGCCGGGCTGGGTACCGCACACCTCGCTGTTGCACCTTATCGACGGGGCACACGCGTTTCTGCTGCCGAGCGCGTGGAACGAGCCGCTGTCACGCCTGCTGCTCGAGGCGATGGCGCTCGCGACACCGGTCATCACCTGGCGCAGCGGAGGAAACCCCGAGCATCTGCAGCCGGGCGTCGATGCCTTTGTCGTCGACGACGCGGCTGATCTGCGGCGCGCCCTCGATGATCTCGCCCGGCCGGGGAGGGCGCAGGATGTGGGCCGCGCCGGCGAACGGACCGCCCGCGACCGATTCGCCCCGGCGACGGTGTATCCCCGGCTGCTGGAGGTTTACCGCGCGGCAATGCGACGTGCCGATCAAAGCGGCGGATCGGATGGGCAGCGCGGATGAGCGAGTTGCCGCTGCACGTCGTGATGGTGTCGCGCCGCGTGCATCCCGCCCACGGGCCCGGTGGCATGGAGCGCAAGGTGTTCGATCTTGCCGTGCGCCTGGCGGGAGCCGGCGTCGGCGTGGAGCTCTTCACGGAGACTCCGGCGGATGCCGAGCGTGTCGTGGCCGCCTCGGCGGCGATGCCGGAGGGCGTCGTCTTGAACTGGATACCGGGACGTTGGCTTCCCATCGGCGATCGCACCGGCACCGTCGTGCTCGACCGCATCACCAACTACGCCCTCTGGGCCAAGCGTGCCGCGCGTTGGATACGCGACTCACGCGACATGCCGCCGACGGTTGTTCATGCGCACGGCCTGGCGGCCTGGGGGTTCGTCGGCCTCGACGTCGACGCGCCGTTGGTGATGTCGGTCGAGGGCCTCGAGGAGTTCGAGGTCCCCACCGGTGTCAAACGTTGGGCCTACGCGCCGTTTCGGCGTCGCATGCGCCAGGCTGCGGCGGCGGCCGACATCGTGATTTCCACGGACCGTGCCCTGCAACCGGTGGTCGAAAAGCACCTCGGCATCGCCGCCGTAGATCAGGTGATGATTCCGAACGCCGTAGATCCGGCGGCGTGCCGCGCCATGGGCAGCGTCGAGCGCGGCCGAGAGCTGCTCGCGGAGCTCGGCATCGAGGGGTCGAAACCGGTGTTCCTGTCGATCGGTCGACTCGAGGCCAACAAGGGCTTCGACGTGCTGGCCGGAGCGCTGTCGGCTGCTGCGCCGGATCTCCCGGCGGACTGGGCGTGGGTGCTGGTGGGCGACGGCCCGCTGCGCTCGACCCTCGAGGGAGCGGCCCGAGATGCGGGGATCGCGCAGCGTGCGGCACTCGCGGGGCGGCTCTCGGACGCCGATCTGCACAGCCTCGCTTCGGTAGCCGATTGGTTCGTCCACCCGACGCTGTACGAAGGCTCCAGCCTCGTAACCTTGGAAGCCATGGCGCACGGGCTTCCGGTGATCGCCTCCGACGCGGGCGGACTGCCCGACAAGGTTCTCGACGGCGAGAGCGGATTCCTGGTGCCGCCGGGCGACGTTTCGGCGCTCGCCGATGCCCTGGTTCGGGCGGCGGCGGCGGACGGCCCCGAGATGGGATCAATCGGCCGCCGGCGGTGCGAGCAGGTCTTCGGCTGGGATGCTGTCATCGATCGCTACATCGAGGTCTATCGCGCGGCTGCGGCCGCAACAAGGGCGTGACGCGGTGCGTCAGGGAGCCGCCGTGGTCCTGCTAGACTCTCCGTGATCCATGAGCGACGATCCGAAGCGACCATCCGATACCCGTATCCGCCTGCGCTGCCGCGAGCATTTCGCGGCCTGCGTAGCGCTGCCTGACGCCCGCATCGACCTCGCAACCGCGGCGCTCTGGTTGGCGGCCGAGGAGTACCCTGATCTCGACCCGCAGGTCTACCTCGGCCGATTGGAGAGCCTCGCCGACCGCGTCCACAGTGCCTGGGCCCGAAGGCCGGGGAGCTACGCCGCGCTCGATGCGCTGCGCTCGGTGCTCGTCGAGGAGCAGCACTTCGGCGGCAACGCCCACGACTATTACGACCCACGCAATTCGTTCCTCAACGACGTGCTGGACCGTCGCGTCGGCATCCCGATCAGCTTGTCCGTGGTGTGGATCGAGGTCGCGCGGAGGGCCGATATTCCCATCGAGGGAGTGAATCTACCCGGCCATTTCGTGATCAGGCTGCTGCATGGCGGCGACGCGCTGCTGCTGGATCCGTTTTGCGACGGTATGTTGCTGACCGCCGAAGCCTGTGAGGATCGGCTGCGGCACACCCAGGGCGACGACGCGCGTCTGTCGCCGGAGGACCTCGTCGGGGTCGGCCCGAAGCAGATCCTCGTGCGCATGCTCAACAACCTGCGCCTGGTCTACCTCGAGCGCGAGGACTACGGGCGAGCGCTCTCGGTGGTCGATCGACTCGCCTTGATCGTTGGTGAGACGCCCCGCATGCGCCGCGATCGTGGCCTGCTGTTCGCCCGACTGCAAATCTACGGCAAGGCATGGGCCGATCTGGCTGCCTATCTGGACTCCGACGAGGCTGTCGCCGAAGCCGATGAATCTCTCGATGAGGAGGGCTCGCTGTTGCGCGAGCATCTCGAGCGCGTTCGCCACCTCGCGGCCGCTCCCAACTGATCCGCCCGGAGGCAATCAACGTGTCTGTTCCGAGATTCCGTCGACCCGTGATCATCGCTCTGGCACTCTTGCCGAGCGTGATCGGCGTCGGCTGCGTGCAACGAAACGTCGACCGGATCAGCGCCGAGGAGGCGGATTCGATTCCGCCGCCGCCGCCGCCGCAGGCGGCCAGCCAGCAGCCGGGTAGCACGGAGCCGGAGTCGACGACCCGCATCGCCGGCGTCATCGAGGTGGCGCCGGATTACGCCGCGTCGGTGCCGGCGAACTCCGTTCTCTACCTGATCGTGCGAGTGGCCGGCCGCGAAGGCGGCGCACCGCTCGCGGTGCAACAGCTGCCCACGCCGTCGTTTCCCTACTCGTTCGAGATCACCGAGCGCGACTCGATGATCGAGGGAACACCGCTCATCGGAGAGATGAGCGTCACCGTTCGCGTCGATCAGGACGGCGACGCCTTCACATCGAGCGCGGGCGATCTCGCGGGTGAGGTATCGTCGGTGGTGGCGGGCGACGACGACATCGTCGTCGTTCTCGACGAACGAGTTGCCGGTGATTCGAGGCCATGAGCATCGCCGCGGTCCTCGACGAGAGAGCGCGCGGGCATGCGGAGATCTCCGGCACGCGTCTGCCGCTCGACTTCGGTGATGCCGCGCACGAGTATCGAGCCGCTCGCGAGAGCGCGGCGCTCTGTCATCGGGCCCGGCGAGCGCTGATTCGAGTTTCGGGCGCCGACCATCGTCGGTTGCTGCATGGACTGCTCACCAGCGACGTCGAGACGTTGACGGCCGGATGCGGTCGGCAATCGTTGTTTCTCGATACCAAGGGGCACGTGCGTGGAGTGCTCGACCTGTGGGCGGAGGACGAGGCGACGATCATCGGCTGCGACACCGGCTTTATCGTCGAGTCGCTCGCCGACCTCACCAAGTATGTTCTCGCCGCCGACGCTCGCTTCGAGGATCTGCGGGCGACCCACTCGGTACTCGCGGTCCTGGGGCCGGAGGCCGATCGATTGCTCGCTGTGGCCGGGCTGGAGCCGCCCGCGGATTCGGCGGGTTCGCACGTTGTCGGTGCACTGGCGGGCGTCGAGCTGCGGGCCGCCAGAGCTTCCGATCTGCCGGGGCCGGGTGTCGAGCTGAACGTGCCGACGGAATCGGCGCACGAGGTGTGGGCGGCGATCGAGAGCGCCGGCGGACAGGAACCGCCGCCGTATCTGGGTTGGAGCGCCTTTGAAGCGCTGCGGATCGAGGCCGGCTTGCCGCGGGCAGGAGCCGAAATCACCGGCGAGGAGTTCCCGCAGGAAGCACGCCTCGACGACGCCGTTGATTACGAAAAGGGTTGCTACCTGGGCCAGGAGACCGTCGCGCGCATTCATTATCGCGGCCAGGTCAACCGGCTGCTGAGTTGCTTGATCGCCGATGCGCCGTTGCCGGCGGGGGCGGAGTTGATATTGTCGGGACGAGAGGTCGGGCGTGTGACCTCGGCGGCCGATTCGCCGCAACGGGGGCCGATCGCCCTCGGTTTCGTCCGCCGCGAAGAAGCCGAGAGCGGCGCCGAGGTGGAGGTTCACCACGACGGCAGCGACATCGCGGGCGCACGCGTCGTTTCGTTGCCGATGGGCGACTGAACGACGCCACAAGGAGAGGAGGACGGCCATGTCGATAAACCTCGGGGCGCGGCTCACATACTACGGTCACTCGACGTTTCTGATCAGCACCGAAGGCGGCGTCGACCTGCTCCTCGACCCGTGGATCTGGATTCCCGACCGCGCCGAGGGCGGTATGGACAATCCGTCGTGTCCGGCGGGTTTTCAGCCGATCGAGCGTCTCGATGCCATTCTGTTGACCCATGGCCATTTCGACCACATCGTCGACACGGTGTATGCGTTCGAACAGCACAGCCCCGCATCGGTGGTGTGCAACTGGGAAATCGGTGAATGGCTCAAGACCAAGGGAATCCCGGAGCAATCCGTGGCGCAGATGAACAAGGGGGGGACCCAGGAGGTCGCGGGGCTGCCGGTGACGATGGTGCACGCATTTCACTCCTCCGGCATGGTCGATGAGTCGGGAATCGTCTACGGCGGCGAGCCGTGCGGTTTCGTCATCGGGCTCGAGAGCGGTAAGCGCCTTTACTGCGCCGGAGACACGGCGGTCTTTTCCGACATGGCTCTGATCGCGGAGCTCTATGAGCCGGACGTGGCGCTGCTGCCCATCGGGGACCTTTTCACCATGGGGCCGCGCGAGGCCGCCAAGGCCTGCGAGCTGTTGCGTGTCGATGCCGTGGTTCCGATCCACTATGGGACGTTCCCCGCCCTCACGGGCACGCCCGATGCGCTGCGTGACGAATGCGCCGCGCGCGGGCTGGAGATAGCGGTCGTGGAGGTAGAGCCCGGTGGCTCGGTGGATTGAGCTGACGCTCGCCCTGGCGCTCCTTGTCGGGGCCGGCGGCCAGGCAATGCCGCCCGGCGAGCTTTTCCGCCCGGAGACCGACGAGCGAGCCATCCTTCTCGAATACGCCGAGCTCTACACGGATCCCTCGACGGACGGAGCGGTCGTGCGACGTCTCGCGGCGGGAACGGTGTTGGATTATGTCGGCGAGACCACCGATGCGTTCGGACGCACCTGGTACACGGTGCGTGACCCGGACCGCCTCGTGCGACGCCGGGACACGTTCCTCGTACCGTTCGACCGTCGTCGATTCGCGCAGTACGGATATCGGGGAGCCCTGCTCGCGGACCGGCCTTCAGGGATGGTCGCGACACCCACCGGCGGGGCAGCCGAGGCAGAGGAGGCCTGGTGGCAACCTGTGAGCGTGCTCGCGCTGGGTCATGACGCCACCTTCGACGCGGCGGTGGGGATCACCGCGACGGCTCCGACAGAAGAGCACGTGCGCGAGCTCATCGAATTGCTCGGTGGCATCGACGCGATCGCCGCTTGGCCCGTCGAGGCCGTTCCGGGAGAGCTCTTCGTGCCGGCCCTCGTCCCGGTTCTCTTCCAGTTCGACGGCGAGGAATGGCAGCTGGCACGACCGGTGCGGCTGTTGGGCAAGTCGCTGAATCTTCTGGGCAACGACCGCCTCGAGGTCGACACTGCCGCGCCGCGTTTCGCCAGCGGCCCCACTCTCTATTGCTGGGAGCTCATCGGCGCAATCGACAATCGCAACGAGCTCGCCGGCAGCGTAACGGTGGCCGACGCCGCGGGATCGGCTCGCCGGGGTGCCGGCCCGGCCCTCGATATGGGTATCTTCGACCTCGGCTTGGCGCCTGAGAAGATCCTCGAGGTGCTCCCGCCCGCACCCCCGGAAACCCGCGTCCCCACGAGGGTGGACCCGCAACCGACCCCCGGTGGCGTCGTGCTCGAGGATAACGATGCCCGCCAAGCGGTTTATCTCGAGCAGCGGTTCGGGCCCGAGGCGACTCACCGCCTGCGCGGCGCATCACTGATTCTCGACATCGTCGCACGCAATGCACCGGGCGCCCGCTCGGCCGCCACGTTCGGTGTCGATATCGAGATGAGCTTTGCCGACGGTCGGGAGGAGCCGCCGGTTACGATCCCCTTCACGTCGGGCGAGCCGCCGCGACGCTTCGAGTTGCCGTTCGAGGTTCCGCAGGACGCGGAGACCCTCACCGTGCGTCTGCTGCCGCTCGATCGCACGCTGGCGGTCGAACAGCTTGGATCGGTTGTCTTTGATCGGGCCTCCCTGCGCATGGCTTCGTGGGACCCGCAGCCCCCGGCCTCGTCGATCGTGCTCTACCGCATCACCGCCAGTACTTTCGCGGGGGACCTATTGCACACGCGCACGCCCGTAGCCATCACCACCCGGACCGCCGACGACGTGCAGCGCGCCTGGCCGCGCGTGGCGATGTCCGATTGGTCCGAGGAGGACAGGGCACTCGTTCTCGCCGGCGAGGTACGTCAGGGCATGACGGCGGACCAGGTGCGCGCGGCGTGGGGAGAACCGCAGCAAACCTCCGCACCCGACGCGGCTGCCGTGAGCGAGGACCGCTGGGACTACGACGATCGATTCGCCGTCTTCGACGAAGGAAAGCTCGTGTTGTTCCGGCCGCGGTTGCTCGACGAGTCGGAAGCGACCTTGAAGACCTGCCCCGGCGGGGCGCCCGGCCCCGAGCTGGAGATAGGATCCTGAGCGCTCCACTGGCCGAGGTATCGTCGCGGCGCTACTGGCGAGGCGTGCTCGTTTATATTGTCGCGCTGTTGTCGATCCAGTCGACCATGGGCTACGGCATCGACAAGTTCAAGGAGCTCTGGGGTGACGGCGCTCTCGAGGTGGTCGCCTATCTGATCGTCGGCGCCGGCGCCCTCGTCGTGGTGTGGGCCGTCTGGACGGTCTGGGCGCGTTGTTCGGCGGCCGAGCGGGCCTGGATCGGCCTCGCATTGCTTCTCTATGCCGCCGGTACGCTCAATGCCCGATATCCCCAGGAGCGGCTGCACTATCTCGGCTACGGCTTGCTGGCGATCCTGTTGTATGTCGGTTTCGCACGCGACCGCGCCGCGCGTGATCGAGCCACCGTCGACGGTGTCGCCTCGGGAGGACGTCCGGCCGAGCTGGCGCCTGCCTTTGCGGCTTTTGTCCTCGGCTGTGCGGTCGGATTCGCCGACGAGCTGCTGCAGATCCTGTGGCCGCGCCGCTACTTCGACTGGGCCGATGTCGGCATGAACGTCGTGGCCGTCGGACTCGGCTTGCTGGTGGCCATTCCGCTGTGGAATGCGCTGCGACGCTAGGGAAGGGTGACGATTCTCTGCTAGTGTGCTGTCTCCAACATGGCTTGACACTTGCGGAGGGAATTGCGGGCGAGATCAAGGAAGGGCGAGGAAGGCGATGCTTCGGCATCGTCGACGAGCCCTGACGCCGAGA
>CAYSHI010000392.1:0-21416 GCA_964430745.1 uncultured Acidobacteriota bacterium | reverse complement strand
TGGAGATGCAGGCGGCGGATGATTGCCTCATCCCGGCGGCTCGGGTGACGCAAACGACAGGTGCCGTCGACCATTCGCTCGCCGCCCCGCTACCCAGCCTTGCGTCGGTCACAGCGACCGACGGCCCCCCGCCGTCCGGATACCGAGCGGCGCTCTGGACGTCCGAGCTTCCACCCGGCGGCGCGTCTCCGGCACCCTCCCAAAACACTCCCGTCCTGCTGCGCTGAGGCTCGCGCCCAACGCCTGAGCCACCAGCCCGATCCTTCCGGGTTGGCTCCGCAGTTCTTATCTGCTTCGACTCGAGTCGAAAACCGACTTCGAGGCTCGCAGGGAGTGGTACCGCATGAGCTTTCATCCGCCGGCACGACCGGCATCCAGGATTCAACGTGCGCTTCGTGCGCTCACCGTCGCCGCACTGGGCGCGCTGCTGTCCGGCGGGGCCATGGCGCAGCAACCGGCCGGGTCGCAGCGCGTCGACGCCACGGGCGCCACGAGCAGCATCGCAAGCGGCGACCATCTGTCTGACCAGGGACCGGCCGCGGGTCTGTCGCTGGAGGCGGCGCTTCACACTGCTCTCGCAGAGAACCCCGAGATCCTTGCCCTCGCCGCGCGCCTCGAAGCCGCCGCCGAGAGACCCGCACAGGCAAATAGCCTCGCCGATCCCGTACTCACCGGTGTGTATCGCAACGTCGGCTTCGATTCGTTCACGTTGGGCGAAGAGATGATGTCCGTCGCCGGAATTCGGTTCACCCAGCCGCTCCCGCACAAGGGAAAGCGAGGCCTCGAGGCTGCGACCGCCGAACGCGCCGTCGACGTAGCCGCCTCTCGCGTTGACCTCGTCGCGCGACGAATCCTGCGCGAAGTAACAGAGACCTACTTCGAGCTGTCGTACGCGCATCAGGCCATCGACATCGTCGCCGATACACGCGACTACCTGATCAACCTCGAGCAAACGGCGGAGGCTCGCTACGCGGTGGGCGAAGGCCTCCAACAGGACCTACTGAAGGCACAGGTCGAGACCTCGATCCTGCTCAACCGGCTGGTGGTGCTCGAACAGCAACGCTCTACAAGCGAGACCCACTTGAACCGCCTGTTGTACCGGCCCGTCTCTGACCCGGTCGGAACACCCGCGGCGATCGACGCGCCAACCTGGAATTTCGCCCTCGATGAAATCCAGATCGAGGCGGCGGAGTCGTCGGCGGTATTGAGGGAGAGCGCGCGCAGGGTGGAGCAGGATCGAGCGGTGCTCGACGTCGCGCGCGTTGACGGCAAACCCGACTGGATCCTCAGTGGCGCCTGGATGAACCGCGGCAGCCTGCCCGATATCTGGGAGGTCAACGTCGGCATCACGTTGCCGTTCTACAAGGGCAGCAAGCAAGACCGGGCAGTGGCCGAGGCAGCCGCCAATGTCAGGGCGGGTGAGCTCGATGTGCGCGACACCTCGAGCGTTGTCGCCGCGGCGGTGCGCGAGCAGTTTCTTCGCGCCGAGCGGGCGGCTCGACTATTGCGCCTGTACCTCGAAGCGATCATCCCTCAAGCGACGCTGAGCCTCGAGTCGGCGGCCGCCGGCTACGAGGTCGGGCGCGTCGACTTCCTGACGGTCCTGGACAACGTCGTCACCCTGCTGACCTATCAGCTCGAATACTACCGACAGGGCGCCGACTACCTGCAGGCGCTGGCCCGCATCGAAGAGCACGTCGGCCGCTCGTTGGGAGTCACGCCGGCCGCGGCGTTCGATCGTATCCCCTCGGCAACGACGCCACCCGATGACATTCACCTGATTTCGGGAGGTGAGAGATGACACGCACCCTGGTGGGCGTCCTCCTTGGTCTCATGCTCGCCGTCGGCGTTTTCGCGGCCGCCTTCTTCACCGGATGGATCGCGACCCCTCCGCGGACCTCCGAGATGGCCGCGATGGAGATGCCGGGAGAGACTCAGATGCCCACGGCGACCGAAGCGGACGAACACGCCGGCCACGACATGAGCGGCATGGAGACCACCGATCCGCCGCAGGCCGACGTGGAGCCCGCCGACGATGAGATGCCGCCCAACTCGGTCATGATCAGCCCCGAGCGGCAGCGACTCATCGGGCTTAGCACCGCCCGCGTCGAACGCCGGAGCCTCGACCGGACGATACGCACCGTCGGTCTCGTGCAGTACGACGAGCGCCGGGTGGCCCATATCCACACCAAGGTAACGGGCTGGATCGAGAGCCTCCAGGTCGACTTCACGGGCGAGCTGGTCGACGAAGGCCAGCAACTGCTGGAGATCTACAGCCCCGAGTTGCTTTCCACCCAGGAGGAATACTTGCTGGCGCTGCGGGCGCGGGGATCGCTCGGCAACAGCAGCTTCGAAGTCGTCCGCCAGAGCTCGGAAAGCCTGTTGCAGGCAACACGGCGCCGGTTACAGCTCTGGGACATTCCCGACGATCAGATCATGGCGCTCGAGGAGCTCGGCGAGCCCTTCAAGACCCTGCCCATCTACTCCCCCATCCGCGGCTTCGTCACTCACAAGAGCGCGTACGAGGGCCAGCACGTCGGGCCCGACACGGAGCTCTACACGATCGCCGACCTACGTGAGGTGTGGATCACCGCCGACATCTTCGAGTACGAGCTGCCGCTCATCGAGGTGGGGCAGCGCGCCGAAGTGACCCTGCCTTATTTTCCGGGCGAGCGGTTCGAAGGTCGTGTCGACTACGTCTATCCGTACCTCGACGTCGAGACCCGCACGGCGAAGGCGAGGCTGGTGTTCACCAACCCCGACTGGAAGCTGAAGCCGGAGATGTACGCCAACGTCGTGCTCACCGCGGAGCTCGGTGTCGGGTTGGTGATCCCGGAAGACGCCGTCATCGATACGGGCTTGCGCAAGGTCGCCTTCCGCGCTCTACCGGGGGGACATTTCCAACCCGTCGAGATCGAGACCGGCTTCAAGGTGGGAGAGTGGCTACAGGTTCTCTCCGGCCTCGATGAGGGTGAGGAGATCGTCACCGGGGCGACGTTCCTCGTCGATTCGGAAAGCAAGTTGGGCTCCGCGCTCCGCGCGATGGGGCACCTGCATTAGCCATGATCGAACGGATCATCGACTGGAGCGCCGGCAACCGTTTCCTCGTATTGCTGGGGACGTTTTTCGCACTCGCCTGGGGCGTGTACGCGATGGTCAACATCCCGCTCGACGCCATCCCCGACCTGTCCGACGTGCAGGTCATCGTCTTCACCGAGTGGCCCGGCCGGAGCCCGGACCTGGTCGAGGACCAGATCACCTACCCCATCGTCACTTCGCTGATCAGCGCCCCGAAGGTGAGCGTCGTGCGTGGCTACTCCTTCTTCGGGTTGTCGTTCGTGTACGCCATCTTCGAAGACGGTACCGACATGTACTGGGCCCGTTCGCGGGTGCTCGAGTATATGAACGAAGTCTCCGGCGACCTGCCCGAGGGCATCAACCCGACGCTGGGACCCGACGCTACCGGCGTGGGCTGGGCTTTCGAATATGCCCTCATCGACCGGACGGGGAACCACGACCTGTCGGAGCTACGCAGCATCCAGGACTGGAGCGTCCGCTACTGGCTCGAGAGCGTCCCCGGCGTCTCCGAGGTCGCCAGCCTTGGCGGATTCGTGCGCCAGTACCAGGTAACCGTCGATCCCAACACCTTGCTGGCGTACAACCTGCCGATTTCGAACGTCATCACGGCCATCCAGAGGAGCAACAACGACGTTGGCGGCCGCATCGCCGAGTTCTCGGGCATCGAGTACATGGTGCGCGGCCGCGGCTACATCAAGGATCTCGACGACTTGCGCAGCGTGACGCTCGGGACAGGACCCAGCGGCACGCCGATCCTCCTGCGAGATGTCGCCAGTGTGGGTCGAGGTCCCGACATTCGCCGCGGTCTCGCCGAGCTCGACGGGGAGGGCGAAGTGGTCGGCGGCATCGTCGTGATGCGCTACGGCGAAAACGCCCTCGCCGTGATCGAGCGCATCAAGGAAAAGATCGAGGAGATCCGCCCGGCGCTTCCGGAGGGCGTCGAGATCGTCACCACCTACGACCGTACCGACCTCATCAACCACTCCATCGAGACGCTGCAGGAGAAACTCCTCGAGGAGATTCTCATCGTCTCACTGGTGTGCCTCGTTTTCCTGTTCCACTTCCGCTCCGCGCTGGTCGCCGTCTTCACGCTGCCCGTCGCGATCCTGCTCTCGTTCGTGACGATGTACTACCTCGACATCAACTCCAACATCATGTCGCTGGGGGGCATCGCCATCGCCATCGGGGTGATGATCGACGCGGCGATCGTCATGGTGGAGAACGCCCACAAACGCCTCGAGCTTTGGGCGGAGATGCCGGAAGATGATCGACCGGACCGGAACGCGGTCGTCGTGGCGGCGGCGAAAGAGGTCGGCAAGCCCCTCTTCTTTTCACTGCTGATCATCACGGTGTCATTTCTGCCGGTCTTCACGCTGGAAGCCCAGGAAGGCCGTCTCTTCAAGCCGCTCGCCTACACCAAGACGCTGGCGATGTTCTTCGCGTCGTTGCTGTCGATCACTCTGGTGCCGGTATTGATGGTGCTTCTGATCCGAGGGCGCATCGCACCGGAGCGAAAGCACCCCATTTCGAGGGCCTTGATCTGGCTCTACCGGCCGTTCGTGTGGGCGGCGCTGCGATGGCGGAAGTCGGTGGTCTTGCTGGCCGTCCTGGCGCTGGCCGCCACCTGGCCGGCGTTCCAACAGCTCGGCTCGCAGTTCATGCCGCCCTTGTGGGAAGGCTCGATGATGTACATGCCCACGATGCTGCCGGGAGCGTCGATCGGCGAGGTGAGCCGGATCCTGCAGGTGCAAAACCGCCTTATCCGGACGCTGCCGGAGGTCGAGATGGTGTTCGGCAAGGCGGGACGCGCGCGCACGGCGACCGACCCCGCCCCGCTGGGGATGATCGAGACCGTGATCACGCTCAAGCCGCAGGAGGAGTGGCGACCGGGGCTGACGCCGCAGGACCTGGAGGCCGAGCTCGACGAGTTGCTGCAGCTCCCCGGCGTCACCAACACCTGGACGATGCCGATCAAGGGCCGCATCGACATGCTGTCAACGGGAATCCGCACGCCCGTGGGTGTGAAGATCTTCGGCCCTGAGCTCGAGGTCATCCAGGGCATCGGCGAGAACATCGAACAACTCCTGAGCAACGTCGAGGGGACCCGCAACGTCGTCGCCGAGCGCGTCGTTGGAGGCTACTTCCTCGATTTCGAAGTGCGCCGGGCCGAAGCCGCGCGCTACGGCCTCAACGTCGAAGACGTCGAAGCGCTCGTCGAAACCGCGGTCGGCGGCAAGAACATCACGCAGACCATCGAGGGCCGGGAGCGCTATCCGGTCAACGTGCGCTACGCGCGCGAGCTGCGCGACGACATCGACTCTCTGCGGCGGGTGCTCGTGGCCTCGCCGACGGGCGCCCAGGTGCCCATCGGCCAGCTCGCCGACATCCGTCTGACCACCGGGCCGCCCGTCATCAAGAGCGAAGACGCTCAACTCGTCGGCTACGTATTCGTCGACGTGGTCGATCGCGACATCGGTTCGTACGTCCAGGAAGCCCAGGAGATCGTCGCGGCAAACGTCGAGCTGCCGACCGGGTACTACCTGCAGTGGAGTGGGCAGTACGAGTACATGCAGCGGGCCAAAGAACGGCTGGTGTACGTCGTGCCGCTGACGCTTCTGATCATCTTCTTGTTGCTGTATCTGAACTTCGAATCGGTCACGCAATCGTTGATGGTGATGCTGTCGGTGCCGTTTGCACTCATCGGAGCGGTATGGCTGCTGTCGTACCTCGGATACAACATGAGCGTCGCGGTCTGGGTCGGGATCATCGCGCTCGCCGGCATCGCCGCCGAAACCGGGGTGGTGATGATCGTCTACCTCGACGAGTACTACGAGGAGTATCGGCGAGCCGGTCGGCTGACCTCCATGGAGGCTCTGCGCGACGCCGTGATGCAGGGGGCGGTGCAACGAGTGCGCCCCAAGACGATGACGGTAGCCTCGACCATGTTCGGCCTGTTGCCCATCATGTGGGCAACGGGCTCCGGCGCCGACACGATGAAACGTATCGCCGCTCCGATGGTCGGCGGCATGGTGACCTCGACGGCGCTTACCTTGCTGGTGATCCCCGCTCTCTACGTCACATGGCGCGGCTGGCAGCACCGGCGGGAGTTCCGCGCATTTCGCCAGGCGCAGGCTGCCGGCGAACAGAGCGCGCCGGACAGCTAGCGCGCAAGCCCCGCGGATTCGTGCCGGTCGTGGGCCTTCGGTCACGACCGAAGTAGCGGGCCGCACGGCCTGATACTATACTCTGGTAGGGTATATTTTCGGAGACATCAGGAGCGGGCGCCCACGTACCGGAAACGGGGCGCCGATCACGGGAGCGGTGAGCATGACGACCGGCAGCAACGAAGACACGGCTCTGGTAGAGGTGGAGGTCGAAGGGATGTCCTGCGCATCGTGCGTCGGGCACGTCGAGACCGCGCTGAGCGCGGTACCGGGCGTTGAGGGAGCGACCGTCAACCTCGCCACGCGCAAGGCCAGCGTGCGCTACGCACCCGGAGCGGTTGGCGTCGCCGGACTGGTCGACACCGTACGCGAGGCCGGCTACGAGGTCGCGCTTCGCAAGGTCTCGTTGAAGATCGGCGGGATGAGCTGCGCATCCTGCGTCTCCCACGTCGACAAGGCTCTTTCCGCCGTCCACGGGGTGGTGAGCGCGAACGTCAACCTGGCGACAAACACCGCCACGGTGGAGCTCGTTCGCGGCGCGGCCGACACGTCCGACCTGGTGAACGCGATCACCCAGGCGGGCTACGAGGTCGCCGAGGACGACGGCGACTCCGACGACGAGGAGGCCGAAGACCCCGACGAACGCAAGATGCGGGAGGCCCGCTTCCGCATGGCGATCGCCTGGGCCTTCACGCTGCCGATCATCGGCTGGATGCTGTTGGATATGCTCTTCGGCATCGTCTGGCCGAGCCGGGCGGTGTTCGACGCCGGAATGGTCCTGCTGGCAACGCCGGTGCTGTTCTGGGTCGGGCGGCGCACCTACAGGGGTGCTTGGGCTGCCGCGCGGCACGGGCACGCCAACATGGACAGCCTCATCGCCCTCGGTACGGGAGCCTCCTACGTCAGCGGGCTGGCGACCTTCTTTCTACCGGTCGCCAGCTACGCCGGCGTATCCGCGATGATCATGGCCTTCCACCTCACCGGTCGCTACATCGAGGAGGCCGCGAAGGGCCGAGCTTCGCAGGCGATTCGCAAGCTGATCGAGCTCGGCGCCAAGACGGCGCGCATCATCGTTGACGGCCGCGAGGTCGAGGTGGCGGCGGAAGACCTGACACCGGGCGATGTCATGGTGGTGCGCCCCGGCGAGAGCATCCCGACCGACGGGGTGGTCATCGAGGGCGAGAGTACCGTCGATGAGTCGATGGCCACCGGCGAGTCGCTGCCGGTTTCGAAGGCGGGCGGCGACGAGGTAATCGGCGCGACCATCAACCAGGTCGGCCTGTTGAAGGTGGAGGCCACCAAGGTCGGCAAAGACACGTTCTTGTCGCAGGTCATCAAGCTGGTCGAGGAGTGCCAGGGCACGAAGGTGCCCATCCAGGAGTTCGCCGACCGCATCACCGGGGTGTTCGTACCTGTCGTGCTGGCCATCGCCGCGACCACATTCCTGGCCTGGCTGTTCCTGCCCGGCGTGATGCGGCCGCTGATGGAGCTGGGCTCGTTCCTGCCCTGGATCGATGTCAGCCCCGGGGCGCTGACGCTGGCGGTCGTCGCCACCGTGGCAGTGCTGGTAATCGCCTGCCCATGCGCCCTCGGCCTGGCCACACCGACGGCGTTGATGGTGGGCAGCGGCATGGGAGCCGAGCACGGAATTCTCATCCGCTCCGGCGAGGCGATCCAGACGTTGAGGGATGTCCGCGCGATCGTCTTCGACAAGACCGGCACGATCACCAAAGGGAAGCCGGAGCTCACCGATGTCGGCGTGCTCAACGGCTTCGAGGACACGGAGCTCTTACGGCTGGCAGGATCGGCCGAGCGCGGCAGCGAGCATCCGTTGGGCCGCGCCATCGTCGAGCGCGCGGAGCTGAGCGGCATCGTACTGAGCGAACCGACGGGGTTTTCCGCCGTTCGCGGCAAGGGCGTGACAGCCTCCGTCGACGGCCGCACCGTGCTCGCCGGGTCCCGCTCCTTGATGCGAGACCACGGCGTCGAACCCGAACCTCTCGAGGAACAGATGCAGCGCCTCGAGGGGGAGGCCAAGACCGCCATGCTGGTGGCTGTCGACGGCGTTCTCGCCGGGGTCGTGGCGGTCGCGGACACGCTGAAGGAGGATTCGATCGAGGCCATCAGGCAACTGCACGAGATGGGGATTCAGACAGCGATGATCACCGGCGACAATCGGCGCACCGCGGCGGCGATCGGCCGCGAGGTCGGCATCGACCACGTGTGCGCCGAAGTACTTCCCGACGGCAAGGTCGGCGAGATCCAGAAGCTACAGGAGCGATTCGGCCTGGTGGCGATGGTGGGCGACGGAATCAACGATGCCCCCGCATTGACGCAAGCCAACGTCGGCATTGCAATCGGCACGGGCACCGACATCGCCATCGAAGCCTCCGACGTAACGCTGGTGAGCGGACGGCTCTCCGGTGTTGTCAGCGCCATCAAGCTCAGCCAAGCGACCTTCCGCAAGATCAAGCAGAACCTGTTCTGGGCCCTCTTTTACAACGTGGTCATGATCCCGCTGGCGATCATCGGATGGATGCACCCGGTGCTGGCGGAGATCGCCATGGCGACGTCGTCGATCAGCGTCGTGACCAACGCCAACCGCCTGCGGCGCGTCGACATCGGCTCCGACGACCCGGTCGAACCGGATGCCCCTGCGGTCGGCGCTCGGTCGCCGGCTCTCGCCGTTCACCACACGAATTAGACAAGCAAGCAACCCCTGACCGGAGAAGAACCATGCCTGCTCCCAAGCCCGAGCGCGGCACACCGCACTACGACGAGCTCAACCGCCTGCGCCGGATCGAGGGACAGGTGCGCGGGTTACAGCGCATGATCGAGGAAGATCGCTACTGCATCGACATCCTTACCCAGGTCCGTTCGGTCCGCGCCGCCCTGGCCCGTGTGTCGGACTCCGTCCTCGAGCGCCACCTGAATCACTGTGTCGCTCACGCGCTGACCTCAGGGAGTCCTGCGGAGAAGAAGGCGAAGCTCGCGGAGGTCATCACGGTCATCGAGCGGGCGCGCCACTGAGGCGGACAGGGGTCCGGGGTGCGGCTAGGGGACGACGATGAACTGCCCCATCATGCCGCGATCTTCGTGTTCCAGTATGTGGCAGTGGTACATGTACGGATGCACCGGATCGGCGTAGTCGGTGAAGTGCGCCAACACCGATACGGTTTCGCCGGGCCACACCTGGACCGTGTCTTTCCAGCCGCGCTCATGCTCCGGTGGCGGAGAGCCGTTGCGAAAGCGCACCAGAAACTGCACGTCGTGGATGTGAAACGGGTGCCCCATCATCGAATGGTTGCTGATCAGCCACTCCTCGACAGACCCCAGCCTCACCGTCTCGTTGATGACGTTCATGTCCATCGACACACCGTTGATGGTGAAGTCTCCGGCTCCGGGACCCGGCATGCCACCACCACCACCGCCCGTTCCACCGCCGCCGCCCATTACAGGACTGCCGCCGCTATCCATCCCCGGGCCGCCGCCATCCATCCCGGGACCGCCGCCATCCATCCCGGGACTGCCGCCAGCCAATCCGGGACCGCCACCGGCCATTCCACCTCCGCCGCCCATCATCTGAGCGTCAGGAATGACTCCGCCCATCATGCCCATACCCATGTCGAGCACAAACGGGCGGGTGCGGACAACCGCGTTCGGATCGATGAACGGCGCCGGGCCGAGCGTCGGGGGCAATACCGCCGGGACCGTGCTGATCGCGGGGTCGACCACGATGTCGACGATCGGTAGGTCGGGTGCTCCACCGGAGGAATAGCTCATCAGGCGCAGCGTCTGGCCGGCGTCCTGTGACAGGTCGACAACGATCTCGTAGCGTTCCCCGTTCGACATCGACAGTCGCTGACGCGACACCGGGGCAGGCAGCGAGCCTCCGTCCGACGCGATGACGAAGAATGGCCGGCCGTCACTCAGGCCGAAGTTGTAGACGCGTGCGTTGGAACCGTTGAGCAGCCGCAGCCGTACAAGCTGCGGCGGTACCCGCATGGTGGGACTGAGTGCGCCATTGACCAGCACGCGGTCACCCCGCATGCCGGCCATCACGTCCATCTCTGTCTGCAGGTACAGGAGTTGCCCTTCCGCAGAGAAACGTCGGTCCTGGATTACCAACGGGAAGTCGTCGATACCGTAACGGCGCGGCAACCCGAGGTCCGTAAGCGCCGGGTCGTCGATGATGATCATGCCCGCCAGACCCTTGTAGACCTGTTCGCCCGTATGCCCTTCGGGGTGCGGGTGGTACCAGTACGTCCCGGCCTCGTTCTTGACCTCGAAAGAGGCTTGCCAGGTCAGGTCGGGACGCATGATCAGCTCCGAGCCGGTGTCGATCACCGCCGGCTCGATGAGCTGATGCGGGCCGCCATCGGCTACGGCCGGCACGTGCAGGCCATGCCAATGACAGGTCGTCGGTTCGCCGAGCCGGTTGCTGACGTTGAGCCGCACATGATCGCCCCGCGTCATGCGCAACACCGGCCCGAGCAGATTGCCGTTGTACCCGAACGTCGGGGTAGGCATTCCGGGGAAGAACTCCGTGGTGCCTCGCTGCGCCGTGAGGTCGTAGACGGTCGAAGCGCCGTCGCGCCAGCCGCTGAGCAGCGGCGGGATCGGCAGTGTCGCTGCAGACACAGCGGGGCGCGGGAACTGGTAACCGGCGCCCAGCGCGGCGGCGGAAACGGCGGTGGTCACAGAGGAATGCAGAAAAGCGCGGCGGGAGATCTTGGACATGCTTTGTTCCGTTCGCCGGGAAACGCCCAGCATGACCAGGAAATCGTCGGGGGACGAGCCTCCGAGTTTACAGTTCCCGGCCTCCTATCGCTGAACGGACCGTCGCGAACGGCTAGCTTCCGCCACGGCGACGAGAGCAGAGACTGCGACGCGAATCGGAGACGGGGGCCGCACGTCGGGGCACCCCTTTACGCACCACACCGATGCTGACACGATCTCGTGACCGGCAGAGGATGTGAATATATGCGAATCTCGAATGCGTTCGTTTTTGTCCTGTTCTTGGCGGTGTCTGCCGCGGCGATCGGCTGCGCCCCCGGCGCGGGCACCGCGGAGGACACCGACGGCGTCCCCGCGGGCGACGCTGACGAATTGACCGTCCGGCTGGCCTCCCCGGCTGTGGCCGGCAGCGCCGAGCCTGATGTGTTCGCCGGCGACGATGGCCAGGTGTACATGAGCTGGTTCGAGCCCGTCGACGGGGATGACGTCGAGGCCGCATCGACGCGGCGTGGGCGTTTCGCCCTGCGGTTCGCACGACTCGACGGCGACACGTGGTCGACGCCACGCACGATCGTCGAAGGTGAGAACTTCTTCGTCAACTGGGCCGACTTTCCGTCGATCGTTGCCACGGGCGACACGTTGGTGGCCCATTGGCTCGAGATGAACGGCGGGCGCGGCACCAGCTACGACGTGCACATCAGCCGTTCGACGGACCACGGCGCGACCTGGGAGGAGTCTGTCGTACCGCACGCAGACGGCACACCGACCGAGCACGGGTTCGTCTCGCTGGTTCCCGAGCCCGACGGCGGGTTTACGGCTGTCTGGCTCGACGGGCGCAATTTCTCCGGGTTTGATGCCGCCGACGCCGCATCCACCGGAGCGCAGACGCCGGCGATGACACTGCGAGCGACGCGCTTCGACGGACAGGGGAACCAGCTCCCTGAAATCCTGCTCGACGACCGCATCTGCGACTGCTGCCAGACCTCGGCAGCCTACGTCGGGGACACGCTGGTGGCGGTATACCGGGACCGCTCGCCGGAGGAGATCCGCGACATCTGGACCGTCCGGCGCACCCCCGATGGCTGGCAGGAACCCACGCGGCTGGCTTACGACGACTGGCAGATTCCGGGCTGCCCGGTGAACGGCCCGGCCATCGCCGCGGCCGACGACCGAGCGGCTGTTGCCTGGTTCTCCTTGCGGGAGGGCAACCCCGAGGTCAAGGTGGCGTTTACCCACGATGCCGGCGTTTCCTTCTCAGAGCCGATCCTTCTCGACCGGGGCGGGGCTCCGGACGTCGACGGCTCGAACGCACGTGAAGTGGCGGGTCTCGCCGACGCCAGCACCGCGACGGCGCCGATACCGCTCGGCCGGGTCGATATCGCCTGGGTCGATGACGCGCGCGTCGCCGTGAGCTGGATCGTCGCGCGCGGCGGCAAGGCCGATATCGTGCTCCAGACCGTCGACATGCACGGCGGCTTCGGCCGACGCCACGTCGTTGCAACCACCGGCTCGGGCCGCGCCAGCGGGTTTCCGCGGATCGTCCGCCAACGCGACCGTCTGGTGATTGCTTGGACCGAAACCGGTGGGGATTCTTCCTTCGTGCGGACCGCTACGATCGTCTTACCGCTGCCGTAGCGGCGATCGCGAAATACGCGCCGAGGTCCCGCGGCCGCCTTGGCCGGATATCTCAACGGCCTAGAATAGGCGGCATGAAACGCGTCTTCATCATTGAGAACCCGGCCGCGTCACGGTCAACGCCGCAGGGACTGCGAATCGTCGAAGACGCCTTGGGATCGGCCGGGTACGGCGTCGAAAGCCGCCGCACCGAGGGTCCCGGCGCCGCCACGCGCCTGGCGGCGGACGCGGCGGCCGCCGGCTTCGACATCATCGCGGTGTACGGCGGTGACGGGACCGTCATGCAGGCGGTCGAAGGGATGCGCGACAGCGGTGCCGTGCTCGGGCTGATCCCGGGCGGCACCAGCAACCTGCTCGCGAGCAACCTCCGCATCCCGCGAGATCCGCGGCAGGCAGCGAGGATCATCGCCTCGGGAGCCGCGCGCACGATCGATCTGGTGCGCCTGAAGACGAGCGAGGGAACACGCTTCTATTCCGTCGGCGCGGGCACCGGCTACGACGCCGACATGATGGCCGAGACGACCACCGAGCAGAAGAAGCGCTGGGGCGTGTTCGCCTACGTGGCGTTCGTGCTGCGCACGGCGCACAGAATCCGGCCGAGAGCCCTCACCGTTACCGTCGACGGAGCGTCGGGAGAATACGAGGCGGCATCGGTCATCGTGGCGAACTGCGCGGAGATCCTGCCGCCGATCCTCAAGTTGGGCGCCGACGTCACCATCGATGACGGCGTTCTCGACGTCATCCTGTTGAAGGCGGATGGTTTCTTCGGAGCGGCCATCGCGGTGTGGAATCTTCTGCGGCTACGGGAAACCTCGCGCGTGCAACGGATCCGCGGCCGGGAGGTGACGATCGAAACCGCCGAGCCCCAGGTCGTTCAGGCCGACGGCGACATCTGCGGCACCACTCCCTTCACGGCGACGATGATCAAAGGCGGTCTCACCGTGATCGCGCCGGTGGTTGGACGCTCCGGGTCGTAGACGGGAGCGGGGTGCTGGGCGGGTCGGGTACTAAACGGGAGCCTGGTTGCCAGACGGGTCGGGCAAGGGCGCTAACGGGCACCGTTGCGGGAGCTAGTCCAGCAGCCCCTGCGTACGCATCCAGTCCTCGTTGAGCTTCGACAGATACCGCTCCCCGGAGTCGGGAAACAGCGTCACGATCACGGCGTCGGCGGGGGCGACGTCCGACGGGTCGGTTCCGGCCTCGACGGCTTCCGCCACGACGCGCGCAGCGGCCGCGGCGGCGCCACCGGACGAGCCGGTGAACATGGCCTCGTTGCGAGCCAGCTCCATGGTGGCGGCGTAGGCGGTCTTGTCGTCGATGGTGACGACCTGGTCGATGTAGTCCCACCACACGGTCTTGGGCATGAAATCCTCGCCGATGCCATCGATCAGGTACTGATGGATCTGCTCGGCCGGGGGCAGCTCGCGATGCTCGTGGAAGTGAGCGTAGATGCTGCCGACCGTGTCGACGCCGACGACACGTATGTCGGGATTCTGTTCCTTGAGGAACTTGGCCGTACCGCTGATGGTGCCCCCGGTACCGACCCCCGCCACCCAGTGCGTGATCTTCCCGTCCGTCTGTCGCCAGATCTCCGGGCCCGTCGACTCATAGTGGGCCTGCGGGTTCGCGGGGTTGTAGTACTGGTACGGCAGGTAGGCACCGTCTTCGTCGCGGATCCGCTCGGCAACCTTGTAGTACGAACGCGGATCATCGGCCTCGACCTCGGTGGGGCAAAGGATGACCTCGACGCCGAAGGCGTCCAGCAAGGCTACTTTCTCGCTGGGGATCTTGTCCGGCGCGGTGCACACCATCCTGTAGCCTTTGAGCGCGGCACACATCGCCAGTCCGAGCCCGGTGTTGCCCGACGTCGGCTCGACGATCGTGCCTCCCGGCTGCAGCAAGCCGGACTTCTCCCCGGCCTCGATCATCGCCGGGCCGATGCGATCCTTGACGCTCGATCCCGGGTTGAACGATTCGACCTTGACGGCGAGAAGCGGCTCGCCGGACCAGAAGCGGCCCAGCTTGACCAGGGGGGTATTGCCCAGCGTCTCGAGGATGTCGTCGTAGATTTCCATGGGACGCTGAGAGTAGCAGGGCACCGGGCGAGGCGCGCCCGACGCGTGTTGTTGCCGCCAACAACCCGGAATCACCTGTTACCGTGTGGGACGAGACTACGGGAGACACGGATGTTGGATGCAAGCGTCGAGAGCCCATCCCCCGCGCCACGGCGCACCGCGGGAATTCACCACGTAACGGCGATCGCCTCCGACCCCCAGGCCAACGTCGACTTCTTCACCAGCGTGCTCGGACTGAGGCTGGTCAAGAAGACGGTGAACTTCGACGACCCGGCCAGCTACCACCTCTACTACGGCGACGAGGTCGGCGGGCCGGGCACGGCAATGACCTTCTTTGCCCAGCCGGAAGGCGGGCGTGGGGCTCGCGGCGCAGGCCAGGCAATCGTCACGTCGTTCTCGGTTCCGGAGGACAGCCTGGCCTTCTGGAACGACCGACTCGGCAGGCTCGGCGTCGAGACGGAGCCCGAGGCCGAACGATTCTCTCGACGCTCGATCGTCTTCTACGACCCCGACGGTCTGAGGCTCGAGCTCGTCGCCGATCCGGAAGCGGCCACGTTGCCCGCATGGCGTCACGGGCCTGTCGACGTCGACAACGCCGTGCGTGGATTCCACTCCGTCACGCTGGCAACGCGCACGCCGAACAAGACCGAGAGGGTCCTTGCCGACCTCATGGGTTTCGATCGCGAGGCCGAGGAGGGCAACTACATCCGTCTCGCGGCGGGATCACCGGGCCATCCCGGCCGTAGGGTCGACCTTCTGCGCACCGACGAGCCGACGGGATGGTCGGCCGTCGGTACCGTGCACCACGTCGCGTTCCGCGCCGCCGACGACGAGGACGAGCTGGCCATGCGCGAAACGCTCGTACGCGCGGGATTTCGCGTCACCGACGTGCGCGAGCGCAACTATTTTCGCTCGGTCTACTTCCGCGAGCCGAACGGCGTACTCTTCGAGATCGCCACCGACCCCCCGGGATTTGCCGTCGATGAACCGACCGAGACGCTCGGCACGGAGCTCAAGCTCCCCGAGTGGCTCGAACCGCGTCGCGGCAAGATCGAGTCCGCATTGCCGGCCATCGTTGTGCGCCCACCGGGAGGGTGATGCGGCGAGCCGGCGGACCGCCACCCGGCTTGAGGAAACCCCGCCGTTGCACTTTCATGGGTCCTGTTCCTTTCTTCGAACCGGCACGACCCTCGCGGCGATGACGAACGGCGACGACGGTGGCGGGGCGGAAAGACGCATGCTCGGCGGCGACCGACCGCGGTCGCGAATCCAGACGAGGTCAGTATGAGCGAAGTCACGCAGTACTCGAAGCGCGGCGCCGTCGGGGTCATCTGTATCGACAGCCCACCGGTCAACGGACTCGGTCACCTCGTGCGGTCGGGGGTTTTCCGCTACCTCGAGGCGGCGCTCGCGGACGAGGAGATCGCCGCACTCGTCATCCACGGCGGCGGACGCATGTTCTCCGCCGGCGCCGACATCAGGGAGTTCGGCACCGATCTCGCGATTCGCGCACCGACGCTCGGCGAGGTCATCGACGCCGCGGAGAACGCCCACAAGCCGGTCGTCGTCGCGATCCACGGCGTCGCCGCCGGTGGCGGTTGCGAGTTCGCCCTCGGCTGCCACTACCGCATCGCCGCCATCGACGCCCGCATCGGCCTGCCCGAGGTAAACCTGGGGATCATTCCCGGGGCCGGAGGCACGCAGCGCCTACCGAGGCTCGTCGGGGTTTCCGACGCACTTGATTTCATCGTCCAGGGCAAGCTCAACCCGTCCGCCAAAGCGCACGACATCGGTCTGATCGATGAGCTGTTCGAAGGCGACCCGGCGACGGCCGGCGTCGCCTTCGCCAACAAGCTCATCGAAGACGGCCGTGGCCCCCGGCGCACGCGAGACGAGAACGAGCGCGTTGATGCGGCACGCGGCAAGCGGGAGCTCTTTGCCTATTACCGCGAAGAATCGACCGCCAGAGCCCGCGGTGTCGATGCCCCCCTGGCCGCGATCGAGTCGGTCGAGAACGCCACCAAGTTGCCGTTCGCGGACGGCATGAAGAAAGAGCGGGAGATCTTCGTACGTCTGCTGACGTCGGACCAGTCGAAGGCCATGCGTCACGCCTTCTTCGCCGAGCGGCAGGTCGGCAAGATCCCCGACGTCCCCAAGGACACCCCGACGCGCGCCGTGGAGAAGGTCGGCATCATCGGCTGCGGAACGATGGGTCGGGGCATCGCCATGGCGTTCGCCAACGCGGGAATCCCCGTCAGGGTGGTCGAAGTCGACCAGGGCGCTCTCGACGCCGGCCTCGAATCAATAGAGAAAAGCTACGAGTCCTCGGTGGCGAAAGGGCGCCTGACGCGGGAGGACAGCAAGCACATACTCTCGACCATTGCCGGCACCTTGGATCTCGCCGACCTGGCGGACGCCGATGTCGTCGTCGAGGCGGCCTCCGAGGAAATGGCGCTCAAGAAGAAGATCTTTGCCGAGCTGGCCGAGGTCTGCAAGGACGGGGCGATCCTGGCGACAAACACCTCCACGCTCGACGTCAACGAGATCGCCGCGGCGACGTCACGGCCGGGCGACGTCGTCGGCATGCATTTCTTCTCCCCTGCCCACATCATGCGGCTGGTGGAGGTCGTTCGCGGCGACGCCACCGAGAAGGACGTCGTCGCCACCGCCATGGCGCTCGCGAAGCGGCTCCGAAAGACGGGCGTTCTGGTCGGCGTGTGCGATGGGTTCGTCGGCAATCGGATGTTGGGGGCGTACCTGCGCGAGGCGTACCTGTTGCTCGAAGAGGGCGCGTTGCCGCAGCAGGTCGACAAGGCACTCTACGACTTCGGCTTCCCCATGGGTCCGTTCACCATGCTCGACATGGCGGGGCTCATGGTCGGCTACCTGATCCGCAAGCACCAGGCCGCGGATCGGCCCGCCCGGGAACGCTACTCCGACATCGAGGATCGCATCGTCGAGATGGGCCGCCTCGGGCAAAAGACCGGCGCCGGCTGGTATCAGTACAGGCGAGGTAGCCGGTCGCCGATACCGGATGCCGACGTCGAGAAGATGATCGTCGAAACGTCCGAGCGCCTCGGCGTCGAGCGGCGGTGGTTCAGCGATCAGGAGATCGTCGAGCGCTGCCTCTTTCCCCTCGTCAACGAAGGCGCCAAGTTGATCGAGGAGGATATCGTCATCCGCTCCAGCGACATCGATGTGGTGTGGCTGTTCGGCTACGGCTTCCCACGGTTCCGGGGAGGGCCGATGTTCTGGGCAGACCTCGTCGGTGCCCGTGCGATCTACGACAAGTTGGTCGAACTCCAGGGCGAGCACGGCGCGCCGATGAAGCCGGCGGCGCTGTTGCGGAAGCTGGCAGAGGAGGGCGGAACGTTCTCTGACTCGTGATCCCGGAGGCGCAGCCCCGACACACCGAGCACAGGTCTAGATGCCCGAACTGCCTGACGTCACGGTGTACATCGAGAGCCTCGAACGGCACATCGTCGGCCAACCCCTCGAGGCCGTCCGCGTGCAGAGCCCGTTCCTCGTGCGCACCTACGACCCGCCTCTGTTTTCAGCCGAAGGCATGCAGGTGATCGGGTTACGACGCGTCGGCAAACGTATCGTCTGGGAGCTCGATGGCGACCTGTTCATGATCTTTCACCTGATGATCGCCGGACGGTTCCGCTGGAGGGAGCGCGGGGCAAGAGTTCCGGGAAGAAACGGGCTCGCGGCGTTCGACTTCCCCGCCGGGACGTTGTTGTTGACCGAGGCCTCATCGAAAAAGCGCGCATCGCTGCACCTGGTTCGCGGCGAGGCGGCCCTCGAAGAGCACAATCCCGGGGGCCTGGAGGTTCTCGACTGCAAACCGGCGGAGTTTGCCGAGCGGCTTCGGAGTCGCAATCACACGCTGAAACGGGCGCTCACCTCGCCGCGGCTCTTTTCCGGCATCGGCAACGCCTTTTCCGATGAGATCCTGCACGAAGCTCGACTTTCGCCGTTGAAGTGGACATCACGTCTTGCCGACGAGGAGGTCGAGCGTCTCCACCGGTCCATCGTGAAGACCCTCACCCACTGGACCGCGGTGATGCGAGACGAGGTCGGCGAGGGATTCCCCGAGAAGGTCACCGCGTTCAAGAAAGGGATGGCCGTGCACGGCCGCTACAAGAAGCCGTGCCCACGATGCGGCGCGCCCGTGCAACGCATCGTCTACGCCGCCAACGAAACCAACTACTGCGCCCCCTGCCAAACCGCCGGCAAGGTCCTCGCCGACCGCGTGCTCTCGCAGCTCATGAGGGGCGATTGGCCGTCCACATTGGAAGAGTGGGAAGAACGCATGGGTTGATCGTCCCCTCCTCGGCGGATGTTCGGCCCGGCATCGAGTATCGTTCACCGAATGGGCACTGATTCCGCAACGACGAATATCGACGTCGTCGGCTATGACGAGCTCCGACAGAAGCTGGCGGATCCGTCCGTCGCCGTAATCGACGTGCTTCCGCCGGCAACTTTCGAGCACGGTCACATTCCGGGAGCTCGGAACCTGCCGCTCGCGCATGTGCTCGAACACGCTCACGATGTGCTCCCCGACAAGAACCAGGAGGTCGTCCTCTACTGTGCCAGCTTCACTTGAAACGCCAGCGAGCGGGCCGGCGGCCTGCTGCAGGACCTCGGCTATACGCGCGTGCGCGAGTACGCCGGTGGGATGACGGATTGGCTCGACCGCGGCGGAGACGTGGCCGCCGCAAACGCCCCCGGCGCGCGTGCGACCACGCACGCCCACAGGCCCGACCCCGTGCCCGCGGCGTCCGCGAAGACAATCGTCGCTCATTCGCCGCGGAGCTCGCTCAGCGACCGGCTCATCGATGCTGCGGTGCTCGATCGCAGCCTCGGCGAGCTGCTTGGCATCTGGCTCGCCATAGTCGTCGGTTTCGGCCTGGTGTTCTGGATCGCGGATCTCGCCGGGACCCCCTGGATCAGCCGTGACGTCGGCGGACCCGGCAGTCTGGCGGACCTCGGCAATGCGGTCTACTTCAGCTTCGTCACGGCACTGACCATCGGCTACGGAGACATCAGCCCGCTCGGCCCGGCCCGTGTCCTCGCCATCATCGAAGGGGCCGCCGGGCTGTTGATCTTCGGTTTCGTCATCTCCAAGCTGGTCTCGCGTCGGCAGGAGGAGCTCGTCGAAGACACGCACCGGATCGCCTTCGAACAGCGTCTCGGACGCGTACGCACCAGCCTTCACCTGGTGCTGTCGGAACTGCAGGTCATCGCCAAGATGTGCACCGAGCACACCGTCGCCGTCGATCGTGTGCGCGTCCGCGCCGAGAGCACGCTGGCGATCTTCGAAGGCGAGCTGCGCACGGTCCACGACCTTCTCTACAACCCCGAGCAAATGCCCGAGGAGCAGGCGCTGGAGTCGATTCTCGCCAGCATCGCCGCCAGCCTCGAAGTGCTCAACGAGCTGCTCGGGTGCATGCCCACGGAAAGCCGAAAGTCACGCCTCCTGCGGACCGAGGTGCGGAACATTCACCTCGGCGCCGTCGAAATTTGCGCCGATTGCGTGCCGCGAGAGTACGCCGAAGACCTCACCGCCTGGATGGACCGCGTGCAACAGCAGGCCGAGAAGCTCGGCTGACCTTCCAAGGTGCCCGAATGGCAACAGACAAGGACGACCGCAAGCGCCTGCCTCCGAGCAAGGCGTGGCCGCTGATCAAGCGGTTCTGGCCCTGGGTTCGCCCCCATATCGGATACGTCTGGGCCTTGGTGGCGCTCTTGCTGATCAGCACGCCCCTTCCCCTGGTATCGCCGCTGATCGTCCGGCGGGTCGTCGACGACGCCGTACAGAATTCCGAGCGCGGCGACATCCTCTTCTGGGGCGCGATTCTCGTCGGCATGACGTTGATGAGCGTCGCCTTCGCCCTCGCCATCGGTTACTGCACGACCCTGTTTCACACCAAGGTGGTCCGCGATATCCGCATGGACCTCTATTTCCACATGCAGCGGCTGTCATACCGCTACTACGGAAACAAGGAAGCCGGCTACCTGATGTCGCGTCAGACGGACGACATCGGCAACCTGCGGGGAGTGATGGCGGATTCGTTCGCCACCGGAGCGGTCGACCTGGTGCGCGGCTTCGGCTACGCCGCAATGATCTTCTACGTCGAATGGCGCATGGCGGTGGGCGGCCTGGTGCTGGTAGTGGCCATCTTCGGCTTTCAATACGCCATTTCGGGGACTATGCGGAAGCTGGCGCGTTTGACGCGCGAAAAGTGGACCGAGGTCTCCAAGGCGCTGCACCAGGGGATCTCCGGCTACTCGCTCGTGTTGGCGACCGCGTCGGAGCGGCACGAGGCGCGCCGCTTCGCCCATGTGCTGCACGACAGTGTTCGCGCCAACGTGCGCCAGGACATGTTCTTCCTGCTCACGCGGAACGTCTTCCGGCTGATCGCCGGCGTTGCACCGACGATCATCGTGCTGGCGGGCGTCTATCTCATCGTCACCAGCGAGCTCACCGTCGGCGGGTTGTTCGCCTTCTTCATGTACCTGATGCAGATGTTCTCCGCCTTCGGCACGGTAGCGATTATCAATCCGCGCATGCAAAGCTCGCTGGCCTCACTCGAGCGCATTTACGAGGTCCTCGACACCGAGCCCGAGGTCGTCAGCGTGATGCCGGGCGAGAAACCGGTGCGCGTCGACGGCGCCGTCGTGCTTGATGGTGTCGGCTTCGAGTACGATCCGGATCGCCCCG
>CAYSHI010000391.1:0-6444 GCA_964430745.1 uncultured Acidobacteriota bacterium | reverse complement strand
GCGCCGTTTGGCGCGATTTGTGGGCCACGCAGGTTGCGGATGCGGTAGTTGTCCTCGATTGTGAGGGTTCGATCGCTCGGGGTGGGGAAATCGGTGGTGAAGGTTTGGGCCGGCGTTTTCGTGGGCGCGATGTTGTCGTCGTTCGGGGGGGCGCATCCGATCGTAGCCAGGTTGTAGGAGAGGGCCAGCGCCAGCATTCGTGCGCCGATCGCACGGTGGAGAACCAGTGCCGGCAAGCGTGCTCCTGCCACTCGGCTGGCGGCGAGTGCCGGCATTCGTGCTCCGGCCACTCGAGTGGGGGCCGGTATCGTCGATCGTGCGGTACGCGCCCGGGCGAGGGCGAACTCGGTGCTGAAGGTCATGGTCGCGGCCTCGGGTAGTTGAGATGGAGATCGCGGCAATGTTAGAAGCCGGATCACGAACCGATCAACATGCGGGGGGCTCGGGGGGCTCGAGGAGCAAGGCGGGCGCGCCTTCCGTGGTTCTCCTGGCCGCGGTGTGATACCCAAGAGGTGAGCTGATCGGTAACGATTCGGTGCGTTTCTCCTTGAGAAGTCAGAAAGGGAGAGACGGCAAGCTCTATCCTGGGCCTCGGCCGAATCGCCGCAACGCAGAGAGGGAGGTGCTTTCGATGGCTTCTTTACCCAAAGAAGACCGCCGTCCGTTGATGAGGCTCGGCGCCCTTCGGTCGGCGGCGACGGGTTTCCTGCTGTCGGTACTCGGCGTTTCCACAGCGTTCGCCATTGCCACCGAGATACCGCCCGGTTTCATTCGTTCATGGGGATCTCCCGGCGCCGTCGAAGGCGCGTTCCTCGCCCCTCTCAAGGTGGCGGCGGATAGCGCCGGCAACGTCTACGTGGTCGACCGAGACAACGACCGGGTCCAGAAATTCGACAGTTTCGGCAACTTCGAGCGCCTCTGGGGGTGGGGCGTGCAGGATGGCTCGGCGCAATTCCAGGTGTGCAACTCCGGCTGCCAAGCAGGCATCGCCGGCAGCGGCGCCGGTCAATTCGATACTCCGGTCAGCGTGGCCGTCGGGCCGGCCGGCAACGTGTATGTCGCCGGTTTCAGCCAACGCGTTCAGAAGTTCGACAGCAACGGCAATTTCCTCACCCAATGGGGCACTCCGGGCTCGGCCGAGGGTCAGTTTGCCAATCCACACGTAGCCGTCGACGATGCCGGGACTGTGTTCGTGGCCGAACTCACCAACAACCGTGTGCAGAGGTTCGATAGCGACGGCAACTTCCAGCGAATGTGGGGCTTCGGCGTCCAAGACGGCAGCAACGTCCTTCAGATTTGCATCACCGGGTGCCAAGCGGGACTCCTGGGCACGGCCGACGGCCAATTCACGAACCCCCGGGGAATCGGCGTCCGCGCGGCAGGGAGCGTCTACGTCAGCGATCTCAGCGCCCGCGTGCAGAGGTTCGACAGCGACGGCAACTTCGTCAGCAAGTGGGGCTCGCAAGGAGCCGGTGACGGTCAGTTCGACTTTGCCAGCCAGGTCGCCGTCGACGTGTCCGGTAACGTTTTCGTTGCCGAGCAATCGAACAATCGCGTCCAGAAGTTCGACGGCAGCGGTACCTTTCTCACCAAGTGGGGCACTCCGGGGAACCTCGACGGTGAGTTCAACTTTCCGATCGGGGTCGCGGTCGACGGCAACGGCAACGTCTACGTCAGCGACTTCCCGAACAACAGGGTACAAAAGTTCGGCCGCGGCTTCTTCGTGCTGGACGGCCAGGGAGGTGTGCACGCGGGCGGCGGCGCCGTACCCATGACCCCGCTCGCGCCGTACTTCGGTTGGGACATCGCCAA
Source organism: uncultured Acidobacteriota bacterium (assembly GCA_964430745.1). Taxonomy (GTDB): domain Bacteria; phylum Acidobacteriota; class UBA890; order UBA890; family UBA890; genus CBDCGW01. Next base: position 4,632 of record CAYSHI010000391.1, on the reverse strand, counting down.
CGACCTGGAGCTTGCTTCGACCGGCTTCTACGTGCTCGACGGCTTTGGCGGAGTGCACGCCGGGGGCGGAGCGGCCACCATGAGCCCCGGAACTCCCTACTTCGGCTTCGACGCGGCCGAGGACATTGAGCTGCTTTCGCCCGGCGCATATGTGCTCGATGCTTTCGGCGGCATCCACGCCGGCGGCGGTGTGCCGCCCCTGTTGCCATCGACCCCCTACTTCGGATTCCACATCGCCAGGGATCTGGAGCTCGCCTCGACCGGCTTCTATGTGCTCGACGGCCTTGGCGGAGTGCACGCCGGAGGCGGAGCGGCCACCATGAGCCCCGGAACCCCCTACTTCGGATTCGATGCGGCGGAGGACGTTGAGCTGGCCCCGACCGGCTACTACCTGCTCGACATCTACGGCGGCGTTCACGCCGGCGGCGGCGCTCCGAGCCCGACATCGCCGACTCCGTATTTGGGCTTCGACATCGCTCGAGACCTGGAGCTTGCGACGACCGGTGTGTATGTGCTCGACGGTTACGGTGGAGTTCACGCGGGCGGCGGCGCCGTGGCCGTGGATGCCCCGATCCCCTACTTCGGATTCGACATCGCACGGGATCTCGAGCTTCGGTAGCCTCCGGGCTCCTTGATCCAGGGTACTGACCGGACAATCCTCCGTCGACAGGGCGACGGCCGGCGACTAACCTGCCGGCGAGCTCGACCACGTCGAGGAGACCCTCACACAGGAGGATTCAAGAATGGCGGCACTCGGATTATTCGGCGGCATTGCCGCGGTGTTCTTTGTCATCGTCATGTTCGTGATCGTCATCGCGATCTTTCAATGGCTGTGGAACATCACGATGCCGGACGTGTTCGGCGTCAACGAGGTCACCTTCTGGCAGGCCTTTCGCCTCATTCTGATCGCGTCGATCCTGTTCGGCGGCCCCGCCGCGGCGGGGGGTGGCGGATAGGGCGCGGCGTCGCCGCTCGGCACCGCATCGCCTGGCTGATGCACTCAGCCGCCAACCTCGCGGCCGTCTGCAGCGCCGAATCTACGTACGCGCCCCACCACGGCGCTCAACGGAACTCCGACGCTCCTTGCCGCTGCGGTGATCGTCGCCCACGGGCGCCTCGACCTTGCGCCGCTCGGTGCCACTCCGGCGCTCCTGGCCGGAACGACGATCTTCTCTGTCGCTACGTTCTTCGGACATCCTGGCCTCCTGGCTCGTGCCGTACCCGAGACCGGAACGAAAGCGCCGCCTCGGGTGAGCTGGTGGTCGTTTTGCGCGGTTGTATACCGCGGTGCCGATCAATCGCCGGCATTGTACTCCAAGAAGAAGCGGTAATGGCGGCCTACCGACAGTCGCTTGCCCTACTCTTCCTTCAGGACCTCGGCAGGGTCGAGTCGCGCGGCACGCAGCGCCGGCACGATGCACGCGACGAGAGCAACCGCCACCAGGCACAGGCTCACGCCGATGAAGGTAAGCGGATCTGCGGCGCCGATGCCGAACAGCCAGCTACTCATCAGGCGCCCTCCAGCCAGCGCGCCCGCCATGCCGATCAGAAGCCCCACCGCCACCAGGACCATTCCTCGGCGGACAACCAGCCCGGCCACGTCCTCGACACGCGCGCCAAGCGCCAGCCGCACGCTGATCTCGTGGCGCCGTTGCCGAACAAAGTAGGCAAGCACCGCGTAGAGCCCGATCGAAGAGAGCACGAGGCCGACGAAGGCGAAGAGAGCAACGACGGCGGAGCGAAAGCGGGGCTGGAAAAGCCTGTCGCCCAACCGCGCCTGCATCGTCTGCACGGACGACAGGGTGATGTCTTCGTCGACGCGACCGATCGCGTCTCTCACGACGGCGGCAACGCCCAACGGCTCGGCCCGCGCGCTGATCACGATGCTGAACAGGTCGTAGTTGCCGCGAGACGGCAGGTAAAACGTCGGCGTGGGATCCGATCCCGGACCCATCTCCCGGATGTCGGCGGCAATGCCGATGATCTCGAGGTTCGTCCTCGACATGACGAGGATCTGGCCGAGCGCATCCTCACCGGGAAAGAACTGCTGCACGAGCGTCTCGTTGACCACGACCACTCCGCTCTCCCCTCCCCACACGAACCTCTCGTGCGCCTCGAAGAGGCGACCGGCCAATAGAGGAATCCCGAGCGCTTCGAAGTAACCGTTCGACGCGAAACGCCGGGTAGCGGGGACCTCGTCCGCCGCGTCCGAGGGCGGTCGCTCGGCAGCATGGACATAGTTCATGGGGCCCGACCCTCCGAGGGGAAGCCGGTCGATCACGCCCACGGCGCGCACCCCCGGCACGGCCGCCACGCCCCTCTGAATCTCGTCCCAGACCTGCTCGGCTTTCTCGGGCGTTTCGTACTTGAACGCGGGTAGCAGCGCCGTGACGTTGAGCACGCTTTCCATCTCGAATCCGGACTCGGCGTCCTGCAGGTTCATGAAACTGCGCAGAAAAAGGCCCGACGCCAGCATGAGCGCCAGCGATAGGGCAACCTGGGCCACGACCAGGGTGCTCCGGAACTTCGAGCCACGGCCGCTGGAGCTACGCTCGCCACCGGCCTTGAGCGTCTCGGCGATGCGCATGTCGGTGCCGCGAATCGCGGGAGCAAGGCTGAACACGGGAACCATGATGAGCGCCGCCAAGAGGGTGACGGCCAGCACGGTGGCGTCGATGCCGATGGCATCCAGTCGCGGCAACGCCGCCGGCGCGAACAAGCGCAGCGCCTCGCCGCCGAGGTAGCCCAGAGCCAGCCCGACGGCGCAGCCGGCCAAGGCGACGACCAGACCTTCGGTCAGAAGCTGGCGCACCACGCGCCCTCGCGAAGCGCCCAGAGCGAGCCTCGCCGCCAACTCGGAGCGCCGGGAGATCGCGCGCGCCATGAAGAGCGACGCCACGTTGGCGCAGGCGATCAGGGGAACCAACGAGATCACGCCCGCCAGCATCAGCAGGGTGCCCCGCGCGGTTCCGAAGAAGCGATCGTGCAGTGGTTCGAGCGAGGCCCACGCGCCGGCCTTTTCTTCCGGATATGACGCCGCGATGTTGCGTCCCACGACCTCCACCTGAGCCTGAGCCTGCTCGATGGAGACCCCGTCGCGCAGCCGACCGAGCACGGCGAAGTTGTTGTTGTTGCGACCGTTGGCGTATCCCGCGTCGCGCTGCAACGGAAACCAGACCTCGGTGCCGACCGGATAGTCGAAGTCCACCGGCATGACGCCAACGACCTCGGCGGGCTGCCCATCCAGGGTGATCGTCTGTCCGACGACCGCTGGATCCCCGCCGTAACGACGCTGCCAGAAGTCGCGGCTGAGGATGGCAACCTCGTCGACGCCGCTTTCCTCTTCTTCCGGCGCGAAGAAACGGCCGAGCTCGGGATGCACACCGAGCGTCGCGAAAAGGTTGGCCGATACAGGATACGTGACCACCTGCTCGGCACCCTCGCTGCCGGTGATCACCCGGGTGCGCCGGAAGAGCATCGAGGCGCCGAGCGACTCGAAGACATCGGTTCCATCGCGATAGTCGACATAGTCGTCGTACGAGATGGTGTTGCGAGGCATCCGCTCGGTCATCCCCCAGACCCAGACCAGTCTGTCCGGCTCGTTGAAGGGCAACGGCGAGAGCACGACAGTGCTGAACGTCGAGAACATCAAGCTCACGGCGCCGATGCCGATGGCGAGCACCAGCACCGTGGCAACGAAGAACCCGGGCGCGCGGCCCAGCGAACGGAACGTGTATCGGAGATCTCTGCCGAAGTTGTCCATGATGTGGCCTCGCGGGGGCGGCGGCTCGGTCCCGACGGAGCCCGAGCTCAGGCTCCGGTACAGACCGCGGTGGACAATTCTGCGGAACAAGTAACGGCCTCCTACCAGGAGGACCTGGCGCCGGTACCACAGCGCGGCGCGCCCGGATCGGCCGGACGCTTGTGCGACGTTGTGCGAATAGAGCTCGTCGAGATCGCCGCGGATGGATTCGCCGAGCGGCCCCCGGGGCAGGCACGATCGGAGCAAGGCCGAGGCGAATCGCGGGGGTGCGGATACGGACGGCTGCGGCGTGGGGGTGGGCCGCGGCGACGCCACCCCTCCCTTGCTCATCTCTCCTCCAAGATCTCGTCGAGTCCTTCGCCGAGGCGCTGCCACGCCTGCCGCGCTTTTTGTAGGGCCGTGATTCCCGCGGGTGTGACCGTCAGATAGCGGCGCGGCTTCCCGCCGCGCCCGGGCGCGGGATCGGCGAATCGAGAGGTCACGATGCCCTTGCCCTCCAGGCGATCGAGCGTCGCGTACAGCGCACCGGGCGAAACCTCTCGGCCGCCACGGTCGCTGAGCTCCCTCATGATGTTGAGCCCGTAGCCAGTTTCTTTAAGCTGTAGGATCGCCAGCAGCACCATCTGCTCGAGCTCACCCAGATATTTCTTCTTCTTCATGACCTTCCCTAGGCTCTGATAGCCGCAATACTACAAAAGTGATATTGATCGTTCAAGGCAAGCCCGTGGCGGAGCATGGGCTCGATCGCTTGTCTCCGGCCGCTACCTCCCCGCCGGTGCCCGCCGCCGCAGCTCTTCGAACCAGTTGAGGACGACGCGGATCCGGCTCGCGGGCTGGGGCGCCTGGCTGGTGAGTGTCACCATCACGAA
>CAYSHI010000390.1:0-18237 GCA_964430745.1 uncultured Acidobacteriota bacterium | reverse complement strand
AGCCGGCGCTCATCCACCGTCGCGACCGGCTCAAGACGGTTACGGTGGAGTCGGCGCTGCAGCCCGGTTATACGGCCCGGGACATCAACGAAGCCATCACACCGTGGCTACGGGAGGCGCGACAGAGTTGGCCACGCGGTTACGATTGGGAGCTCGGCGGCGCCGAGGCGGAATCGGAAAAGGGCAACGCCTCGATCGGCGCCAAGCTGCCGATCGCGGCGATGATCATCATCATGTTGCTGGTGGCCCAGTTCAATTCGATCCGGCGGCCGCTGATCATCCTGATGACCATCCCACTGGCCCTCATCGGTGTCGTCTTCGGCCTGCTCGCCTTCGACCTGTACTTCGGGTTCATGACGCTTCTCGGAGTGATTTCGCTGGCCGGTATTGTCATCAATAACGCCATTGTCCTGCTCGATCGCATCAACATCGAGATCGTCGACAACGGCCGGCCGGACGACTACGCGATCGTCGAGGCGGCGCAGCGCCGCTTGCGGCCGATTCTACTGACGACGTTCACCACCATCGGAGGTCTGCTGCCGTTGTATCTCGGTGGCGGCGCCATGTGGGAGCCCATGGCGATGACCATCATGGCGGGGCTGGCGTTCGCCACGGTGCTGACGCTGGGTGTCGTGCCGATCCTGTATTCGGTAATGTTCGGCATCAGCTTCAAGAGCTTCGAATACTGATCGACAGCGATGGTCGGCTTTCATGCCGACGTTGTCACGGGAGGTTGTGAGGTGAGCGTCATCGAGCTGTGCATCGAGCGGCTACCCCATGCCGACGGGCTCGACCTGCCCGCATATCAGACCGCCGGGTCGTCCGGCATGGACCTGCGCGCCGCGGTCGAAGAGTCGGTCGAGATCGCCAGTGCGGAGGGCGCGGTGATCCCGACCGGGTTGAAGATGGAAATTCCCCTCGGCTACGAGGGCCAGGTACGCACCCGCTCCGGGCTGGCGGCGAGTCACGGGTTGGCCGTGCTCAATTCCCCCGGAACCATCGACGCCGACTATCGCGGCGAGGTGAAGGTGATCCTCATCAACATGGGCTCGGACACCGTGACCATCGATCGGGGTGATCGCATAGCGCAGCTTGTCGTGGCGCCGGTGACGCGCGTGGTCGTGGCCGAGGTGGAGGCGGTGGGCGAGACCGGACGCGGTGAGGGTGGTTTGGGCTCCACCGGCATCGATTGACGCGGCATCGCTGCGGGTCAAGCGGCCGACCCGCTTTCGCAGTGGCACGCTTGTCTGCCGCGAATGCGGGCGCAGGGTCCCGTCAATCCTGCTTCAGGGCCACCATGGGATCGATGGAGGCGGCGTGGCGCGCCGGAATTGCCGACGCGGCGAGCGCCGCGCCGGCCACCACGATCACGGCGAATGCGAAGGCCGTCGGATCACGCGTGCCGACGCCGAAGACGATCGTCTCCAGTGCACGCAACGCCCACAATGCGGCGACGACGCCGGCTCCGATACCCAGCGCCGTGACCGTGCCCGCCCCTCGCATCACCAGGCGGTACAGGTCCTTCCTCTCCGCGCCGAGCGCCTTGCGAATGCCGAGCTCGCGGGTATGGGTCGCGACCGCGAACGACAGCACTCCGTAGAGCCCGACCACGGCCAGCGTGAGCGCGGTGGCGCCGAAGAAGTTCAACAGCCACATGAGCACCCGTTGCTTCGCCAGCGCCTGGCCCAGGCGCTCCTCCATCGAGCGGACGTTGTACACGGGGATCTCCGCATCGAGCTGCCGAACGATCCTCATCACCGCCGGCGCCAGCGCGGAGGGGTCGGTTCGACCGGAGGCGGGGGCCCCCTCGCTCGAGGCGGCGTCCTCGACTCTCACCACACCGAACAGCGCCCGCGACGGCGAGGCGGCGTGCGGCATGAAAACCGCCGGCCGGGTGTCGGCATCGAGGCCGTAGTGCTTCACGGTCTCCGTCACGCCGACGATGGTGATGCGCTCTGTGAAATCGTTGCCGATCCATTTGCCGACCGCTTCGTCGGCCGGCCAGAAGCGTTCCGCGAAGTCGCGATTCACGATCGCCACCTGGGGCTCTCCGTCGTCGGCTTCGGTGAAAGCCCGGCCCGCCACGATGTCGACCTCCATGGCTTCGAAATAGCCGGGGGTCGCGATCATCACGTCGGCGACGATACGTGCGTCGGGGTTGTCCTCGTTGTAGCCCTCGACGATGTAGTCGGTCCACGCCAACCCTCGCGTCAGCGGCAGCATCGAGATGCCGCCTGCCCCGGAGACACCGGGCAGTGCGCTGAGTCCATCGAACACCTGGCGATGGAAGAGGGCCCGTGCCGCGGGCTCGCTATAGCGCGGCCCCACCAGCGGAACGCGAAACGACAACGTCCCCTCCGGGTTGAATCCGGGGTCGACCGCCCGCAGCTCCTGAAATGTGCGGACCAGCAGCGCCGCGCCGACGATCAGCAGGAGCGATAGGGAGACCTGGGCGACGACCAGCGCGCGGGATCCCCCACGCCGCCATAGGGAGCGGGCGGGTACCGCGGCGGCGCCCTGTCGTAGCACGTCGCCGGGTTGAACGTGCGAGGTGCGAAGCGCGGGCCCGAGGCCGAAGAGCACGCTGGAGAGCAAGCAAAGCACGGCCGCGAACAACAGCACCGGCGGATCGACGGCCACGTCCCGCAGGCGTGGGACCTCCTCCGGGGCCGCCATGTGCAGCGCATTCACGCCGATCACGGCCACGGCCAGCCCGCCGCCTCCACCCAAAAGCGACAGCATCACGCTCTCGAACATCGCCCGCGCCACCATACGGGAGCGCGGGGCGCCGAGGGCGGCGCGGACGCCCAGCTCTCGTTGCCGGGTCGCGGCGCGCGTGATCATGAGATTGGCGACGTTGGCACAGGCGATCGCGAGCAGCGCCATGGTAGCCGCCAGCAAGACGAGGAGGTAGGCGCGCGCGCCGCCGACGACCTGATCGAAAAGCGGCACCGCGCTGATGAAAAACTCGCTTCCGACCGCGAGGCCGGCGCCCAAGGCCCCCGGGTCGTCGGAGAAGATGCCGGCCACCTCGAGCAATTCGGCGTCGAGCTGTGCCGGCGTCGCGGCCGCGCGGAGCTTGCCGATGACGTTGAAGTTCTCCGACCCGCGCGTCGATCGCTGCGGGTCTTCGAGAGGAAACGACACCAGCATGTCGAACTCGGGGACGGTCACCAACGGCACCATGAGATCCGCATCGAGAACCAGCGCGGGCAGCACGCCGACCACTTCCAGGCGGCGGCCGTCGACGGTCAGGCTACGGCCGATGATCGACGCGTCGGCGCCGAATTGCTGCCGGTACATCCGCTCGCCCAGCATGAGCTTACGGGGCGCATCGGGGACGTCGTCCTCCGCCTCGAAGCGTCGCCCGGCGAGAGGCTTGATTCCCATGACGTCGAAGAAGGAGGAGGAAACGCGCAACGCGCCGAGCCGCGTGGGGTCGATCTCGTCGCCTGTGAGCGTTACCTCCTGCCCGAACGTCACGGCTACGCGCTCGAGACTGGCCGCGCCCTCGCGTATGTCGAAGTACTGCGCCGCCGAGAACCAATCCTCGGTGACGCCGACGCCGGGAGCGCGTTGCCACAGCATGACGAGGCGGTCCTGGTCCGGAAAAGGCAGGGGGCGCAGGAGTACACCGTTGACAACGCTGTAGATGGTTGTCGTGGCACCGATGGCCAGCGACAGGGTGATGACGATGACCGCCGAAAACCCGGGCGCCCGAAGCAGGCCGCGGGCGGCGTACTTGAGCTCCTGCATCATCGCTGCGTTCGTGCTCCGAGCGGAGGCGCCGGGTCGTCGGGCGTGTTCCGTCGCATGGGGAGCCTGTTGGCTGCGGGGATGATAGCAGCTCGGGCACACTCGTTTCCGGTTGAAGGCCGATCGTGGTTCGATGGCTGACGCTCCGGCGAGCGCCGCCGCTGACGTTCCGAAGGGTCAGCCGCTACCATGCGCTGATGACCATCACTGCGCTGTTCGCTCTGCTCGGCCTCGCCATGATCCAACCCACCGCCCCCATCCAACGGCAGATACTTACCCTCGAAGACGGATCCGGGGTGCGCTACGCGATCGCCGTTCCGGAGGGCTACGACGGTTCGGAGCCGGTTCCGCTGGTGCTGGCATTGCACTTCGGCTGGGGAGACGCTCTGCCGCCGAACTACAGCGCGGTGTTTCTCGAGATCTTGGTGGAGCCCGCTTTGCGCGAGCTCGGTGCGATCATTGTGGCTCCGTTGTGTCCCGCGCGAACCTGGGTCGACCCGAAAAGCGAGGAGGCGGTGCTCGCGTTGCTCGAGCAGGTGCGCGACGAATATCGCATCGACCCGGAACGAACCCTTGTAACCGGATTCAGTCTCGGTGGCATGGGCACCTGGTACTACGCCTCTCATCACGCCGAGTTGTTCCGCGCCGCGATTCCCATGGCGAGTGTGCCGATGATCGCTCAGACGTCGGAGTCCGGAGCCGAATACGTGCAGCGGTACGTCGAATCCGGCAGCGTCGAGTGGCCGCAGGCTCTCCTCGACATGCCTCTGTACGTCATGCACAGCCGCGACGACGAGCTCATTCCGATCGAGCCGGTCGAGCGCGCCGCCGCGGAGTTGCGGGCGATGGGCGGCAACGTCGAGTTTCTCGCCATCGACGCCGGCATCGGGCATCACGAGACGCCTCGATACGTGCCTTATCTCGAGCGCGCGGTGCCATGGTTGCGCGCGGTCTGGGGCGACGGCCGATGAGGTCCGCCGGCTGATGCGCCATCTATCGTCCGGGCGCGCCTCGAGGAGGGTCGGGGCGAAGCCCTCGTGCGGCGAATGCGACTGCCCCCAGCGTCTCGAAGCCCCGCTGCAGCGGCAGGGCAGGCACTTCCGGTCATAGAGCGAAGATTTTCGCGCAGCCTCCCGAATGCGTTCACCGGACACCCTGGCCGCCGCCTGCTCCGTTACGTACACTTGCCGCCATGACGGACACAGATTCGCCGCTCTCCAAAGTCGGGAAACGACTCAAATCCGGTTTTCTTCCGCCGATCAGCGCGCTGCGCGCCCACCGCGCCACCGTGGAGCGCGACGGCGAGGGGGCCCCGTTGGTGGTGGCTCTGGAGCGCGAGCACGGGCGCGTCTCGCGGCACGAGATCGGCGTGCTGCCGCCGGCTCACGATGATTTTGCCGCTTCGCTCCATCTGCTCGATCGATGGGTGAAGTTCCTGCTCTGGTCACGCGGGGCGCGCCGACTCCACATCGGTGCAGCAGGGCCCGGTGCGCGCGCCGCCGCGGAGCTTATCGCCGCTGCCTACGCTCCCGAAGGGACGCGAAGCTTCGACATCGAGTTGATGGAGCGCGTCTACGGCCGTGCCTTCGAGGTGGGGGTGGTCGAGCCCACGGAAGTGCCTGACGCGAAGGAATCGACGCTCGCCGCGGGCGGGAACTTCGACGGCTGCCGGATCGGCATCGACCTGGGCGCGAGCGACTACAAGCTCGCTGCCGTGATCGACGGGGAGCCGGTCTTCAGCACCGAGATTCCCTGGGACCCGAAGCATGAGGCCGATCCCGCCTACCATCGGCGGCACATCAAGGGAGGGCTCGAGCTCGCGGCTTCGCACTTGCCGCGCGTCGATGCCATCGGTTGCAGCGCGGCGGGTATCTACATCGACGATCGCGTGAAGGTCGCCTCTCTGTTTCGCGGTATCCCGGCCGAGCGCTTCGCCACCGACGTGGAAGAGATGCTCGTCGATATCGGCAGGCACTGGAAGGTTCCCTTCTGCGTCGTCAACGACGGGGACGTCACGGCGCTCGCAGGTGCGTTGGCCCTGGAAGCGCACGGGGTGCTGGGCATCGCGATGGGCTCGAGCGAGGCGGGAGGGTACGTCGACGGAGCCGGTCACATCACCGGCTGGCTCAATGAGCTGGCCTTCGGTCCGGTTGACCTCGCCCTCGATGCAGCCGTCGAGGAATGGTCCGGCGACCGTGGCGTCGGGGCCCTGTATTTTTCGCAGCAGGCGGTGGGACGCCTCGCCGATGACGCGGCGATCGCTCCCTTCGCGGAGGCTGCCGACGGAGTGGTGCCCCTGCCGCAGCGCCTCGAACAGGTTCAAGCTCTGGCGGACGACGGCGACCCGTCGGCGGAGGCCATATTCACGACCATCGGCGACTACCTGGGCTTCACGATTCCCTGGTACCTGGAGCACTACGACTTCGGGCATGTGCTCATCCTCGGGCGGGTGACCTCCGGCAGGGGGGGCGAGATCCTTGCTTCCCGCGCCCGCCGCATCCTGGCTGACGAGTTTCCCGAGGTGAACGAAAGCGTCGAGTTGCACATGCCCGACGAGGAGACCCGGCGGGTAGGGCAGGCGGTAGCGGCCGCAAGTCTTCCCACCACCGACAAGATCGATGGAACGACCATGAACTCGACGGACGGAACATGAAGATCTCGTTCTCAGGTCCAGGGGCGTCGACGCTGGTGCCCGACGGCACGCCGCTCGACGATGCCCTCGCCCGCGTCACCCATCTGGGGATCGGAGCCCATCAGGACGATCTCGAGATCATGGCCTATCACGGCATCGCTCGATGTGTCGGCGACGACGCTCGATGGTTCGGCGGAATCACGTGCACGGACGGCGCCGGAAGCCCGCGCGCCGGCGCCTTCGCGGATTTCTCCGATGAGCAAATGAAGGAAGTCCGCCGCGACGAGCAGAACGAGGCGGCGCGCCTTGGCGAATACGGCGCCATGGTGCAGCTCGGCCTCCCGAGCGATGCGATGCGGAGCCCGGAGCAGGCCGGCCTCGAGGACGACCTGTTCATGCTGCTCGAGCGCATGTGTCCGCGAGTGGTCTACACGCACAACCTTGCCGACAAGCACGAGACGCATGTAGCCGTCGGGATGGCGGCGCTGCGGGCAATGCGGAGGCTGCCGGCCGCGTCGCGCCCCCGGGAGGTCTACGGCTGCGAGACCTGGCGGGATCTGGACTGGATGATGGATGACGACGTCGTGGTGCTCGACGTCGGCGCCCATCCGAGCCTCGCCGAGCAGCTAATCGCCGTGTTCGTGTCACAGATCGCGGGCGGCAAGCGCTACGACCTGGCTACCATGGGACGGCGACTTTCCAACGCCACGTACCGTGTTTTCGATGCGGTCGACAACGTCGGCCAGGCCTGGCTGGCGATGGACCTTACCCCCCTGGTCGTCGACGATTCGCTCGACGTCCAGGAGTACATCGGGTCGTTCCTGGCCCGTCTTTCGGACGACGTGCGCGCTCGGTTGGGACGAAACACTCGGGCTCCGGCGGCCGACTGACACGATGGAGTCTTTCAGCGTGCTCCGACGCGCCTCAGCGCCCTTTGCAGTGCCGCGCCCTTGGCGAGCGTTTCCTCATATTCCGCCTCGGGGTCGGATTCGGCGACGATTCCGCCGCCGACCTGATACCAGACTTCGTCGCCCCGGCGAACGAGCGTGCGAATGAGGATGTTCAGGCACAGGTTGCCGTCGTCGCCGATGTACCCGGCCGCCCCCGTATAGGGGCCGCGTCGCTCGGGCTCGAGCTCGTCGAGGATCTCCATGGCGCGGATCTTGGGCGCTCCGGTGACGCTCCCCCCGGGAATCGTCGCGGCGAGCAGGTCGGCGATGCCCAGATCACCACGCATCCGGGCACTGATCTCCGAGTGTGCATGGTGAACCGTGGGGTGGCTCTCGAGCGCCCGCAGAGTGTCCACCTGGACCGAGCCGTATTCGGCCACGCGGCCGAGATCGTTGCGTAACAGGTCGGTGATCATCAGTAGCTCGGCGCGCTCCTTTTCGCTCGTGCGCAACTCTTCGCGGAGGCGGACGTCGATCGCATTGTCGGCGTGTCGCGGTCGTGTCCCCTTGATCGGACGCGTCTGCAGGCGCTCGCCGGTCTTGCGGAGGAACAGCTCGGGGCTTGCCGAAAGGATCTCGGGGCCTCCCGGCAGCCCGAGATAACAGGCGAAGGGCGCGGGACTTTCCCGCCGGAGCAGCTCGTAAATGCGCCGCGAAGGCGCCGTCGTGCGAGACGCGAATCGATGGCTGAGATTTGCCTGGTAGATAGAACCGTCGTTGATGTGGCCGAGGATCGACTCGATGCAACGTCGGTACGTCCCGCGCTCCATCAGGCCTCGGGGTAGGTCCAGCGCCGCTGCGCCCGCCGCGGCGCGCCGGGCCCGCTCGGCGGCTACCGTTGTCGACGGAGTGTCTGCGATGGCCTCTCCCGAGCGCCCGTCCGCCATTTGCAGCGCCTGCTCCGCCCGCCGCCGAACGCGTTTCTCGTCGTCCGGGGAGCCGGGTCTCGCGGCAGCCCAGAGAGCCCGGTTGGTGTGATCCTCGGCCAGCACCATGTCGTACTCGCCGATGACGAAGTCGGGGATAGACTCGTCGCGGCGAGCGAGCGACGGAAGCCTCTCGACGTGACGTCCGAGATCGTAGGAAAACCACCCCATCCAACCGCCGCGAAACGGCACTCCTCCGGCCTCGATCCGGAAGGTGTGATTCGCATCCAGACAGTCGCGCAGGCGTTCGAATGCTCCCTGCCGCCCCTGCGGCCAGGCGACCACCCGTCGCGGCCTCCAACCCAGGAAGCTCCAGCCCGCCTGCGGCGAACTTCCACCGCTATCGAGAAAGGCCACGCCGGGCTCTGTTCCGATCAGCGCCCGGGCGATGTCCCACAGGCGGCGGTATTCCAGTGGTATCTCGATGTTGCCGCTGCCGGCAGTACGCCGAGCATCGGGGGGGTCGTGGTTTTCGGGGGTCGAGCTCATTGAGGCAAATCCGCAGTCGGACCTCGGTTCGCTCCGCGGGTTGTCGTCGTACAGGAGCGAGATCCGGTGGCCCGGCGTCACAACGATGCCGGAGCAGCCCCGGCGACAACGAGTAGCGTATGCTCCCACCGTGCGCGGGGGGAGCGCGACCGAATTACTCCGTGGAGTCGAAGCCATGCCGATGATAGGACCGGGAACCCATGGACGCCTCTTGGTAGGAGCGTTGCTGACGGGCGCTTTGTCCGTTTCTTGCGGTTATCTGGGCGTCGAAGGAACGGGCTCGCAAGGCGACGACGACGTCGCCCTCGCGGCTCCGACGACCGACGCCCCGAAGGGGCCGCTCGCGACGTTCGTCGATGCCGTCCCCGCGGTCGAAACCCGTGATCTGGACCTCGAGACGGCGCTGACACTGGTGGCGATGCCGCTCTCATGTGTCGACCGGCCGCACGCCGCGCCCCGCGATCGCAGCGCCTATCTGGACGAGATCGTGGTCGCGCGTCGCGCCGGCTACGAGCGCGACCGGTCTTTCTACGGCTGCTGGGATTGGCATTCGGCGGTGAACTCCACCTGGGCGATGGTGCGGCTGTTCAAGGAATTTCCGGATCTCCCGATCGGTGGGTTGGTAACCGAGAAGCTCGCCGATCATCTCTCGAAGAGCGCGCTCGAAGGGGAGCAGGAGTTCTTCACGGAGAATGTCATCTTCGAGCGCCCCTACGGTTGGGCCTGGGTGCTCATGCTGTATGCCGAGTTGCGCGGCTGGGATCACCCCGATGCTTCTGAATGGGCGGACAACCTCGAGCCGCTGGCGACGATGTTCTCCGAGCGAATGGTCTCCTGGCTGCCGCATCTCGAGCGCCCATCGCGCAGCGGAGCCCACACCAATACCGCCTTTTCGCTCGCGATGATGCTCGACTACGCGCGCGCCATGGACGACTTTCCGCTGCAGGAAGCGATTCAGGAGGCGTCGGTGCGTCTCTTCCAGGGCGACATCGGCTGTCCGACTGCCTACGAGCCCTGGGGTTCGGATTTCCTCTCCCCGTGCCTCGAGGAGGCGGCCTTGATGGCAGCCGTGCTCGACACCGAGGGGTTTGTCGCCTGGTTCGATGCCTTCATGCCGGAGGTGACGTCGCGCGAGTTCCTACCGCTGACGACGCCGATCGACACATCCGAAGACGATCCCGACGTGGATACCGAAGAGGAAGAAGTGGAGGAGGCCGGTGGCGTTTCCGGCCTCGGAACCGACCGCGCCGCCGGCGCGCAGGCCACGAGCGAGGCAACGGCGCAGGAGGCAGGGGCGGCTGTCGCGTCGGAGGAAGGCGGAAGCGCCCGGCAAGATGAAGGGAGCGGCCAGCAAGGCGAAGAGAGCGCGGAGCGAGATCAGGATGGCGAGGAACGACGTCGCGAAGACGAGACGCGCCGCGCCCTGGCTTCGCGATCGCATCTCATCGGGCTCGCCTTCGTGCGCGCCGACGCCATGAACCGTATCGCCGCCGCACTTCCCGCGGGCGACCCGCGCATCGAGGCCTACCGCAGGCTGGCCATGCTGCACGGCTCGATGGGCTTCGACGCCATGTTCGGTGCCGACTACGCCGGCTCGCACTGGATCGGCACGTTCGCGCTCAAGTATCTGCTGACCGATCCGCGCCGCTAAGTGTCCTGGGACAGCACACTAGGTTCTGAGAGCAGGCTGATCGGTCTGGGATACTGTGTTGCTGGCACCGTCCCCTGCGATCAGCGACGCCTGCGCGAAAAACCGTGGGTTTTCTCAAGCTCGCGCGTCAGGTAGGTATGAGCCGCTATGTGCCGGAAGACGAGCTGATTCTGCTGTACCGCAAGACCGTGCGCCCGCTGTATGCATACGTGTCGAGACGCGTCGGCGGCGACCGCAGCCTCGCCGAGGACGTCGTTCAGGACACCTGGATGAGGGCCCTGGATACCTGGCCGCGTCGGGGTCTGCCGCGCGAGCCGCTCGCCTGGCTGAAGCAGGTTGCCCACAACGTGCTGGTCAGCCACTTTCGTCGACGGCGGCCGATGCCGGTAGATCCGGCGTTGCTCGACCTCGGTGACGAACGCTTTTCCCCCGATACGCCGGACGCCGCCGCGCTCGTGAACTGGGGTCTCGCACGGCTACGTCAACGGCAAGTGGACGTGCTCGAGGCGTTTCATTTCGACGGCAAGACGGTTGCCGAGATCGCTGCGGAGAGCGGGGTCTCGGAACGCGCCGTCGAAGGACGGTTGCGTCGTGCCCGCGCCAAGCTGAAAAGGAAGCTCGCACCCATTCTGCGGCACGCGGTGGAATCGGCCGGCGCCACGGCGACAGGAGGACAGGGAAATGCTCGACAGACACGAACCCGATAAGCAGTTCACGGACAATCTCGAATGGCAGATTGCCGGCGAGGTGCGCCGTCGCAATCGTTCCGTGTCTCCGTCCCGGCCGGTGTGGAGAGTCGCGCGTGCGGTCGCGCTGGTGACGGTATCGATCGCCTTCGGCGCCGTGGCGATGGGGGCTTCACAGCAGATCGAGGAATCCTGGCGCAAGGATTTGTTGCTCTCCAGCCTGGAGGTTCGACACAACCTCGCGCAGAGGCGCGTCGATATGGCGATCGAGGAGTTCCAGCGCATCGAACGACAGTTTGCGGCCGGGATGATCGGCGAAGAGACGATGGCCATGGCCAGGCTGCAGCTCGTCGACGCCGAGGCGCAGGCGCAGATTCTCGAGCTCGAGCTCGAAGAGATCCGTGACAGCGGCCGAGAGCCCCTGGGTGAAGTGTCCTCGCCCCTGGTCGGTGGCCGCGACTTCGTCAGCGAGCGGATTCGCGTACAAATGGCGGTCGCCGCCCGGCAGCTCGAAGTCGCCGCCGGCGAGCTCCAGAGAATGCAGCAACTGCGCGAGAACGGCCTCGTCGACAGGGTCGGGCTGACGGGCGTCGAGGCGGCGGTACGGCAGTACGAGGGGCAGCTCCAGGCTCACGAGGGCCGGCTGGCGATCCGCCAGTCTTTTCTCGCGGGGGAGATCCCCGCCGTGGAAGCCGAGCTACGCGTGCTGGAATTCGAGGCGCAGGAGCGATCCAACACGGTCCGCCAGCAGATGGAGCTCGCCGATCTCGAGCGGGAGTACATGCAGCAGCAGGTTGCCGCCGGCAACGTCGACCAGCTCGTGCTTCGGCAGGTCGAGTTTCGACTCGCCGAGCTCGAGGCGGAGGTGCGGCTGGCCGAGCTGGAGATGGAGATCCTGCGCCGCGAGCTGGAGGCGCGCCGGCAGCAGCGCTGAGGTGCTCCCACCGGCTCGGGGCCGTCGACAGCGACGCTTGAATCCGGACCTGGCTAGATTCCCGACGTCCCGATGCCCGACATCATCAGGTCGACGAACTCGAACATCATCAACGTCAGACTGACGGCTGTGATCGCCAACACGCCGGCGAGCAGGTAGCCGGTCAGGCCCCAGAAGACGGCGCGCCTACCCACCAGGACCGTCGGCTTGCCGATCACGCGCGCTCCGGGGGGTGGAAGCTGCCGGTGCTCGACGACCTGCCGGCAGGAATTCGCGATGTATACGGAAGTACCCAGGGCCAAGGTCGCGATCACGACGCCGAGGATCTTGAGAGCCAGCCCGGCGCGCAGAATCGCGGCATCGGGAGAGGTGGTGGCCATGACGTCGAGCGAGTGCACGTACCATCGCGTGGCCCAGATCAGCCCGATTCCGAAGAGCGCCACCGCAGCGGCAGAGCCGGCGAAGCCGGCATAGGCGCGGGCGCCGGAAAACGTGCGGATTCCGTGTTCGTTGACCGCGAAAGAGATCATGGGTCCCCAGTGTCAGCTCGGTGTCGCCGCCCCGGCGACGACTTCCCGTCCGACTCTCAGACTAACGGAATCGGGGCGCGGCGTCGCGGATTTTCTTCCCTTTTCTGTCGGGAAAAACCCTTATACGGTGGCAGTTTATGCGACGCACTGCGGCGCGTGAGTCAGCCCTGCGCATAGCTGGCCAGCGCAGCATCCTCATCGTCGTAGTGGTCGAACACCTGTATGAGGTGATGCATAGTGAACAGCTCTGCAATCTTGGGCGGAATGTTCACGAGCTTGAACCCGGCGCCGTGTTCCGCCGCCTGCAGGTGCCCGACGATGAGATCGCCGACGCTGGTGGAGTCCATGTAGGGAACCTCGGCGAGGTTGACGATGATCTTCTTGTCGCCGCGCTCGTAGAGGTCGGTGAAATGCTCGCGCAGGTGCTGCGTCCCTACGGTGAGGGCGCCGACGATGTCGACGATGGTGACATCATCCTCGCGCCGCTCACTCCACTCGGTAGCCATGGACGGAGACGCTACCACCCTATTTCTTCCGTCGCTTGAGGCTGCGCTCCTTTTCGAGAAAGGTGACGCCCTCGAGCATCCAGCGCGGCGGTTCCATGTCGCGCAGGTAATGGTTGAAGAACTCGCGCAGCCGGCGCTGGAAGTCGAGCTGATTCTCGTACTTGCGCAGGCCGTGTCCTTCGCCCGGGTACGACAGGAAGATGATCGGCTTCTCGTTGAAACGCAGGGCGTTGTACCACTCCATGCCTTGCACGTAGCCGACCGTGCCGTCGTCCTCGCCATGCAGGTACAGCAGCGGAGTGTTCATCTCCGAGGCGTAGGTAATGGGCGACTCCTGCCGGTACAACTCCGGATCATCGTACGGATTGGTGCCGTAGCGGCCCTGCCCGTAGATGTCGTAGCTGTGGTTGTTCTGGCCGGAGCCGATGAAGAGCTGGTTGAACTCCGAGGTGAGGTTGATCGGTGCCGCGCCCGAGGCGACGGCGGCAAACACGTCGGAGGTACCGGCGATGAACGAGGATCCGCCGCCACTGTAACTGTGCCCCGACAGGCCGATGGCGGCCGGATCGGCGTACCCCAACTCGATGACCTTGCGGGTGGCCGCCTCGACGCACTCGAGCATGTCGGAGTGCGAGGTGCGCCCCCTGAAATGAACGTCAGGCTGCATGATCAGGTACCCGGCCGAGACGTAGCCGGCGAAATTCGGGCTGTGCCGGTACATCGGCGTGGGATACAGGTGCAGGTCCTGCGAGTACTTCTCGTAGAACCGCACGATCATCGGGCGCTTCTCACCCTCGACGTAGTCGTCCGGGATCGCCAGCGTTCCCTGGAGTCGTACGCCGTCGTTGTTGGTGTACTCGAAGAGAATCCGATGGCCCCACTTGTACTCACCCTGGAAGGGGTTGGCATCGGTGATGCGCGTAGGCACGCCGAAGCCCGAGGCTCCGGGGGATCCGCTCGCTCCGCCGCCTGCGCTTTCCGTTGCCGCCGTCCCGAGCTTTGCCGCAGCCACCCAGTAGTCGGGAAACTGTGTGAAGTCCTGCACGGTGTACAGGTAACGGTCGGCGTTCTTTGCCTTGCGGGGGGCGCTGAAACGCTTGTCGTCCCAGACGAGCGACCGCGCCGGGCTCTCCGGGGCGAGCTCGAAATAGCCGGACTTCTTGTTCCACTGGCCGAAGGCGGAGAGCATCTGCGGCTCGGCGAGATCGAATTCGGTGGTGAAACCGCCGCCGGGGAACCTGGCGCGGGTCTCGTCGTCGAGGGTGACGAGCCGGAGACGGATCTCACCGTCGTCGCCGACACCGCCGGTGAGGTTTCTCGCGATGCCGCCGTCGAGCGGCTGGGCCCAGACATCGTAGCGGTGATAGAGGACCACGGACTCGCCGTCCTTCGACCACCCCGCAACACCGTAGGGGGGCTTCTCGCCGGTGTGATCGTCCTCGGCATTGACGAAGCTCACCGGGGCAGACGACGTGAGGTTCAGCGCCTCACCCGTGTCGAGGTTCCAGTCCCAGACATGGGCGTCCTTCCAGTAGAGGAAATGCGAACCGTCCGGCGACATGCCGAGCGTTCGCATCTGCCCCTCCAACATCAACGTCCGTTCACCCGTTGCGACGTCGAGGCGGTAGTAGTCGTCGCGTCGCTGCCGCCAATCGGAGACATAGGGCCTGTTGTCCCTCCCCACGGCCCAGCGGCCGTCGCGCGTCGGGCTGATCGTGCGCATGTTCTCGTCGGCCAGCCGGACGAACGTGCCCGGCCCGTCGCCCGCGAGGTTGAGAACGCTCACGTAGGCGAAGTTGCGGTCGCGGTTGGCCTGCGCCATCTGCACCGTCTGAATGCGCTCGTCGTTCCAGTGAAAGATGTTGACGTCGGCGATCGGGTCGTCGGTTTCTTCCGGCTCCGCGACCTGCTCCTTGATGCCGAAAAACAGCTTGTCCGCGCCGTAGCTCCACGCCAATGTGCCGTGCTGGCTGATGACGAAGCCCTCCGGAAACGCTGCGTCATCGCCGCCGTCGTAGGCAAACTGATTGATCGACGTGATGGCGGCGCCCTCCGCCGGGGCGACCACTCGTTGGAACCCGAGCAGCGTGTTGGCTCGTTGTTCGAACCCCTCGGGCGTCGTGCCCTTGAGCACCGCGAGCGAGGTGCCCATCTCGTCCCAGGTGAGGCGGGCGTACTCGGCTTTGTCGTTGTCGAGGCCGCGCCGCGCTCCCGTGCGCAGATCGACGAGATAGAGGCCGTTGCCGTTGTTGTCCGCCGCGTCGACGGTATACGCGAGGTGGGTGCCCGGCTTGTTGAAGGCGAACTCGTCGACGCTGCCGAGCAATTCCTCGTAGCCACCCTGCAGGTATCGAACAATGAGATCGGTGCCGCGCGGGGCATCTTCGTCCTCGGCGTCGCCGCGTTCGTCGCCGCCCCCGCTGCCGCCGCCGCGCCCACCGCGCCCGCCGCCGCCCCCGCCGTCGCTACCTTCCCGGCGTCGTTGCACCGCCAGAGCGAGGGAGCTCTCGGCGAACTGGAAGTCGGCGATGTCGTCCCAAGGGCCGATTTTGTCGCCGCTTTGCAGATCGAGTAGCTCCACCTGTACCGGGACCGGGTCGTTGTCCTCTTCGAGCTTTTCGATCTCGTCGAACGGCAGTGCGATCTCGTAGGCGACCCAGCGCGCGTCGTCGGAGAACAGCGGAGCCGAGCCGCGGGGGACCTCGAACGTGCGGTCGTCGTCGAGGTTCTTGACGACGAACTCGTCGTCCGCCTCACGTTTGCGGTAGCCGTAGGAGACCCACTGACCGTCGGGGGAGAGGGCGGTCGATGTCACGCTGCGAAAGCGTGCGTACTCGTCGATGGTCAGGACCTTCTTTTCGTCCGCTTGCCCGGCGGGTACGGCGAACGCCGTTGGTGCCATCAGGGCGAGAGCGACGAAGAGAGCAACGGCGGTGTCGATGCGGCGCACGGGTACCTCCCTGGCACGAGTGGCGTGGGTACGGTCGAGCATGCGTGGATTCTACCGGTTGCCGGCCCGCGAGGCGTCAGGGGCGCGACTTGAGCGCGCCTCGGTCGATCTTGCCCAGGTGTGTGCGCGGGAAGTCGTCGAGGAACGACACCCGACGCGGGTACTTGTACGGCTCGAGACGCTCACGCACCCACGTCTTGAGCGCCTCGCCGAGCTCTTCCGCGGACACGTCGCTCTCGACCTGACCGCGATGCTCGCGTTTCAGCACCACGAACGCGTGGGGCTTCGTGAGCCCGTCCTCCGTGGCGACGCCGACCACGGCGGCTTCGTCGACGGCGGCGTGCTCGAGCAGACAGTTCTCGACCTCGCCGGGGGCGAGCCACTTGCCCGACACCTTCAGCATGTCGTCGCCACGCCCGCAGTAGGTGTAATAGCCGTCGGCATCGCGTCGCACCATGTCGCCGGACGCGTACCATTCGCCGCGGAACGCCTCGGCCGTCTTGTCGGCCTGTTGCCAGTAGCAGAGCGCCCGGGAGTTGCCCCTCACCCACAGCCACCCGATCTCGTCGTCCGGGAGCTCGGCGCCGTCCGTGTCGGCGACCTTTACCTCGAATCCAGGGACCACCGTGCCGATCGTTCCGGGGCGCGCGGCGCCCGGTACGTTCGACAGGAAGATGTGCCACATCTCGGCTGTGCCCAGGCCGTCGAGCATCTCCACGCCGAACGTCTGCATCCACCGGTCATGCAGCTCCACCGGCAGGGCTTCGCCCGCCGACGTCGAGAGGCGCAGGCACGAAAGATCCTGCGAACGAGCGTCGTCGTGCGAGACGAGATGGTTGATCATCGTCGGCACGTTGATCAGCAGCGTCGGTCGGTGGGCGGCGATCTTCTCGAACAGCGTGTCGGCCGTGCATCGCTCCGGGAACAGCACGGTCGAGGCGCCCACGGCGAACGGAAACAGCAAATTCGAGCCGGTCGCGTAGCCGAAGAACAGCTTCGGCACCGACATCGTGATGTCGTCTTCGGTATACCGGATGACCTGTTTGGCGTAGCACTCGGTGGTGTTGGCGAACGAGTTATGAGGCTGTACGACCGCCTTGGGCTTTCCCGTCGTGCCGCCGGAGAACAACCAGATGGCGGGGTCGTCCCGGTGCGTGGCGAAGTTGTCCAGACGCCCCGAATGGCCGCCGAGCCTCTCGTCGAACGCGGCGCCGTCGACGACGATAAGCTCCGTGTTCGAGGCGCCGGCGCCGGAGCGCGCCGCCTCGAAGGCTTCGCGACTCTCCTCATGCACCACCACCGCCCGTGCGCGCGTGTACTCGTAGAAGTATTCGATCGCCTCGCGGTTGAGCTGTGGATTCACCATCACGACAACGGCGCCGATCTTCAGGGTGCCGAACAGCGCCCCGACGAACTCGGGCACATCGGGCATCGCGATCATCACCCGTTGCTCGGGATGGACGCCGGCATCGAGGAGTAGATTGCCGAAGCGATTGGCCATCGTCTGCACTTCGGCGTAGGTGTGCACGGATGCGTCGGTTCGAATGGCCGGCCGATCCCCCTTGCCCTCCTCGACGCGACGGTCGAGAAAGTAGTCGGCGATGTTGAAGTAGGTCGGCGTCGAAAAGCTCATGGCGCCCTGCACTATAATCGCTGCATGCCGGTGCTGGAACTGCGCGAGCTCACCTGGGAGGAAGTTCGAGGCCTCGAGGCCACGGCCACCGTCGCCATCCTGCCGGTGGGTGCCATCGAGGCGCACGGTCCCCACTTGCCGCTCGACACCGACGTGATCATCGCCGAGGCGATGGCCCACGCCGGGGCCCGCAAGCTGTCGGCGCGAGGCCTGCACGCGGTGATCATGCCCACGCTCAGCTACACGGCGGCGGCATTTGCAGCCGGGTTCCCGGGGACGATTTCGCTGCGCCCCGACATCTTTGCGGAGCTCGTGTTCGACATCGCGAGAAGCCTCGACCCGCAACGCTTCGGAGTGCTGGCGATTGCCAACTCCCACCTGGATCCGGGGCACATCGAGTCCATCCACGGTGCCGTCCAACGCATATCGCGAGAGGGCCGAATCGTCGCGGTCTTTCCGGACCTGACCTCGAAACCGTGGGCGCTCCGCATGTCCGATGAGTTCAAGAGCGGCGCCTGCCATGCGGGGCAATACGAGACCTCCGTGGTCATGGCGGCCCGGCCCGAAGCTGTCCGCGAGCCCCTGCGCGTCGAG
>CAYSHI010000389.1:0-6481 GCA_964430745.1 uncultured Acidobacteriota bacterium | reverse complement strand
AAGGCGCGGGTCGTGGCCAGCGCCAGCAGGGTGCCGACGGCGCCGCCCACAGCCGCCAGCACGATGCTCTCGGTGATGAGCTGGCGCGCCAGCCGTAGCCGGCCGGCGCCCATCGAGGCGCGCACGGCGAACTCCTGGGAGCGGGCCGTGGCCCGCACCAGCAAGAGGTTAGCGACGTTGGCGCAGGCGATCAGCAGCAACAGGCCGACCGCGCCGAGAAAGATCAGCAGCGTCGTGCGCGCCGATCCGGCGACGTCGTCGCGCAGCCGCTCGATGCGCAACCCCCACCCCTGATTGGTATCCGGATACTCGATCGCGAGAGCGCCGCGGATGGCCTCCATTTCCTCGCGTGCGCCGGCGAGCGTGCCGCCGGCGCCGATCTTGCCCAGCGCAACGAACCCGCGCCAGGAGCGCTGTGCGACGTTGTCCTCGATGGCGGTCAGCGGCAGCCAGATCTGGGCGTTGGCGAAGTCGTGGATCCAGGCGTCCTCGGGCAGCACGCCGATGATGGTGTGGGGGCTCCCGTCCAGGACGATGTCGGAGCCGACGACCCGCGGATCCGCTGCAAAGCGCGCGCGCCAGAAACCATCGCTCAACACAACCAACCGGTTGTTCCCCGGCGCCATGTCCTCGGCGCCGAAGAGTCGCCCGGTCGCCGCCGTCAGCCCATGGACGTCGAACCACCCGGGTGTCGCCACGCCGGCGCTCAACATGCGGGCACCGTCGGGCTCCTGCATGCCGAAACTCCACTGACGGGCCAGGCCGAAGGTCTCGATCGTCGTGCTGGCGCGCCCCCAGTCCTCGACGTTGGGCGGCGAGGCGATGCAGTAGTCGCCCACTTGTTCGTGGGTTTCGCACAGGATCACCACGCGCTCGGAGTCCTCGAACGGCAGCGCTCGCAGCAGGATCCCGTCGACGACGGTGAAGATCGCCGTGTTGGCGCCGATGCCCAGCGCGATCGTGGCGATCACCGCAGCCGCAAACGCCGGGCTGCGCCGCAGCGTGCGAACGGCGAACGACAGATCGTGCCCCAGACCATCGAGTGCTCCGGCCCGGCGGGAGGTTGCTCGGGGAGGCAGTGGAGCCAGTGCGCGGCCGTTGCCCAGCCGCTCGCCGCTGCCGTGGCGGCCGAGGTCTGCGACGGTGCGCATCCAAAGCCGGGTGAGGCCACCGAGCCCGGACGACGTCCAGGCCTCTTCCGCCAGCCGATCGAAGGTCTCGCCGATCTCCGGGCCGAATCGGTCGCGGAACCGGCGCGGGAAGGCGGCGAGCAGGATGCGGTAGAGCCGGCTCGAGAGTCGTACCGGCCAGCTCACGACACCTCCCCCTCTTCCAACAACCGATGCCTGGCGGAAATCTCGACCAGCTCGGCCATGCGGCGCGCCTCGGCGGCTGCGACGTCCCGGCCGAACGACGTGATGCGGTAGTAGCGGCGCCGATCGTCGCTCTCGGGAGGCGCTTCTCCGGCCGCTACCGGTTCGATCATGCCGCCGTCCAGAAGCTGCTTGAGCAGGCGGTACAGCGCGCCGGGCTGGATCTGCCCCTTACGCCCCTGACGCTCCTCGGCAGCCTTGATCATGCCGTAGCCATGGCAATCGCCGTCGAGCAGCACGAGCAGGATGGTGAACACGTCGGGCCGCAGGGGCAGGAACGATCGGGCGTCGGTATCGGTCATGGTTGCCGGCTTTCGAAGGTGGCGGCGCTCACGTCGCCTGGAGGGGCGGTCCTGCTCACATCGTCGTTGGCGCGGTGCCTTCTCGGTTCGGGGCATACCCCACGGAGTTCATATGGACCTAGTAACTCTAATCAATATGTCCATATATACCAAGACAAGAGACTCCGACTTGATCTCTTGCGAGCACGCGGGCGGTTCCCACATGATGGAAGCAACCAAGGAGGTGCCGATGTCCAGCCTGGCAATGCGCCGTGCCCGAGAGCGCTACGGCGTGACAAAGCACATCCCGCATACCGGCCGCGGTCGAAGCGGCCACCATGCCGGCAACATCGTAATCTGGGTAGCCGGTGTCGGCCTGGTGCTGTTCGTCATGTGGTACTGGGGGCTTGCGGCCATCTTCTGGCGTTGACCCATGAGCAAACGCGAAATCGCCGCGATCATCGCCCTGATGATCGCCGGCTTCGTTGCCTACGAGGTGATCAGCCAGTTTCAGGCCGGTGAGCCTGACGAGGTTGCCCCCGGCGAGACGCCGCAGATTACCGAGACCGCCGGTGGGGACGCTCAGACGGCCACGATGAAGGCCCTCGTTCCCGCGGTGCGCACCCTCGATCTCGACGCCGCGGTGCGCGAGAAGCAGGCTCTCCCGGAGCTCCCGTCCGAGATCGGATTACTGGCTGTGCCCGGCAACCCCGGCGAGTTCTTCTTCACGCGACGCTACGCCGATCGAACCGACGTATGCGTGATGCGGGCGGCAGGCGTGGAGGTCCTCTGGTCGTCTCCGACCGATCAGGTCGTCGAGATCGTCGGCGCCCACGGATCGGAACTGTTGCTCAAGTTCGTGGACAGGCCGTTCAGCGGCCCGGCCGACGCCTGGGAATCGGCTGGTTTCCACGGGCTCGACATGTTCGCCGCCGGGCGGGGTACTTACCCGTACGAGCTCGATGAGGAGACCATCGCGTTCATCCGGAGCACGATCCGGTAGCAGGCCGCGTCGACGGTTACACTGAGGGCACGGGGACCGCCTTACCTGGTCGGTGACGGCCGTTGCGATCAACAGCAACGGGATGTCAGTGTCGGTGCGTCTCGAGGTCAAACTGAACGAAAGGTGCCCATGGCATACGACGAGGGATTGGCGCAGCGCGTCCGCGAGGCGATCGGCGACCGTGAGGATCTCGAGGAGAAGCGCATGTTCGGCGGCATTTGCTTCATGGTCAACGGGCACATGTCCTGCGGTCTCAACGGCACGGACTTGATGCTCCGTCTGGGCAACGAGGGTGCCGCCGCGGCGCTCGCCGAACCGTACTGCCGGGAGATGGACTTCACCGGCCGCCCGCTGCGTTCGATGGTCTACGTCGATGCCGAAGGTGTGCGCGAGGACGTCGATCTGCAGCGCTGGGTCGACCGAGCGGTGGAGTTTGCCGCCGCCGCTCGATCCCGATAGGTCGGGCCCAGTGTCCCTTCGATCGCTCGCGTTTGCGGCCCGCGATTTGTATACTTCGTTACATGGCGAAGCAACGGAGCAGATCATGCGGCGCGTCTTAGGCATCACGAAGGCCCTGAGCGACGAGTCCCGCCTGCGCGCGTTGATGGCGCTGCGCGGCGGCGAGCTTTGCCTGTGCCAGCTCATCGAGCTGCTCGAACTGGCGCCATCAACGGTTTCCAAGCATCTGACGATTCTGCAGGATGCCCGCCTGGTCGAGCGCCGCAAGCAGGGGCGCTGGGCCTACTATCGCCTGGCCGGAGACGCTGCCCCGCGGGAAGTCCGCCAAGCGATCGACTGGGTACTGGCCTCCCTGCAGGAAACTTCCGCCGCCCGCGCCGACGCCGTGAAGCTCGAGCGCGTTCGACGTTCCGACCTCGAGGAGCTTGCCGCTTGCTACCGAGTCTGAAGGTCCTGTTTCTCTGCACCGGCAACTCCTGCCGTAGTCAGATGGCGGAGGGGTGGGCTCGCGAGCTGAAGACCGGCCAAATCGACGCCTATTCGGCCGGGACGGATCCCGGGCGACTCGATCCACTGGCGGTGAAGGCGATGGCCGAGGCCGGCGTGGATATCTCGGAGCACTTTTCCAAGTCGCCGGAAGAGCTGTACGAGGTGACGCTCGACGTGGTGGTGACCGTCTGCGATGCCGCGAACGAGACCTGCCCGGTATTTCCCGGAGACACCGTCGTTGTTCATCGAGGCTTCGACGACCCTCCGCGATTGGCACGCGGAGCCGCTACCGAAGGAGAAGCCCTGCGCCACTACCGTCGTGTCCGCGACGAGATTCGCCGCTTCGTCGAGGCCCTGCCCGGTTCGCTCGGCGGCGGAGACGAGGTACGCAATGCCACGAAAGCTGAGGACGGATCGTGAAAGACGATGTCCTGTGTCGCTTGTCGGTTCTTGATCGCTACCTGACGCTGTGGATTTTCCTGGCGATGGCCGCCGGCGTCGCCATGGGCGCGATGTGGTCGGGAGTGGCCGATTTCTGGGGGCAGTTCACGGTGGGCACCACCAACTTGCCCATCGCCATCGGGCTGATCCTGATGATGTACCCGCCGCTGGCGAAGGTTCGCTACGAGGAGATGCCCGACGTATTCCGCGACGTCCGCATTCTCGGGCTCTCGCTGCTGCAAAACTGGGTCATCGGCCCGATCCTGATGTTCGCGCTGGCGATCATCTTCCTGCGCGATCAGCCGGAATACATGGTGGGCCTGATCATGATCGGCCTGGCCCGCTGCATCGCGATGGTGATCGTATGGAACGAGCTCGCCAAGGGCGACTCCGAGTACGCTGCCGGGCTGGTGGCCTTCAACAGCGTCTTTCAGGTGCTCTTCTACAGCGTCTACGCCTGGATCTTCATCACCAAGCTGCCGCCGCTGTTCGGCCTGGAAGGCTCGGTGGTGCAGATCAGCATGGGGCAGATCGCCGAGAGCGTCTTCATCTACCTGGGCATTCCGTTCCTCGCCGGCATGTTGACGCGCCTGGTGCTGGTCAAGGCCAAGGGCAGGGACTGGTACGAGAGCGTCTTCGTGCCGCGGATCTCGCCCATCACGCTGGTGGCGCTGCTGTTCACCATCCTGGTGATGTTCTCGCTCAAGGGTGACCAGATCGTGCGCATCCCCGGCGACGTGTTGCGCATCGCCGTGCCGCTGCTGATCTACTTCGTGCTCATGTTCCTGGTGAGCTTCTGGCTCGGCTACAAGATCGGCGCCGATTACAGCAAGACGGCGACGCTGTCGTTTACCGCCGCGTCGAATAACTTCGAGCTGGCGATCGCCGTGTCCGTGGCCGTGTTCGGTATCGACTCGGGCGCGGCCTTCGCGGCGGTGATCGGTCCGTTGGTGGAGGTGCCGGTGCTCATCGGCCTGGTCAGCGTGGCGCTGTATTTTCGCGGTCGCTACTTCGGCGTCGGCGTGGAACCGGATGCCGGGGCGCTTGCGCACTAGGCGGTGCCGCTCAGCCGCCTGAGTTTCGCGAGGCCAAAGTTCCTCCATTCCGGCGTTTGCCCCGGGAGGGGAAGAGACGGCCATGGGCGCGCGGATTCCGATTTCTTTGCGAGCCGCGCCGGCCGGCGAAGCGGCCGTTGGTCGGTAGGAAGGCGTGCCGAGCTGTAAGATCGAAGGGTTCGCCCCCGACGAACTGCGCAACACCCGAGCCCCGGGTAGAACGGGCAGTCATGCCGAAGATCTCACGTCGAACGTTCGTGAACTCCACTTTCGCCACGGCCGTTTCGGCCGCCGCGCTGGGCGGCGCGTACCGGCTATCGCAGGAGCTCGAAACACCGCTCCCCCTGCCGCCGTTGATGACGGGCCGTAGCGAAGGCGCGACGCGGGTCTACGACCTCGCGGCCCAGCGGGGCACGACGGAGTTTCTCGACGGCATGTCGGCCGAGACGTTCGGCTACAACGGCAGTTTTCTGGGGCCGGTGTTGCGTCTGAGCCGGGGCGATGACGTGCGCCTCAACGTCACCAACGATCTCGACGAACCCACCACCTGCCACTGGCACGGGCTGCACGTGCCGCCGGCGGCGGACGGCGGACCCCATCAGGTCATCCCGCCGGGAGCTACCTGGCAGGCGGCGTTCGAGGTGAAGAACGAGGCGGCCACCTACTGGTACCACTCGCACCTCATGGGCCGCACGGGCGAGCAGGTTTACAGGGGGCTGGCGGGCATGATCATCATCGACGATCCGGCGCTCGAGGGAATGGGATTGCCGCAGCGCTACGGTATCGACGATTTTCCGCTGGTGGTGCAGGATCGTCGCTTTTCCGAGGATGGGCAGCTCCGCTACATGCAGATGGGAATGGACGCGATGATGGGCATGATGGGGAACTATCTGTTCGTCAACGGCGCGCTCACGCCCACCGTGAAGGCGCCGGCGCAGCTCGTGCGTCTACGTTTGCTCAACGGATCGAACGCGCGCATCTACAACTTCGGCTTTGCCGACTACCGCCCCTTCTCGATCATTGCCTCCGACGGCGGCCTGCTTCCCGCGCCGCTGTCGCGCCGGCGTCTGTCGATGGCTACCGGCGAGCGTTACGAGATCGTCGTGGACCTGTCGCAGGATGCCGGGCAAACCGTGCCTTTGAGAAGCTACCCCGAGGGCGACACGGAAGGCTTTCCCGTGCTCGACATCGCGGTCGACGGCGGCATCGAGGTGGTGCCGGCAACGCTCCCGGAGACCCTCGGCCCGACGCCGACGATCGACGCGTCCGCCGTGAGCGAGGTGCGCCAATTCGACCTGAGCATGGGCATGGGCATGATGGGCGGCGGTATGGGTCGCGGCATGGGCGGTGGCGGCATGGGAGGCGGTAGAGGCGGTGGCG
>CAYSHI010000388.1:0-9982 GCA_964430745.1 uncultured Acidobacteriota bacterium | reverse complement strand
AAGCTCTACTGGGTCGACCCGGGTCTGGTGCGAGCGGTGCGCGGCGATAGCGGCCCTCCCGACGCCGGGTCCGTCGGCGCCCTCTTCGAGGGTTGGGTCGCGCAGCTACTCCGGGCATATGTCGACTACCGCGATCTTTGCGACGAGATCGCCTACTGGCGCCCCGCGGGGGCGAAGCGGACAGAAGTCGATTTCGTGCTCCGGCGAGGGTCCGAGATCCTGGCGATCGAGGTGAAGGCCTCTCGGCGGTGGAGACCCGAGTTCGCCAAGGGCCTGCGCGCTATCGCTGAGCTCCCAGCGGTTTCGCGTCGGATCGTCGTGTACCTCGGCGAGCAAACACTTCGAGTGGAAGACGGGATCGAAGTGCTGCCGCTCGAGCGGTTTCTGGATGAGCTCGCGGGCGGCCTTTGATCCTCCCTTCCGCCGGCAACCTCCCCGAATCCCACCAAAGGAGGCCGGCCTGCTTCCCCATCTCGGGACTCATCACTCGGCGAAATCTATCGGGACAGTAGTCGCTGTGACCGCGGGCCGCTTCCTCGCGATGGTCGACCTGCTGAGCTACGCTGCCGATCGGAGGAGTCCCCGCCAATGCCGGACGATGCACAACGTGGACGGCTTCGTTCCGATGAGGAGATAGCTCCGTGACCGACTCGACGCTCGAGAAGTCCCACTCCGACCTGACACCGTTGCTGGAACCGCGGTCCATCGCCGTGGTCGGCGCCTCACAGCGCCCCGGCAGCTTCGGCCACTATCTCTACACCAATCTCAGGAACTCCGGGTTCCGCGGCGTGCTCTACCCCGTGAACCCCAACCGCCGTCACATCGAAACCGTGCCCGCCATTTCCGACCTGACCCAGCTGCCGGAGCCGGTGGACCTGGCGATCCTGCTGGTTCCCGCCCCGCTGGTTCCGGAGGTGGCACGACAAGGCGTCGAGGCGCGCACCGTGCGCTCGCTGATGGTCCTCTCCGGAGGCTTCAGGGAATCGGGCCCGCAAGGCGCGGAGTACGAAGACGAGCTGCAGCAGATCGCCCAGGCGGGCCGCGTGCCGCTGGTGGGCCCGAACTGCGTGGGCATCACCAATACCGACCCCACGGTGCGCATGCACGGGATGTTCGCCGACCGTCCGATGCCGCAGCACGGGCGCGTCGCGTTCGTCAGCCAGTCGGGTGCGCTCTGCCTGTCGATCCTGGACGCGGCGCGCTCCCGGGGAATCGGTTTCTCCAAGTTCATCAGCATCGGCAACAAGGCCGACGTGAACGAACTGGACATGCTGAACTACCTGGGCTCCGACCCCGAGACCGGCGTGATCCTGATGTACATCGAGGAGCTGAGCTTCGGCAGGCGTTTCATCGAGGTGGCGCGGGAGATCACCGTCCGCCGCCGCAAGCCGATCTTCGCTCTGAAGAGTGGGCGCTCGCCGCAAGGTGCGCGAGCCGCGCGGAGCCATACCGGCAGCCTCGCCGGATCGGACGCGGCCTACGACGCGATTCTCGGTCAAAGCGGCATTCACCGGGTCACTACCATCGACGAGCTGTTCGACTACGCCACCGGCTTCGAGCGACAGCCGCTGTTGGCGGGGCCGCGCATCGCCGTGGTCACCAACTCCGGCGGGCCGGGCATCATCGCCACCGACGCGCTGTTCAGCTCCGGCCTGCAGATGGCGGAGTTCAGCGAGAAGACCCGCGCACAACTGCGCGAGTTCCTGCCGCCTCACGCCACCATCAGCAACCCCTGCGATCTCACGGGTGACGCGACGGAGGAACTCTTCCAGAAGACGCTGCAGGCGGTGCTCGACGACGCCAACGTCGACGGCGCGATCGTGATCCTGACACCGGTCTCGCCGGGCGCGGACGGGCGCATCGCCGAGGCCACGGCAGGCGTCGCCCGCGCGTCGGAGAAAACGACCTTCTTCTGTTTCCTCGGCGTGAGCGACTTCACCGAGGGGTTGAAGGTGCTGCGGCGCGAGGGGTTGCCGCACTTTCCGTTTCCCGAGAACGCGGTGCGCGCCCTGGCGCAGATGCCTCGCTATCGCGAGGTGATCGAGCTGACCGAAGGCAAGGAGGTGCCCACCTTCGACGTCGATCGCGACGAGGTGGTCGGGGTCATCGACTCGCATCTCGAAGGGACCGAGCGACGCCTGCTCAGTCAGCACGAGGCGCAGGAGATCTTCGCCGCTTACGGACTGCCGGTGTTGCGGAACCGTCTGGCGCGCAGTGCCGAAGAGGCGGCCAAGGCGTTCGGCGAGTTGCGAGGCGCCGTGGCGATGAAGGTGATGAGCCGGGACGTGGTTCACAAGTCCGACGTCGGCGGCGTGATCCTCGGCGTCGAGTCGTCCGACGGAGCGATTGCGGCCTTCGAGAAGATCTACGAGGCCGTCAAGGGCCACCTGCCCGACGCGCGTATCGACGGCGTGCTGCTGGAAGAGATGGCCGGCGAGGGCGTGGAGGTTATCATCGGCGGTAGTCGCGACGAGAAGTTCGGCCCGTTGATCATGTTCGGTCTGGGTGGACGCATGGTCGAAGTCTGGAAGGACGTCACCTTTCGCCTGGCACCGATGTGGCGCGTCTCGGCCGAACGGATGATCCGCCAGATTCGCAGCTATCCGTTGCTGGAAGGCGTACGCGGCGCGCCGCCTTCCGACGTACAGGCCGCTGAGGATTGCATTCTGCGCCTGGCCCAGATGATGAGCGACCACCCGGAGATCCAGGAGTTCGACATCAATCCGCTGATTCTGTACTCCCGCGGCAACGGCGCCGCCGTCGCCGACGGCAGAATGGCCCTCCGTCGCTGATGGAAGCCGGGGCGGGAGCGGGCAACCCTCGCCGTTGCCGCCGGCGAGATCCCCCGCAGAGGATAGCGCCCGTCGACCCTACGTTCACATCTGGCCCCGCCTCTGCAGCGGCCCATCCTGCTAGAGCCGCTGCAGCACCTGTTTCGGAGTCCGCGCCGCGACCGGTGAGACACGAAAGTCGCGGGTGTTGCGCGTGGCGATGACGTCGGCTGCGCAAGCCTGCGCGGCGGCAACTTGCATGGCATCTTCGAAGTCTCGCATCTGCAAGCGTCCCGCGAGGCGCAGGCTCTCGGTGTCTGTGACGGCCACTTCAACGAAGCGGGAGAGGTCGAGGATGAGCTCCCGCGTCTCCTCGCGCCCGTACCGGGGCACGACCAGGTAGTAGAAGTTGGACACCGTGTGCCAGGCGACGAAGCCGGTCCCCGGGTGTTGTTCGAGGTGGTCGAGCAACGCCGCCGCGGCATCGAAGTGGGGGGGGCGGTCGAATGCCACGTCGAGCAGAACGTCGGTGTCCACCAGAATGCGCACGGGGTCCTCTACCGGTCGAGGTACTTCTTTGCCAATTGAGCGAAGCGGTCGTCCCCGCCGCTGGCGGCGCGAAAACGGCCGCGCCAGCGCTGCGCAAACCCGACATCGCGCTCTGCGATCGCCTGTCGCAGCCGGTCTTCGATGAGCCCCGATAACGACTGCCCCCGCGATCGTGCGTAGCGCTTGGCCTCGGGGATGAGCTTTTCGTCCACGGTGACGGTGAGCTTGGCTTTCATCGATTTTATACGTATGTCTGTGATCTCTATACGTATAGTAATCGAGTTGTGCATCGGACTTCAACGGTAATGAAGAAAGCTCGCCTCGAGAATCGAGATTGAGTCTGGTCGACTCGGCCGGCTGGCCGAGGCTGGCAACAGGCTGCGCGGTCTGAGCCGTGGTAGCGCGGGTTTCCGTCGCCGGTCTATGCTGCCCCCATTGGAGCCAGGTGATTCACAATGGGCAATCAGCCATCTTCCGAGCAAGAACATGACTGAGACCGGCGCAATCCCGTCGATCGAGGAGCTGCGGAGAGTCGCCGCGGACGTCGGGCGGGAGACCGGTTGCCGCCTGCTGGTACTGTTCGGCTCGGCCGCGCGGCCCGGCGCTCCTGCGCCCGAGGACGTTGACCTCGCCGTGCTTGCCGACGGCAGGCTCGACACGGTGGAGCTGACCAACATACTGATCCGGGCTTTGGGAGTCCAAGCCATCGACGTAGCGGATCTGAGCCACGCCGACCCCCTGCTCATGATGCTGGTGGCTCGCGATGGCGTGCCGCTCTACGAGCGCAGTCCTGGGGAGTTCGATCGCTTCGCCTCGCTCGCGGTCAGACGCTACGCCGATACTCGCAAGTTCCGCGCCATGGAAGCACAGGAAGTTCGCGACTTCATCGCGGCAGGGCAACCGCAGTCGTGACCGAACTCGACGCCGATCTCGTTCGCCGCAAGATCGCCACGATTTCCCGGAATCTCGACGCTCTCTCTGCGGTCGACGGGATTGCTCTGGATGCCTACCAGGGCGATCTCTACCGCAAGAAGGGCACGGAGCGTCTACTCCAGGAAACGGTCGAGGCGGCTGTCGACACGAACCTGCACCTGCTCAGGACAGCTGGCGCGAAAACACCCACCGACTACTACGACAGTTTCATCTCCCTCGGGCAGGCGGACGTCATTCCGCAGAGACTGGCTGAGCGCCTCGCGTCGGCCGCCGGTCTACGGAATCGGCTCGTCCATGAATACGCCGACATCGACGACGAGATCGTCCTGAAAGCAGTGTCGGAAGCACGGCAATCGTTGCGCGAGTACGTCGCTGCGATCGAAGCCTACGTGACGGGCGACGCGCCCTGAAGCGTTCGCGACCCGATCCCCGCGGTCCGCTAGGGCGAGCCCAAGGGCTCAACTTAGGTGTGTACAACAGGATCCCCACCTGCTCTGGAACAGCCGGGAGAGGTTCTCATGCGGTTTCTGGTTGTCGTTCTTCTGACAGCGACTCTGGCGTGCGGCGATGGCGGACCGGTCGAAACGACGGATGCCACCGCCGCTGCCGCGTTCGAGGCCGTCGCTTGGCGGGGCGAGACCACTCCCTTCGACGGCTATACGCTGTTCCAGCCCATGCACTCGACGTCGATCTACCTGGTCGACATGGACGGAGAGCCCGTCCACGAATGGGAGACCGACTACAACCCCGGGCAATCGGTCTACCTGCTGGACAACGGCAATCTCCTGCGCGCCGCCCGCGACCCGCAACCGACGGGATCATTCCGCGGCGGCGGCGAGGGCGGCATCGTCCAGGAGATCGCCTGGGACGGCACCGTGGTCTGGGAGTACAAGCTCTCCGACGAGACCTTCCGACAGCATCACGACGTCGAGCCGATGCCGAACGGCAACGTCCTCGTCATCGCCTGGGAGAGCAGAACCTACGAGGAGGCCGTCGCCGCCGGCATCAACCCCTCGCGGATGGAGAGCGATTTCATCTGGCCCGACTTCATTGTCGAGATCGAGCCCGTTTATCCCGACCGCGGCGACGTAGTCTGGGAGTGGCACGCCTGGGACCACCTGGTGCAGGAGCTGTACCGCGACAAGGCCAACTACGGCGTG
This sequence comes from uncultured Acidobacteriota bacterium, assembly GCA_964430745.1. Classification (GTDB taxonomy): domain Bacteria; phylum Acidobacteriota; class UBA890; order UBA890; family UBA890; genus CBDCGW01. The sequence continues at coordinate 4,569 of CAYSHI010000388.1, read as the reverse complement.
GTTGCCGAGCATCCCGAGCTCATCGACATCAACGCGGCGCCGGCGCACACGGCCCGGCAGCAGATCGCCACGCAGGAGTCGCTCGAGCAGCTGCGCTCGCTCGGTTACATCGCCGGCAGCGCCGAGACCGACGACCGCCCCGAGATCGGCGCCGATTGGTTGCACCTCAACTCGGTCGACTACAACGCCGAGCTCGACCAGGTCCTTCTATCGAGCCGGCACTTCTCGGAGGTCTGGATCGTCGATCACTCGACCACGACCGAAGAGGCCGCCGGCAAAACGGGCGGCCGCTGGGGCAAGGGCGGCGACCTGTTGTACCGCTGGGGAAACCCCGAAGCCTGGAGCGTCGGCGGCCCCGACGACCGGCAGCTCTTCGTTCAGCACGACGCCCAGTGGATCGGGAAGGGACTGCCCGGCGCCGGCAACATCCTGATCTTCAACAACGGAGCCGGCCGAGCCGACGGCAACTACTCCTCGGTCGATGAGATCGCGCCGCCGACGGACACGGCCGGCAACTACCTGATGGTGCCGGAGGAGCCCAGCGCTCCTCTCGGGCCTGTCTGGACCTACGTTGCCCCCGACAAGGAGAGCCTCTTCTCCGGCATGCTCTCGGGCGCCCAACGGCTGCCGAACGGCAACACCCTGATCGCCGAGGGGGCACGCGGCCGTATGCTCGAAGTCGGGGCCGAGAACGCGGTGGTGTGGGAGCTGCTCAACCCGTTCGCCGAAGACGAGGACCAGTTCCGCGACATGATGCGCCGGGCATTCGCGGCGCCGGGGGGCGAAAGCGGCGAGCAGCAGGAGGGCAGCGAGGGCCCTCGCGCGGGACGCGGCGGCCGGCGCGGCCCGCCACCTGGAGGTTTCGCCCCGGGCATGCGGGACGGCCCCGGGGGCCGCCGGGGTCCTGGAGGCACGGGTGGGATGCCGCAACCCGGCGGGATGTACAAGGCGACGCGTATCCCGCGCGGCCACCCGGGGTTGGCGAGGCTGCGTACCGAGGGGCCCGGGTAGGCGTTGGACAGCGATCGCCTCGAGATCCCGCGGCGACCGCGCTTGGGAGTCAAAGGGCACCCTGAATAAGCTCATCACGCGGGCGTTATATTAAAGGCAACCTTGAATATAACCTGCTCGACAAGTTATGCTACGGGCTGCCTAGCATCGTTCGCTCCACACGACTCTCGATCATGCCCCAGCGCCCGCCGCTCCACACTCGAGCCGGACGATTCATCCGGCAGCCAGCCGGCTACTCCGCGTTCATTCCGGCGCCTCTGCCGCCGAATCCACCCGTCGAGATCGATGATGAGATGCTCGCGCTCGTGTCGCGCGCCGATCGACGTCTGGGTCGACTCGACGGCTCGGTGCAGACACTGCCGGACGCCGACCTGTTCGTTCTCATGTACGTCCGCAAGGAGGCGGTTCTCTCGAGCCAGATCGAGGGCACGCAGAGTTCCCTGGTTGACGTGCTCGAAGCCGAGGCCCAGATTTTGGACCGGGCGCGGCCCGCGGATGTCGACGAGGTAATCAACTACGTGGGCGCCATGAACCACGGTCTGCAGCGCCTGTCGGAGCTACCTGTGTCCGTGAGACTTATTCGGGAGATCCACCATCGGCTGCTCACCGGTGTGCGGGGAGGCGAGCATCAGCCGGGCGAGTTGCGCCGCAGCCAGAACTGGATCGGTCCCGCTGGCTGCACACTGCAAGACGCTGCGTTCGTGCCGCCGCCGCCCGACGAAGTGCCCCGCGTCCTCTTGGAGCTCGAGCGCTTCCTGCATTCCTCCGAGCCACTGCCCGCCCTCGTCGAGATCGGACTCGCCCACGCCCAGTTCGAAACGATCCATCCTTTCCTCGACGGCAACGGGCGCGTCGGACGGCTGCTCATCACCTTCTTGTTGTGCGAGCGTGACATCGTGCGGGAGCCGGTGCTGTACATCTCCCACCACTTCAAGAAGCACCGGGAGCGCTACTACGACACCCTGCAGGCGATTCGTGACGACGGCAACTGGGAGGACTGGTTGAAGTTTTTTCTTCGGGGCGTGGCGGAAGTAGCCGATGAGGCAACCGAGACCGCCCGGCGGATCGTCGATCTGAGGGAGCGTCATCGTGCCCTCATTGTCGATCGCTTCGGGCGCGTCGCAGGCAACGGCCTGCGTGTGCTCGAACAACTGTACACAACCCCGATCATCACCGTTAACGGCGTCGCCGAGGTAACCGGCACCAGCTTCACGGCCGCCGCCGAGCTGATGGGACGCTTTGTCGACAACGACATGCTGCGCGAGGTGACGGGTCAGGCACGCAACAGGCGGTTCCGCTACGACTCCTACGTCAGGCTATTCTCCGGTTAGGGTGAACCAAGTCCGCCGGTCCCCAGCCCCGACGTCACCACCTCTCACGGCGCCACACCGACGACAGTTCCCGCTACAATGCGGGCACAGTTTGGGCACAGCGATCGCCGTTTGATCGCGTAACTGCCCACAAACAAAGGGCGCTTCGAGCCCTCGGCCCGCCACGGCCGAAGCGCCGCAAATACCAGCGCGACAATTCGCTGGCTTCATCTGACGCCGATGGCGCCGCCGCGATGATGATCTTTCAGATGCGGCTGGAGCTGGATTTTGATCTTGGGAGAGTTGACACCTTGACGGGTAGCCGGGACACGGAGACGACGAAGCGGGTGGGCAGGCAGCGTGACCCGAAAGGAGCCCCATGACCCCGGAAGCCTGGCTGACGGTCGGCATCCTCGCCGCCACTTTCGCCGCCCTGCTCGGCACGAAGCTCCCCCCGGTGACCGTCTTCCTGGGGGCTCTGACGCTCTGTATCACCTTCCGCCTCGCGCCGCTCGAGCGCAGCCTCGCCGGCTTCGCCAACTCCGGGGTGCTGACCATCGGTGCGCTCTTCATGGTCGCGGCCGGCATGTACTCGACCGGCGCGATCACCCTGCTGAGCGATAAGTTCATCGGCCGGCCGAAGAGCATGTTGGCGGCCCAGCTCAAGATCCTGGGGCCGGTCACCATCGGTAGCGCGTTCCTCAACAACACCCCGCTGGTGGCTATGATGATCCCGGTCATCCGGGACCTGTGCAAAACCACCGGCCTGGACAAGTCCAAGCTCTACATCCCTCTGTCCTTCGCTTCGATCCTCGGCGGGACCTGCACCCTGATCGGTACCGCGACCAACCTGATCATCGCGGGGCTGGTGGTCGACGCCATAGCCAGCGGCGCCGCTCCCAACGCGACGTTGCGTGAGATCCAACTGTTCGACCCGTCGTGGGTCGCGGCCCCCGCGGCCCTTCTGGGCGTGGGATTCCTGATGGTGACTTCCAGGTGGCTGCTGCGGTCGCCGGCGCCGCAGGAGTCGAGCGAGGTCGCCGGGCGCCGCTACGGTGCGGAGTTCATCATCCCGGATGGCTCCCCGCTGGCGGGCCAGAGCCTGGAGGCCGCTGGATTCGCCGAGCCGGTGGGCTTCGAAATCCTCGAGCTGATTCGAGCGGACGGCTCGCGCCCCGAGCTCGACGCCGGCACCCGTCTCGCGGCAGGAGACGTGATCGTGATCTCGGCGGATCTGGATTCGCTGGGGAGTCTGTGGACGATGCACGGCCTGGCGCCGCTCCACACCAATGCACCCCATGGAGAGCCAGCGCCACGATCATCAACTCGTCGAGGCCGTTGTTTCGCCCAGCAGCCGGGCTGTTGGGAGGACGATCTCGGAGTTCCCCTTGCCCGACAGCCCGTACAAGCTGACTCTTGTCGCTGTCTCCCGTAACGGACGTCCGGTCGAGGGTCGTATCGAGGACGTGCGGATGGAGGGGGGTGACGTGGCGGTGCTCGAAGTCGACGACTCCTTCTTCTACGTGAACCGCGGTGAAACGGAGCTTTCGCTCGTCCGTCGGGTTCCAGGCCACCGGATCCGACGCTGGCACCGGGCGGCTGTGGCATCGCTGATCACCGCCGCCATGATCACCGCCGCTGCGACGGGCTGGATGAGCATGCTGAACGCGGCCCTGCTCGCCACGGGGCTCATGCTGCTCACCGGCTGCCTGACCTTGCCCGCGGCCGCCCGGAGCATCGACTACGGCACGCTCGGCGTCCTCGCCGCCGCCATTGGCGTGGCGGCGGCGGTGAGCGAGAGCGGGCTAGCGGCGGTCATCGCCGGCGGGCTAACCCGACTCGGTGCCGGCAACCCACTGGCGGCTCTGGGCGTCGTGTTTCTCGGCCGTGTGGTCATGACGAACCTGATCACTAACGCCGCCTCGGCCGTCTTCATGTTCCCGATCGCGCTATCGATCGCCGACCAGCTCGGCGTGAGCTTCATGCCCTTCGCCATCGCGCTCATGACCGGGACCGTTGGCGCCGCGATCACCCCGGCCGCCTACCAGACCAACCTCATGGTCTACGGGCCGGGTGGATACTCCTTCATGGATTTCGTGAAGATGGGTCTGCCCCTGACCCTGCTGGTCGGTGCGGTGACGCTGCTGCTGACGCCCCGGATCTTTCCCTTTTGAGAGGGTGATTCAATTTTCGACCAGGTGTCTGGAGGCCTTATGAGATCCCAGAAGAACAAGAACAGTGACAACCC
>CAYSHI010000387.1:0-16087 GCA_964430745.1 uncultured Acidobacteriota bacterium | reverse complement strand
TTGGAGACAGCACACTAGCAGGTCGTCCCGCGTGCGGCGCGCGATGTCGCCACCGGTTATCGGGTTCTCGGGTGAGCAGTCTCGCTGTCCCTCGGCTCCGCGAGATTCCAGCCGGAACGCGTCATGCTGTGGGCCATGACATCCACCGCATCTGGCGAGCTGTTGATCCGGCGGCCATCCGTGCCAACCGCCCACAAAGCGGGGCTGGAGGGCGAGGGTCGCAAGGCACGCGGGGAAGCGCAAGACGGAGTCGTACTGCGCGTACGGCGGAGTCGCAGCGCGTCCGCGCAACGCCGCGAGCATCGTCCTCCGGTCACGCGCCCCAGTAGACAAAGGGGAGGTTGATCCTGGTAAGATCAACCTCCCCTTTGTCGTATTAGAAGCGGGCCGGCCGGCGCAGCCCTCAACCGACGGCGGGAGGCAGCCATCGGCCCCGGCCGGCCCGCTATCTCAATTACGCCCGCCAGCGGCGCGGCGAGCATGACCGCCGCCCACCCCAATGCGGCCCGCTCGGCGCGCTCGCTGACGAGGCAACCTCTTTCGTTGTGCGGTTACGCGCGCCATCCGGCGCGATGCGAATCTCGTTCTTACGAGCATCCGGACGTAGCTCCGCAGTTCATGCACTTGTAGCAGACGCCGCTGCGGACCATCAGTGATCCACACCCCTGACACAACGGAGCGTCAGGCTGGGGCTCGAAAGCCACCGGGGCGGCAGCGCCCATGTTCGTGACCAGCGGCCTGGAGTCGTCCTCCACGACCTCATCGCCGAGATCGTCGCCGGCCTGCATCTCTTCCAGCGCCTCGAGATCTTCTTCCGTCTGCATGCCGATCTCGGCGCGTTCCTCGGCGGTGAGAAATCGTAGCGCCAGCCAGCGGAAGACGTAGTCGGTGATCGACTTGGCGTAGGGAATCTCCGGATTGCCGGTCCATCCCGAGGGCTCGTAGCGCGCGTGGCTGAGCTTGCCGACGAGGAACTTCAACGGCACGTGATACTGCAGCGCGAACGATGTCATGCAGGCGAAGGAGTCCATCAAGCCTGCGATCGTCGAGCCCTGCTTGGCCATCGTGATGAAGATCTCACCCGGCGCGCCGTCCTCGAACAAACCGACGGTGATGTAGCCCTTGTGCCCACCGATGCTGAACTTGTGCGTCAGCGACTGGCGTTCGTCCGCGAGCTTGCGGCGCACCGGCTGGTTGGTGTACGCGGCCACCAGCTCTGCTCCGGCCCGTGCACCCGCGCTTGCCGCGCTGGCCGATGCCGACGCGCTGCCGGCGGTGGCCAGTGGCTGGGAGCGCTTGCTGCCGTCGCGGTAGATCGCCACCGCTTTGGTGCCGAGACGCCACGCCTCCTTGTACGCCTCGCTGATCTCCTCGACGGTGGCGTTCTCCGGAACATTGATGGTTTTGGAGATGGCGCCGGAGATGAAGGGTTGAACCGCCGCCACCATCTTCAGGTGGCCCATGTAGTGAACGGCCCGCTTTCCGCCCAGCGCCCGGAATGCGCAATCGAACACCGGCAGGTGCTCGGGCTTGAGGTGCGGAGCGCCTTCGATGGTGCTGAGATCATCTACCGCCGCGATCATTTCTCTGACCTGGTCGTCGGTGTAGCCGAGGTTCCTGAGCGCCGCGGGCACCGTGTCGTTGACGATGCGCAACGTTCCGCCACCTACAAGTCGCTTGTGCTTGACCAGTGCCAGGTCGGGCTCCACACCGGTCGTATCGCAGTCCATCATGAAGCTGATGGTGCCGGTCGGGGCCAATACGGTTGCTTGGGCGTTGCGGTAGCCGTGCTCTTCGCCGAGTTCGACGGCCTGTTCCCACACCTTGCTTGCCCACTTCGAGAGGCGCTCCGGCACCTGCGTCGAATCGATTTCGTACGACGCGTCGCGGTGCATGCGCATGACCTGGAGCATCGGGTCGGCATTGTGGGGGTAGCCGGCGAATGGCCCCTTCACCGCGGCGAGGCGGGCCGACTGCAGGTAGGCTTCGCCGCTCATTACCGAGGTAATCGCGGCGGCCCAGGCACGGCCTCCGTCGGAATCGTAGGGGAGCCCCTGGTGCATGAGCAGGGCGCCGAGGTTGGCGTAGCCGAGTCCCAGAGGGCGGTAGTCGAAGGAGTTCTTGGTGATGTTGGGTGTTGGGTACTCGGCGTAGCCGACGACGATCTCCATACCGGTGAAGGTGATGTCGACGGCGCGGCGATACGACTCGACATCGAACGAGCTGTCCTCGCGGACGAACTTCATCAGGTTCAGCGACGCGAGGTTGCACGCGGTCTCGTCGAGAAACATGTACTCGGAGCACGGGTTCGACCCGTAGATCCGGTCGGTGTTCTTGCACGTGTGCCTGCGGTTGATCGTGTCGTCGAACTGAATGCCGGGGTCGCCGCACTGATAGGTGCATTCGGCAACTTTGCCCAGCAGGTCGGCAGCGCGATAGGTGTCCATCGGCGCGCCGTCGACACGCCCGATCGTCGTCCAGTCGCCGTCGTCCTCTACCGACTGCATGAAAGCGTCCGAGGCGCGCACGCTGTGGTTGGCGTTCTGGAAGAAGACCGACGAGTACGCCTCGCCGTCGAGGGCAGGGTCGTAGCCGGCCTCGATGAGCGACCACGCTTTCTGCTCTTCCTTGGCCTTCGACTCGATGAACTCGTTGATGTCGGGATGGTCGACGTCGAGCATGACCATCTTGGCGGCGCGACGTGTCTTGCCGCCGCTCTTGATGACGCCGGCGAAAGCGTCGAAGCCCTTCATGAAGGAGACCGGGCCGGAGGCGATACCACCGCCGGACAGACGCTCCGTGGAGCCGCGCAAGCGCGAGAGATTGACGCCTGCGCCCGATCCCCACTTGAAGATCAACCCCTCGGTCTTGGCGAGCTCGAGAATCGACTCCATCTTGTCGTCGACGTGGTTGATGTAGCAGGCCGAGGCTTGCTGCCGCTCTCCGGCCACGCCGATGTTGAACCAAACCGGTGAGTTGAAGGCGACCATCTGGTGCAACAGCAGGTGGGTGAGCTCTTCGGAGAAGATCTCGGCGTCTTCGGCCGTGGCGAAGTAGTTGCCGTCGATGCCCCACTGGGCCATGGCGCCGACGACGCGGCCGATGAGCTGCTTGAGGCTCGACTCACGCTCCGGCGCGCCGATCTGGCCGTGGAAGTACTTGGAAGCGACGATGTTGGTGGCGCGCTGCGACCAGAAAGTAGGGAACTCGACGCCGTTCTGCTCGAAGACCGTCTCGCCCTCGGCGTTGAGGATCACGGCGTCCCGTGCTTCCCACTCCACGGCGTCGTAGGGGTGCACGCCGTCGGCGGTGAAGAAGCGGGTGAAACGAAGGCCTCGTCGGACCGTCGTTTCGGTGCCTGCTTCGATCTTCTTCTCGGATGTGGTTGCCGCTTGTGGCGAGGGCTCGTGCGCCTCGGTGTCGGCCGCCTGGTTATCAGGCGCAGTGTATTCGTCAGCGGCCATGTGAGGGCCCTCCAATAACAAGCTCATGCCCATCTGCTCAGTCAGGGGCTGTCTGGCGACGGGACGATGTACGGTGCCGGAAACTCCGCCGAGTTATACGTTTCTGGAGAAACGCTGTCAAGCGCTCGGCCACAATATGTTGGGTATTTTCTTTTCCACACCTACTAGAAGTTGTGGAAAACCTGTGGATCGCGAGACTCGCTCATCCACCAGGGTTCACTATAGCGGCTGTTCACCGTGTGCGAAAGTCAACCGAAAATATCGCCGATATGGGCGCTCGGAAGTGTTTTCCGAGGAGCCCTCGGCCGCCGGGCCGAAGGGGTTTCTGGAGACGAGGCGAAAGGGCCTCGGGCAACGACGCGGAGGGGTCCCTGGCGACCGCGGGACGTGATCCCGGGACGAGCTTGCACTGCGTCGGCGGGGTGGTATGCTGCGGGCGTGTCGGGCCTTGCGCCCCGGTGCGATCAGAGAAGCGATCAAGCACGACCCTTAGGAGTTCAAGCATGACGTACATCATCACGGAACCTTGCGTCGACGTTAAGGACAAGGCGTGCGTGGAGGTCTGCCCGGTCGACTGCATCTACGAGATCCCGGACGATGGCAGCACGGAGCACGGCGGCGCGGCGGAAGAAGGCCGCAAGAGCATGCTCTACATCCACCCCGAGGAGTGCATTGATTGCGGCGCCTGCGAGCCGGTCTGTCCGGTGGATGCCATCTTCATGGACGAAGAAGTGCCGGAGAAGTGGGTGAGCTTCACGGCTTACAACTACGCCCTGTCCGGAGTCGACTTCCCGTAAAGAGCGTCGGCGTCCGTCCGCAACGTCGCCGCCGCGCGGCGGAGCGCGGGGGCTGAAGTGAACGATTCTGAAAACGAAAGGCCGGAGAGCGATGCTCTCCGGCCTTTTCGTTGTCTACGCTCCCTGAGCCGTGAGCCGCTGCCCCGGAGCTCGGCGGCCTCTCTACTCGAACTGCACTTCGAGGCTCTCCACCACCGGCTCGCGTCGATAGCGCCGAACCGCAGCGATCGCCTCGCCGCTCAGCCACACGGCGATGACAAAGAGCACGCCGCCGGTGATCAACAGGAGCCAGTCGCTGGTGGCCCAGAAGTCGCGAAGCTTGCTCGCCATCGCCACCATGGTCGAGACCAGCATGAAGAACATGGGCACGGCGGTATAGACGATCGGCTTGCCACGCCGCAGGAGGTACAACGTAACCGTCAGCAGCGCCAGCCCGGCCATCAGTTGGTTGGTGGTGCCGAACAACTGCCAGAGGACGATTCCGGCAGCGCGGCCGTCGACCTGATAGAACGCGAACATCGAGATCGCCCACACCGCCAGGAGCGAGGCGACGTAGCGGTTCGACAGCGCCGGGATCCCCACCGTTTCGCTGATCTCGGCGATGTTGTAACGCAACAGGCGGGTGGCGGAGTCGAGCGTCGTGAGCGCGAACGAGACAACGATCACGGCGATGAATGTGGTGCCGATGGCCAGCGGAACTCCGAGCCCGCCGAGGAATTGGGACGTGCCGCTGATGAACGCCCCGATGTTGTTGCCCAGTCCCTGCGCCGAGTCCCAAGTAGCGTAGTGACCGAGCCAGTCCTCGCGTGAGATGAAGCCGGCGGTGCAGGCGAGCACCGCCATCAGCCCGAGCAGCGATTCGCCGAGCATGCCGCCGTAGCCGATGAACACGGCGTCGGTCTCACGGTCGAGCTGCTTGGCCGTGGTGCCCGACGAGACGAGCGAATGAAAGCCGCTCGCGGCGCCGCAGGCGATGACGATGAACACGAACGGGTAGATCGGCGGAGCGCCGGCCGGGCTGAGATCGATTGCCGGGGCGACGAACTCCGGGTTGCTCACCACCAGGCCGAGGTACATGCCGCCCAACCCGAGGTACAGCAACAGGCTGTTGATGTAGTCGCGTGGCTGCAACAGCATCCACACCGGAAGCACGCTGGCCGCGAACGCATAGGCGAGCAGCAGCCATTTCCATTGCGACGTCGACGGCCCGACGATGGGAAGGCGGATCCCCAACCAGACGAAAGCCAGCATGAGCACGAAGCCGCCCGCCGTGACGCGCGCCAGCGACCAGTTGTAGCGGTACACGAGCACTCCCATGATGATGGCCACCACCATCAGCGCCCCCGTCGGCAGTACCGACTCCGGGTAGAAGTCCGCGGAAAAGAGTGTCGCCACGACATCGACGAAGACGCCCATGGCCAGTGCGATGAGAAAGAAGATGATGATGTGAAAGAGGCTCTTGGCGCGTCTGCCGACGAGTCCCTCGGCGACCTTGCCGATGGACATGCCACGCGCCCGGATCGACACGGCGAGAGAGCCGAAGTCGTGCACGCAGCCGACGAAGATCGCTCCCAGCACCACCCAGAGCATGGCGGGCAACCAACCCCAGATAACGGCGATCGCGGGTCCCAGCATGGGTGACAGCCCGGTGATCGAGGCGTAGTGGTGGCCGAAGAGCACGAACCGATTGGTCGGCATGTAGTCGACGTCGTCGCGCAGCACGTGCGCAGGCGTGGGTCTGTCATCCGAAAGCTCGAAAAGGTGTCGCGCGAGATAACGAGCGTAGAACCGGTAGGCGAGCACGTACGCTCCGATACAGATGACCGCGGCGATCAGCGGCGTCATTGCCGGGACTCCGGTGGCTCACCGCCGGAGTCCCGCTGCCGCACCTCGAGCTCGTTGATCACTTCGTCGACACCCTCCACGCCGCGGCTGATGAGGCCGGCGAGTTGAAGCTGCTCCTCGCTGGCGACGTGTCCTCGAAGCGTGACGGTGCCGTCGGACGCCGTCACCTCGATGTCACCGAACAGCTCGAAGTCCTTCTGCAGAGCAAGTGCCCCGCGCACGGCCGCGACGGTGGCGGCGTCGGAGACGACCGCACCGGTTTGCTCGCGAACACCGGTCCAGTCGATGGGACCGAACACGAAGTGGGCGATGGCGAATCCGATGATGATTCCGCCGACGAGGGTCAGGATGGCTTTGAACATGGCCCCCTTCTATACCACGGCGCGGAACCGGACCACGAGACGCCACGGGGCCACGGAGCAACGAGACCGACGACAGGAGCCCACGAACGCGACTTCAGTGCACGCGAACCGTGACCAAGGTGATGTCGTCGTGCGGGTTGTGCAGGCCGAGGCTGAACTCGGCGATGGCGGCGAAGACCTTGTCCGTCAGTGTGCGCACGTCGTCGCCGATGTTGGCGCGCACCACTTCGAGCAGGCGGTCTTCACCGAACTCGTTCTCCGACGGATCGTTGGCTTCGGTGACGCCGTCGGTGAACACCAGCAGTAGATCCCCCTGCTCCAGTTGTCGGCTTTGCAGCTCGTAGGGCTTGCCCTTGAACAGTCCCAACGGCAGGCCGCCGCCGCTCAACCGGTGGACCTCGGAGTTGCGCAACAGCATCGGCGGGTTGTGACCGGCATTGACGTAGGTGAACGTGCGATCCGTGCGCAAACGGGCGGCAAAGAACGTCGCGTAGCGTTCGGGGGTCGTGCGCTGCACGAGGAAGTCGTTGACGTGCTCGCACACTTTGGCGAGGTCTTCCTGCGCCGATGACTGAGCGAGAAACGAAGATTGCAGGGTCGACATCACCAGCGACGCCGGCACTCCCTTGCCGGAGACGTCACCAACGGCGAAATCCAGGGCCCCGTCGTCGCGCACGAAGACGTCGTAGTAGTCGCCGCCCACCTGCCGCGCGGCCTGGTTGTGGCCGTAGATCGATGCCCATTCGAGCTCCGGAAACTCCTGAGGAAGCAGGCTCTGCTGGATCTCCCGGGCCACCTCCATCTCGTTTTCCATGCGCCGCTTCTCGAGTGCTTCCTCGAAGAGCCGGGCGTTCTCGATCGCCAGCGCCGCGTGAGAGGCGAACGATTCGAACAGCGCCAGGTCCTGAGCGGTGAAGAAGCGCACGGGCGTGCGGCGATCGACGTAGATGACGCCGATGAGGTTGAGGTCGACGGGCGCTCCCGCCCCGGTGGCGTTCGGGCCCGCGTCCGTTCCGGTTGCCGTCGCCACCGCCGCGGCGTAGTCGGCGGCCGCCGTTGCGTCGTCGGCGGCGCCGGCACGCACCGGCGCGATCCGTTTGCGGCCGAGACGAAGCGGCACGCACATGACGGTTCGCAGGTTCAGACCGACGATGCTGTCCTGTCCGCTGAAGCGCTCGTCCTTGTCCGTATCGGTGACAATGCTCGGCTCGCCGCTGGTAACGACGTTGCGCACGACGCTGGAGCTGTAGCGTGCATCTCCGGTTTCCGAGGTGTCGAAGTTGCGCTGCACCTTGATTTCCATGTGGTCGGCGTCTTCGCCGAGCAGCAACATGCCGCGTTCCGCACGGGTCAGCGCGAGCACCGCCTCGATCACTTTCTCGAGCACGTCGTCGAGGCGCAACGAGGAGTTCAGCGCCTTGCTGATCTCGAGCAAGGCCCACAGATTGCGGAGGTTTTCCGCCGTCGGCTCGATCTCCTCCGCCGTCTCCATCAGGTCCGAGAACTCCCGATGGGTGCGGTAGATCATGGTGTTGCTGTTGGCGCGGCCGAGCCTGACGCGATCGTTGTGGCTGAGGTCCTGGCGCCCGGTGACGCGGATATCGTTGACGAAGGTGCCGTGTGTGCTGCCGAGATCTTCGAGGTAGGCGGTGTCGCCGTCGATGCCGATGCGGACGTGCTCTCGTGACACCGTCGGATCGAGGATCTGCACCTCGTTGGAAGTGCGGCGTCCGACCGTGATCGGGTCGGTCGTGATCCCTCGGTGAACGTCCTGGCCGTCCTCGCTCTGGACGATCAGGTGCGGCCCGTCCTCTACGTTGTGCTCACGCGTTTCTTCCATGTGCCCATTCAGCCTTCTTGCGCCGGTTGCAACATCCGATCCGCGATGGCGGCTGCGAGGCCGCCCGATATCGGCCCCACCCAGTACGCCAGGTGGTCATTCCATATCCCCGATGCCAGTGCCGGACCGAAGGCGCGCGCGGGATTCATCGCGGCCCCGGTCAACGAGGCGCCGGCGAGGGAGCCGCCGATCAGTACAACCCCGACCGGAAGCCCGTAAACAATAGCAGGAGGGGACTCGTTTCCGGCCATCCGAAGCGCGGTGAACACGACAAAGAATGTCAACACGGCCTCCAGGAAAGCGCCGGTCCAGAACGCTACTTCCGGGCTCAACGTCGGTGTACCGAGGTTGACCGGCCGCCACACCTCCGGTGCGTAAAGTCCGGCGAGGGCCAATCCTCCGACCGCCGCGCCGGCGAGCTGGGCCGCCACGTAGGCGGCGGCGATAGCCGCCGTCACGCGGCCGTTGGCGGCCTGGGCGATGGTGATCGCCGGATTGAGATGGCCCCCCGAAGTTGCCGCCGTGACGCACATCATCGCCGCCGTGCCGGCCGCATACGCGACGCTGGTCCCGAGCAATCCCAGCTCGCCGCCGCTGTAGCGATCCGCGCAGATGGCGCCCGCGGCGATGAACGTGAGGGCGAAAGTGCCGATCGCTTCGGCGGTGCATTGTCGGAGTGGCTCGCTGCTCATCGACATAACCTGTAATCGCGCACGCTCAAAGCAGCCAATTCTAGTCGTCGGTTGCCGCCGCCGTCAACGAGGGGCGGGCCCCTGCGGACACCCCACGGAAGCTGGAAAACCCTTTGGTGTCAGCTACTTATGCCGCATCCGCCGGCTCGCCCTTCGTTGCTCCCGGAGTGGCCCTGTGCGATAATCGCCGAATCTCAGGGCCGCTCCCGGCGAGCCGGTTGGCCGGCTGCGCGCGGGCGCCCGATGGAGTCGCGAATGAACCCCGCAAACGACCGCACCCACGGCGACAGCACTGCCATGTTCCTGAGGGTGCGGCGGTTGGGTCGACGCGGTTATGCGGACGGCTGCGCGCTGCAGGAGCGCGCTGCCCGTGCCGTGGCCGCGGGAGAGCCGGACGAGCTGCTGTTCGTGGAGCACGCCGCGGTCATCACCATCGGCCGTGGAAGCACGCCCGAGCAGATCCTCGCGACTCCGGCGGACCTTGCCGAGGCGGGCATCGCGATCACCGATACCGATCGCGGCGGCGGTGCGACCTACCACGGCCCCGGGCAGATCATCGGCTATCCGATCATCGACCTGCGACGTCGAGGTATCGGCGTTCGCAGCTACTTGCGAGCGCTCGAGGGAGCGTTGCTCATGGCGCTGCGCTCGGAGGGAGTGGATGCCTTCGTACGCCCGTCGCTGACCGGGGTTTGGACGGATGCCGGCAAGCTTGCATCCATCGGCATCGCGGTGCGCGGGGGCATCACCCGGCACGGATTCGCGCTCAATGTATCGCCGGACCTCGAGGCCTTCCGACGAATCGTTCCCTGCGGCTTGCCCTATCCGGTGACGAGCCTGCGCAAGCTCGGTTGGCACGGCGACCAAAAGGCCCTGTGCGCCGGCATCGCCGAAGGGCTGGATTCGTCGCTCGGGGCGTCACCACGCCCCCCCCGCAACCGGGCTTCGGCTCGCGACGAGCGGGTCGGGCGTGTCGCCAACGCCGCCTGTGGCCCGGCGGCGGCGGAGGGAGCGTCCACCCATGTCTAGAGAGCAGCCACCGGTATTGGAGACGGCGGCCGAGCTGCCCGTCGCACCGATCTCGCGTTCGACTCCCGGTCGCCTTCCCAAGCCGGCCTGGCTGCGGGTGCGTGCTCCCGGCGGCGAGAACTACGCACACCTGAAGCAGGTACTGCGCGACAGGGGGCTGTACACGGTGTGCGAGGAGGCACGTTGCCCCAACGTCGGCGAATGCTGGGGCGGCGGCACCGCGACCTTCATGGTTCTCGGCGATGTGTGCACGCGCGGGTGCCGGTTTTGCGCCGTCGACTCGGGCGATCCCGGCGGCACTGTCGATGAGCAGGAGCCTGCAAATATCGCGGACGCCGTCCGCGCCATGGGGATCGACTACGTGGTGTTGACGATGGTGAACCGCGACGATCTTCCGGACGAGGGCGCGGCCCATGTGGCGGAGTGCATTCGCGCCATCAAACGGCGGGCGCCCGAGGTCCTCGTCGAGGCGCTTGTCGGCGATTTCAACGGGCGCATGGACCTCGTCGACGTCGTCGGTGATGCCGGCCCCGACGTTCTTGCCCACAACATCGAGACCGTCGAGAGCATGCAGGCGGCGGTGCGCGACCGCCGGTCGGGGTTCGAGCAGTCGCTGTCGGTGCTCGCGCACGCGCGTCGGCATCGCTTGTCGCCCTACACGAAGTCTTCCATCATGCTCGGCCTCGGTGAGCGCGAGGACGAGGTTGTCGCGGCGATGGGCGCGCTGCGAGAGCACGCCGTCGATTTCCTCACGCTGGGGCAGTATCTGCAGCCGACGGCGAAGCACCTGCCCGTGCGCGAGTTCGTTACTCCGGAGGCTTTCGATGATTACCGCCGGCAGGGCGAACAGATGGGTTTCCGGTATGTTGCCGCCGGTCCCCTGGTGCGCAGCTCGTACCGGGCCGGAGAGTTGTTCATTCGTACATTGATTCAGAACAGGGCGCGGAGCCTCCCCGTGACACGAGATCGGGCGTAGAGGGCCGCAAGTACCCTTCGAGAGGTTGTCGGCATGAACGAAGTCCAACGAGTTCTTACCGGTGACGCCGCCGGCGTCGAGACCGAGTCGCTCGGGCTCGGCGATGCCGAGTTGGTCCGCTTGTACGAGGCCATGGCGGCCACCAGGGCGGTGGATGAGGAGTCCGCACGGCTGCATGCTGCGGGCGAGATCGCGTTTTACGTCCGCTCATTGGGGCTGGAGGCCGTCTCCGTCGGTGCGGCATTCAACCTTGGCAGCGGCGACTGGCTCTTTCCGTCGCACCGCGACGTCGGCATGTATTTGCTCCGTGGCGGCTCGATGCGGAGCTGGTTCGACCAGCTCTTCGGCAACGCCGCCGACCTCACGAAGGGCCGGCAACTCCCCGGGCACCACTCCCTCCCTGGCGGTCGATACGTATCGGTCTCGGGGCGCGTGGGGGCGCAGCTCGTTCAGGCGGCGGGTTGTGCCGTGGCGGCCAAGTCGCGGCACGAGGAGGTCTGCGTGTTGACCTCGTTCGGAGAGGAGACGTGCAACAGCGCCAACTTCCACGCGGCGATGAATCTCGCCGGGCGTTTCCGTGCCCCCGCGGTCTTCGTGTGTCGTGCTGAGAGAAGGGACGCGGGTGTACGGGTGGGCTCGGCAACGACGGTGTCCGCTAGGGCGGAGTCCTACGGGATGTCGGTCGCCCGCGTCGACGGCACCGACGCCCTCGCCGTCTACCGGGCCGTGCGCGAGGCGCGCGAGTCCGCGGCTCATGGCGGCGGCCCGACCTTGATCGAGGCCGTCGTCGACGAGGCGGCGTTGTTCGGCGACGCCGCTCCCGCGGAAGGCGAACCATCGGGGCACGATCCGGCGGAGCACGATCCGGTTGCGCGTTTTCAGACGTTCCTCGAGCAGTGCGGGGCCTGGAACGGGGCGCGGGAAGAAGAGATGTCGACGCGCCTGCGAGAGCGCGTCGAAGAGGCCGTCTCCGGAGCGCGGGCCGAACCCCGCCCGCCGCTGCAGAGCCTCCTTGCCGATGTCTACGAGCAGGCGCCCTGGATGTTGCAGGAGCAGGGCGAGCTCATATCCGAAGGAGATGAGAACTGATGGCCGGCATCGATCTCACCGGGGCCGTCCGGCAGACACTCCGCGATACCATGCGGAGCGACGAGCACATCGTGCTGCTGGGGCGCGACATCGGCGCAATGGGTGGAGTTTTCGGCACGTCTCAAGGACTGCTCGAGGAATTCGGGGATCAGAGGGTCATCGAGATGCCGCTGGATGAGGGCGGCATGGTGGGCGCGGCCATCGGCATGGCGCTCTACGGTGAGCGGCCGGTCGCCGAGATCCAGCTCGCGGACTTTGCCTACACGGCGTTCGATCAAGTGGTTTCGGAGATGGCGAAGATGCGCTACCGCTCCGGCGGACAATACACCTGTCCGGTGGTGCTGCGGATGCCCTATGGCGGCGGCGTGGGAGGCGGGCCCTACCACTCGCAGAGCCCCGAAGCCTACTTCACCCACACCTCCGGTCTGGTGGTGGCGGCGCCGTCGAATCCGCGGGATGCCGCCGGCTTGCTGCGCACGGCCCTGGCCGGCAACGATCCCGTCGTCTTCTTGGAGCCGAAGGCGCTCTATGGAGTCATGGGAGACGCGCCGGACCCCGATCACCACGTCCCGTTCGGTGTGGCGGCCCGGGTTCGCGAAGGGGCCGACGTCACCGTGGTGGCGTTCGGGGCCATGGTGCGGGAAGCGACCCGGGCGGCCGATGAGGCGGCGAAGCGCGGCATCGGGGTGGAGGTGCTGGACCTCCGCACGCTGGTTCCGTTCGACATCGGAATGTTGCTCGAATCGGTGGCCAAGACCGGTCGCGCCGTACTCGTACAGGAGGCGCCGCGAACCTGTGGCTACGTCGCCGAGCTCGCAGCGGTTCTGGCCGAGAAGGCGGTCTTTCACCTGCAATCACCTGTCATGCGCGTCGCCGCGCCCGACGCACCGCACCCTTACGCGCTCGAGCGCGCCTATATGCCTGACCAAGACCGCGTTCTCGCTGCCATCGAACGCGCTGCCGAATACTGAGGAGAACATGGCTGACGAATTCAAGCTTCCGGATATTGGCGAGGGACTCGCTGAAGGAGAGATCGTCAAGTGGCTGGTCGGGGTGGGGGACACCGTGACCGAAGACCAGCCGCTCGTCGAGGTGATGACCGACAAGGCGACGGTGGAGATTCCCTCTCCGCGCGCAGGGACCGTGGCCGAGCTGACGGCGGCCGAGGGCGACATCATCGAGATCGGCACGACCATCCTGGTTTTCGCCGGCGGCAACGTTGCCGCGGCAGTCGACGGCGCTCCCTCACACGAAGAAGTCGTTGTTCCGCCGGGGCAGGGCGCCGAGCACTCCCAGGTTACTCCGGATCAGATCGAGCAGGCGCGGGAGAGCGCTCGCGCGGAGCGTCAGGCCGCGGAGTCGAGCCCGGAACGGAAGCCCTGGGAAGCGCCGGCGATTCCCGGAGGAGCGATCGCTCCGGCAGCCCGTCGGCTGGCGGGTGAGCTGGGGGTGGATATCGCGAGCGTGGCCGGCACGGGTCGCGGCGGGCTCGTCACCAAGGACGACGTGCGCGCGTTTGCCGCGGGAGCCCCGGCGCGCGCGCCCCAGGCCGCTGCGGCGCCGCCGCCGGTGAGCGTCGAGCCGGACGCACCGCAGGTCGTGGCTGAAGCTCCCTCGTCGCCGGTCGAATCCGAAACCGCCGCGCCGGCAGCGGCGACGACTGCGGCAGCCCCCGCTGCAGCAACGACCCCGCAGCCTACGGCAGCGACAGCGACAGCAACCACTACGCCGCCGGCAGAGCCCCAGTCTGCGCCGGCGCCCCAGTCCGCGGCGGTGGCGCCCGCGGCCGACGGCGTCGAGGAACGCATCCCCCTGCGTGGCCTGCGGCGAACCATCGCCGAGCGCATGGTGATCGCCAAGACGACGGTGCCGCACTACACCTACGTCGAAGAGGTCGACATGAGCGAGGTGGTGGCGATGCGGCAGCAGGCCAAGCCCAAGGCGGCCGGCCGCGGCGTCAAGCTCACCTACCTTCCGTTCATCATTCGGGCGCTGGTATTGGCACTCAAGGAACATCCCTTCCTCAACGCCAGCTTGGACGAGGAAGCCCGCGAGATCGTGCTCAAGCGCACCTACAACATCGGCGTCGCCACCGACACCGAGCGTGGGCTGATGGTACCCGTGATCAAGGGCGCCGACGCGCGCGACCTGTTCGACCTCGCTGCCGAGATCATGCGACTGTCGGGCGAGGCGCGCGACGGCAAGATCGGCCTTGACGATCTGCACGGCGGCACCTTTACCGTCACCAGCACGGGCAACATCGGCGGCTTCATCGCCACGCCGGTCATCAACCTTCCGGAGGTCGCCATCCTCGGCGTTACGGCGATCCGGGAGCGTCCCGTCGTGCGCGACGGCGAGATCGTCGTGCGCCACATGATGAACCTGTCGTTGTCGTGTGACCACCGGGTGGTCGACGGCGCCGTCGCCGCGTTGTTCATGCGCGACCTCGTGCGCCTGCTCGAAGACCCGAAGATGCAACTGCTCGCCAGCCTCTGAGACGGGTGCCCGGCACGGTCGCAACGTCTCGATACGGGGTCAGAAAGAGGAACGATGCCTGAAGACAAGCGCGTAGATGTGGTGGTCATTGGTTCCGGTCCGGGCGGCTATATCGCCGCGATCCGTGCAGCCCAGTTGGGGTTGTCCGTCGCGATCGTCGAAAAGGAGTTCGTCGGCGGAACATGTCTGAACATCGGCTGCATCCCCTCGAAGGCCCTGTTGGAGGCGACGCACCTGCTGCAACGAATCCGCGAGGCGAGCCGGTTGGGCATCGAGGTTCCGGAGGTTTCGGTCGACTACCCGCGCATGCAGGCACAGAAGAACAAGACCGTCCAGATCCTCACGCGCGGCGTGGCCGGTCTATTGAAAAAGGGCGGCGTGGATTTGCTCGAGGGCCCCGGTCGCTTCGCCGGCCCGGGTGTCATGGAGGTCCAGCTCACCGACGGAGCCACGCAGGTGGTGCGGGCGGACAACGTCATCATCGCCACCGGCTCGGTGCCGGCGGAGATCCCGACCGTGCCGTTCGACGGCGACAAGGTCGTATCGTCGAGAGAGGCCCTCGACTTCGAACAGATTCCCGAGCAGCTTGTCGTCGTCGGCGGTGGATATATCGGCCTCGAGATGAGCAGCGTGTACAGCCGGTTGGGTAGTCGGGTCGTCGTGCTCGAGATGATGGATACGATCCTCCCGGAGATGGACGCGGAGGTGGCCTCGACCGCCGAGAAGCTCCTGTCCGCGCAGGGACTGGCGTTTCAGCTCGGTGCCCGGGTCAACGGCGTCAACATCGAAGAAGGCAAGGCGGTCGTCCGTTACGAGGCGCAGGGCGCCGAGCAGTGGATTACCGCCGACAAAGTGCTCGTGGCCACCGGCCGCAAACCGTTCGTCTATGGTCTCGGCCTCGAGAGCATTGGTCTCTCCGTCGATGAGCGCGGGTTCATTACGGTCGACGACGGCATGCGAACGGCGGCCGAGGGCGTGTACGCCATTGGCGACGTCGTCCCCACGCCGATGCTGGCCCACGTGGCGATGGACGAGGGCATGGTTGCCTCCGAGCGCATTGCCGGCCAGGAGTCGGTGATGCACTACAACGCCATTCCGGCGGTCGTCTATACCCATCCGGAGCTCGCCTCGGTGGGGTTGAAGGAGCAGGAGGCGCGCGACCAGGGCCACACCCTGCGGGTCGGCCGCTTTCCGTATCGTGGCATCGGCCGCGCTCGGGCGCGGGCCGACGTCGAGGGCTGGGTCAAGATGATCGCCGATGCCGACACCGACAAGCTCCTCGGTGTGCATTGCGTCGGCGCCGAGGCCGGGCACATCATCCACGACCGTGCTGCCATCAATGAACTCAAGCAGTTGTTCCAGACGATCGGCTACGACATCAATCAAATGATTGAGCATGACGACCCGGTATTCCGGGTGAGGACACAGTCATGAGCAACGACTGCACCGAGGCCAACAACCGTCTCGAATCTGAGCTGCTCCTTGAACGAGACAACG
>CAYSHI010000386.1:0-3346 GCA_964430745.1 uncultured Acidobacteriota bacterium | reverse complement strand
GTGCAGACACGCTGAACGCGCGGGCACCGGAGAATTCTCCCCCGAGCCGGAAGACGGCAGAGCCGGCTTTCGGGGGATGCCGAGGCCGCGACATCGTCTCGCTGCTGCTGCCTGAGCAGTTACTCCGTACTCATTCGGCCGGGCGGAGGTGTCGGCGGGCAGCGGGCGTTCAGCGGGTCACAGAAGTAGCTGCCTGCCGCCAGGCACTCGCGCTCGGCCGCCTATGCTGCCCGCCGATACCTCCGGCGGACGGCGGTAGGTGGCATGGTCGCCTCAGGGAGACCGGGTCGCCTAGCACCCAGGCGTCGGTCTAACCCGCAACCGATCAGCGTCTTCGAGGTGGCCGGGCCGACTCGGGCAGGGTGACGGGGCGCCCCAACGTCCACGGCACGCCCAGGCCGTCGAGCAGGCCGCTGATTACCGGCAGCTCTTGCTCCACCAGCCATTGGATCGCCTCGAGCTGCGGGCCGAGTCGTTCGTACGCCACCTCGGTGAGGCGGATTTGCTCGTCACTCGGCCGCGTTGTCGATCCCCGTAGTGCGCCGTAGACGCCGCCGGCGCTGCCGGAGACACTGCCGAGCTCTCGTCGCACCTCCGCGACGTCCGCGGTGACCCGTCGGACCCGTTCGAGGACGTCCTGTGGGTAGTCGCGGCCGGAGGTGCCCGTCTCGAGCGCCGCGTTGGTCTGTGCCAGCATCTCGTCGATCGACCGCACCGTCGCGGAGGCCGCGCGTGTGGTGGCGAGGATGTTGCTCAGAGAGACCTGTAGGTCGTGCCACAGCAGCCGATCCGCGTCGGAGATGGTCACGAGTGAGTCGGCGACGATCTCGATCGGTTGCGCGCTCATGGCATCGCCGATCGTCAGTCGGGCTTCGTATTGGCCGGGCATCACCCAGGGGCCCTGTACCGTGCCCTGGCCGCCGCCGAAGCCGCCGCCTCCCCCCGGGCCGGCGCCGCGCTGACCCGGCGGTGCCACCCAGGTGGGGTCGTAGCGCATGTCCCAGACGAGCCGGTGCAACCCACCGGCTTCCGCTCCTTGCGGCAGTCGCATGCGGCGCACCGGGGCGCCGTCGGAGGCGTGGAGCGTGAGCTGCGGACGCAACGTCTCGTCGGCCGCGAGGGCGTCGGGCGAGATCCAGATGTCGAGGATGGCCCCACGCGGGGGGTTGGGAGCGGAGAAGTAGGTCGTACCCCGGTTGCCGCGGCCGCGGTTGAAGTAATTGAACTGCATGGCCGGCCGTGTGGGGAATACATGGCCCGCGCCGTTCAACACCTCGTCGGACAGTCCCTCGATGACGTTGATGCTGTCGAGCACCCAGATACCGCGGCCATGCGTGCCGATGACCAGGTCGTTGTCGCGCGGATGCACGATCATGTCGTGGATGGCTACGGTGGGCAGGTTGTTCTTCAGCGACAGCCAATGATCGCCGCCGTCATAGGTGGCCCAGACATCGTGCTCGGTGCCGACGAACAGCACGGCCGGGTTACGGGGGTGCTCGGCGAAAGCCCGCACCGGGCTGCCGTCCGGAAGGTTGGAGGTGATCGATTCCCAGGTACGCCCCAGGTCGGTGCTCCTGCTGACGTAGGGGGCGAAATCGCCGTACTCGTGCGACGAAGAGGCGACGTAGATCGTCTCGGCGTCATGCGCCGACAGCACCAACCGCCGTACCAGAGCCATCTCGGGTACGCCCGGCATGGCCTCGGTCGTGCTCCAGGTGGCGCCGCCGTCCTGCGTGATCTGTACCAGCCCGTCGTCGGTGCCGACGGCCAGAAGACCCTGTTGAATCGGCGATTCGGCGATCACACGAAGGGTCCCGAAGTCGTTCATCGGGTTCTCGTAGACCAGGCCGCGCGTCAGATCGGGGCTGATGATCTCCCAGGTGTCGCCCCGGTTCGGGCTCCGCAGCACCACCTGCGCGCCGAAATAGATGGTCGCGGGGTCCCACTTCGAGATCACGATCGGCGCGCTCCAGTTCCAGCGGAACTCGTCGATGGACTCCGCGTCCGCGGGATCGTTCGGAGAGCGCAGGTCCTTCGGGTCCGCCGGCTTGATGCGCTTGCGCTCGCCGGTGGCCGTGTCGAGCCGGATGACGCCGCCGTTTTGTGACTCCGAGTAGACGATGGTGGGGATGCTCGGGTCCG
Source organism: uncultured Acidobacteriota bacterium (assembly GCA_964430745.1). Classification (GTDB taxonomy): domain Bacteria; phylum Acidobacteriota; class UBA890; order UBA890; family UBA890; genus CBDCGW01. Next base: position 1,204 of record CAYSHI010000386.1, on the reverse strand, counting down.
TCTGGGCGTAGAAGCCATCGCCGCCGGTGGTCACGAACCAGTCGTCGTCGACAATGCCGGAGGCGTTGCGGGTGCCGGTCGGGGCGCAGTGCGAGTTGTTGTCCTGTGTGCCGCCGCAGACGTAGTAGAAAGGCTTCTGCATGCCCACGCCGATCTCGTAGTACTGCGTGATCGGCAGATGCACGAACCTCCAGGTGTCGCCGCGATCCCGCGACAGGTAGATGCCGCCGTCGTTACCGAGCACCAGGCGCCGGGAATTCTCGGGATCGATCCACAGGGCGTGGTGATCGACGTGAACGGGCTTGCCGGCCATCTCGTTCGCGAACGTCAGGCCGCCGTCGTGCGAGACGAAGAACTGCGTCTGCGGTGTGTAGATCGTCTCGGGGTCGTTGGGGTCGCAGCGAATCTGGGCGTAGTACTGCGAGCCCGTGACATCGGAGCTGCGGCGTTCCCAGCTTGCTCCGCGGTCGCGTGATCGGAAAATGCCCCCCTCGGGGCCTTCGAAGATCGAATAAACGGTGTCAGGTTCCGACAGGCACACCGACACACCGACGCGTCCGACGTCGGTCTGCGGCAGGTCGCCGGCGAGCCGTTCCCAGGTCTCGCCGCCGTCTCTCGAGCGCCACAGGCCGCTCTCGTCGCCGCGCGGCAGCCAGCTCCAGTCGACACGCTCCCGTTGCCAGGAGGTGGCATACATGAGGTCGGGATCGCGCGGATCGAGCTCCAGATCGACGAAACCGCCGTGTTCGCCCGCCGAGAGGATCTTCTCCCAGCCGGCGCCCCCGTCGGTCGTACGCCAGAGGCCGCGCGCCGCGTTGCGTTCGGCGTCGTGGTGGTACAGCGAGCCGACGACGGCGACGTACACGGTGTCGGCGTCATCCGGGTGAATGCGAATACGGCCGATCTGCTCGGATGCCGGCAGGCCCATATTGGTCCAGCTGGCGCCCGCATCCTCCGACTTGTAGACACCGTCCCCCCAGGAAGTAGTCACCAGGTTCCGCCCGTTGGCCTCGCCGGTTCCGACCCACACGATGTTGGGGTTCGAGGGCGCCACAGCGATCCCTCCGACGGCGGTGCGACTCTCCTTCTCGAACAACGGCTCCCAGGTGATGCCGCCGTTGACCGTTTTCCATACGCCGCTATAGGCGGTGCCGGCGTACATGACGTCGGTGTTGTCGGGATCGACGGCGAAGTCGACGATGCG
>CAYSHI010000385.1:0-9325 GCA_964430745.1 uncultured Acidobacteriota bacterium | reverse complement strand
TAGGTGTCGATCCGCAGGTCCTTCTCGTCGATCTCTACCTCGATTTCGTCGTCGATCTCGGGAGAGACCATGACCGAGGCGAAGGAGGTATGACGTCGAGAGCTGGCGTCGAACGGCGAGATACGGACGAGCCGGTGTACGCCGATCTCGCCCTTCATGTAACCAAAGGCGAACTCGCCCTCGGCTCGAATGGTGGCGCTCTTGAGGCCCGCCTCTTCGCCCGGCGTCTCGTCGAGCACCTCGACTTTGTAGCCTCTTGTCTCGGCCCAACGCACGTACATGCGGAAAAGCATCGCGGCCCAGTCCTGAGACTCCGTTCCGCCGGCTCCCGGGTGAATTTCCACCAGCGCCGGGCGTTGATCGTCCGGGTCGCCGAGCAGGTGGGCCACCTCCCGCGAGGAAAGCTCGGCATCGAGTTGCACGAGCGCTTCCGCCAGAAGGGTCAGCGCCTCATCTTCCCCCTCCTCCGCGAGCTCGAGCATGGCCTCGGCGTCGCCCAACTCCGCCTCGATCCGCTCCCCGGCGCTCAGCAGGGCCTGCAGCGTTGTCCTCTCGCGTAGCACATCGGCGTCGCCGCCGTCATCAAAGAACCCGGGCCCGGCCATTTCCTTCTCGATGGCGGCGAGCCTTTCCCGCGCCCCGGCCGGGTCAAAGATGGCCTCCCAGATCGGCGTAGCGGGAACGGAGCTCTTCGATCTGGCGTCGGAGGTCGTCGATCATTTCTCTTTCTCGGATGTGCTCGATGTCGGCGACGGCGCCGAAGCGTCTCGCCGGGGGTCGCGGCCGCCCGCCCGGGCGCGCCACGCCGCCAAGTACCCTACCACCGCCAACACTACACAAAGGCGCGGCAACAGGTCGCCCCAACGGACGTACAAGGTCATGCCGCTGCGCGGCTGTATGGTGGCCTCCGCCAGCGCGATTTCGTTGAGCGGGGTGCGGGTCAGCACGCGACCCCAGGCATCCACCATACCGGAAAGCCCTGTGTTCGCAGCGCGCACGAGGTATCGGCGGGTCTCGACGGCGCGCATCCTGGCCATGGCGAAGTGCTGGTAGGGGGCGAAGGTGTCGCCGAACCACGCGTCGTTGGTGATGGTGGTGATGAACGTGGCGCCGCGGGCGACCTGCCGGCGGACGTGATCAGGAAAGACGATCTCGTAGCAGATCGCCAGCGCGATCGGCGGAACACCGGCCGTTTCGTCGGCGAACAAGGCCTGATCGCGGTCGCCGCGACGAAACCCGGCAATGGCATCGACCAGTGGGGCGACAAAACGGAACAACCAGTTCAGCGGAACGTACTCGCCCCACGGCACCAGGTGCACCTTGTCGTAGCGGCCGCTCCACTCGCCGTCCGCGCGCACCAGGAAGGCCGCGTTGGTGACCCACGGGTCGCCGTCGGGGCTCAACCCGAAGTGCGGGCTGCCGACCACGACGGTGGTGCCGTTCCGGCGAGCGAATTGTGCCAGCATGGCGCGAGTCGAAGCGTCTCCCTGTAGTCCTCCGCGGATGGGCACGGACGATTCGGACCACACGATCATGTCGACCTCGTCGTCGACAGCCCTCTCTGAGAGGCTCACGTGGGTATCCAGAATGGAGCGCAGCGCCTGCGGATCCCATACCCTGCCCTGTTCGACGTTCCCCTGCACGGCGGCCACTCGCAGGGCTCCTTCGGAGCCTTGGTCGGCACCCCCCGTGGCGCCCAGCGCCGGGGCTCCCGAAAGCAGAACGACACCGTAGATCGCCACCAAGACGACCGCCGACGCGGCGACCGCGGCGCTCCGAAGCGCCGTCCGCCGGACGACGAGAAGCTGGGCAACGACCACGTTGACGAATACCGCAAGGAAGCTGAGCCCCCACACACCGGCAAGGTCCGCCGCCTGCATCATCGTCGCGGAGCGGCCCGCCGCGTACCCGAGCAGCGACCAGGGAAAACCGAAGGGCAGAATCGTCTGCAGGTACTCCAGAGACACCCAGGCGGCGGCGAAGACTCCGGCGCCGAACAGGCCGCGACTTAGAGCGAAGGGGGCGAGCAGGAACACGAGGCCGGTGTTGAGAGCCATCCAGACGGCGAGCAGCCCCGCGACGCCGAAACCCATGGGCGTGGGCATTCCGGCGTACATGATCATCACGTGTGCGATCCAGTACAGCGATATCGCCCGCCAGACGAAGCCGGCGAGGAAACCCGCCCACCAACATCGCCACGGCGTTGCCCCGTCGAGCAGCGCGATCAGCGGAACCAGCGAAATCCAGACGAGGCCGTGGAGGTCGGGAGATGGAAACGACAGCGCCAGGCCGACACCGGCAGCGATGGCCCACTGCCACCAGTGCCGTGGCGCAATGCCGCGTACCGCGTTCGAATCGGGCGCGCGCTCGCTCAGCCTTCGGTCACCCAGGCGGTGTCGATATCCGAGCGCACCAGCAGCTCGTTCTCGATGGTCTCGGCATCGCCCCTGGAGCCATAACGCCCCACCCGCACGCGGTAATACGTCTGCCCGTCCACGTCGGCGGAAACGACGAACGCCGGAAACCCTGCCGACATCAGCGTCGCCTGCAGCGAATCGGCCGCCGCCTTGTCGGGCGTCGACCGTACCTGCACTACCCAGCCGCTGGCCAGCGTCGCGTCGGGGGTGGGCAACCCGGGGGCGCTCTCGGCAACCACCTGCGCCGGCTGCTCATCGACGGGCTCGGAGGGCTGGAACTCCGGAGCGGCCATCTCGGAGGGACGGGGCTCCGTCGTCGCGGGCTCGGGCGTCGCCTCGGGCTGTGAGGTGGTGTCATCGGCTGCCGCCGGCTCCGTTACGGCCTCGTAGAAACCGGGAGGATCCTGCTCCGCCGATTCGGTCTCGGCCCCGCCGGCAACGGCAGCCTCCCACTCCGGAGAGCCTCCCAATTGGGTCCGACCGCTGCCGATGACCACCCCGAGCCAGAAGAACGCCACGCCGAGGATCGCCGCTCCCAGAAAAACCAACACGATGTGGGCTGTGTTCAGCTGGATTTCGTAAAAGCTCTGATCGTCACTCATCGAAAACAACCCCTTGTCTCATCGTGGCGGCCTAGAAGCCGCAAGCTGACCACGCGGCGCCGGGGCTGGGCAGCGCCATCCTGCGTCGTCGCACCATTGGCATCGACGGCATCGTAGCATCAACGATGCCGATTCTACGCCACGGCGGCCGCAGATGGACCGATCCCCGTCGTTTTCGCCGGCGATTCCGCCGATTAGCGCTCCCAGAGGTACGCCGAATCCTCGATGCGGCTCTCGCCGCCGTCGTTGACGGCGAAGCGAGCCGGCCTGAAGTTCGCGCCACCGTACTCGCCGGCTTTGTTGAGCGCGTAGAAATTGAGGGAGAAGTTCGGCGTGCCATCCTCGCGCAGCAGATGCGGCGCGACGGTCTTGGATGCCACTCGCCGCATGACCTCGAGGCACGCGTCCTTCGGGTGTGTTCCCTGCCGCATCATCTCCACGGCCAGGAACGCACAACAATCCAGCAGGTTCGCCTCGCCGCGACCCGTCGAGCCGGCGGCGCCGACGTCGTTATCGACGTACAAACCGGCACCGATGATGGGCGAGTCGCCCACGCGCCCGGGGATCTTCCAGCTCAGCCCGCTGGTGGTGGTAACACCCGAGATCTCACCGGCGGCATTCACACAGTTGCAATTGATCGTGCCGTGGTGACGAAAGAACGGGTCGAAGGGGTTGTCGGCGTCCGGATCGAGCGGCGTATCGGCGACGCCTCCCCTGCCCCCGCGGCCCCCGCGGCCGGGAGCGGGCAACCAGTCGTCCCGCTCCGACAGGTTCTCCTTCCACTGCAGCCAGCGTTCCCGGGCGCGCTCGGTCAGCAGGTTCTCGATCTCGAAGCCGTGCATCCTGGCGAAATCCTGTGCGCCCTGCCCGACAATCAGGACGTGGTCGGTCCGCTCCATCACGAGCTTGGCTACCTGGGAGGGGTTCTTGATGCCCTCGATGGCCGCAACGGCCCCGCCGTTGCGCGTGGGGCCGTGCATCACCGATGAATCGAGCTGAACAACGCCGGCCTCGTTGGGCAGGCCACCATACCCGACACTGGTATCCTCGGGATCCTCCTCGACGATGTTGACGCCCGCGACCACGGCGTCGAGTGTATCCTCGCCCGCCTGCAGCATCTCCATCGCTCGCTCGCAGGCGGCAAGCCCGTTGGCGCTCGAGATCACCAGCGGCCGTGTGCCCTGCGCGCGCCCGATGCGAAAGGCGGGGGCGGCGATTGCGTTGTTGGCCCCGAGCGCCCCGAGCCCGGCGGCGGCCCCGACCTTGACGACACCTCTGCGGCTCCAGCGTTTGGCCATGCTCGCCTCCTTGCTCGAGGGGCTCATTCGGCCCGCCCGTAGCGATCTTCGATGCGAACGACGTCGTCGAGATGGGGAGTCGACACCTCGAACACGTCGCAGGTCGAGATCGCGCGCATGCGGTGGATCGTTCCCGGCGTGATGTGGCGCGACTCCCCGGGGTCCATCACGTGCGCGACGAGCTCGTCGCCTTCCTTGATCTCCAGCTCCATCTGCCCGGAGGCAACGTAGATGGTCTCGTCCTTGACCTCGTGGTACTGCAGGCTGAGCTGCTCCCCCTCGTTGATGTGCAGGATCTTGCCGACGTACTTGTCGGTGTCGGCGAAAATCACCTCGTGCCCCCAGGGCTTCTCAACGCGATGCATGCAACCTCCCATCAAGGCCGCCGGGCGGCCACCGTGCTAATTCTTCGCCAGGTCCGGAAACGCCGCCAGTAGCTCCGGCAGCGCGAGGGCCTCGATTTCGGCCGCCGTGCCCAACTCGAAGGCACGCTCGAGAATGGAGCGGGCGCCCTCGCGGCTGAGACGTCGGACGACGTTCTTGATCAATGGTATTGCGCTCGGACTCATGCTCAGCTGGTCGATGCCGAAGCCGACGAGGATCAACGCCGACAGCGGCTCCGTCGCCATCTCGCCGCACATGCTAACTGGGATCCGCTTGCGGCGCGCAGCGTCGACGATGTGGCGCAGGATCCGCAGCACCGCCGGATGCAACGGCTCGTAAAGGTGGGCCACCGCATCGTTGGAGCGATCGACCGCAAGAAGATACTGAATGAGGTCGTTGCTGCCGATGGCCAGAAAATCGACGTCGTCGGCCAGCAGGTCGACCGTCAACGCCGCAGCGGGCACCTCCAACATCGCGCCGATCGGAATCGAATCAGCCACTTCGTGGCCTTCATCCAGCAACTGCCGATGCACTTCATCGATCAGCTGTCGCGTCTCTCGCACCTCCTCGAGGCCCGAAACGAACGGCAGCATGATCTGCAACTCGCCATGCACACTCGCCCGAAGCAATCCCCGGAGCTGCACCGCGAACATCTCGCGCTCCCGCAACGCCAAGCGCAACGCCCGCAGCCCCAGCAGAGGCTCGTAGACGCCGTTCGAATCTCCCGCTGCAGGGTCGCCCGAGAGAAGTTTGTCCCCGCCGATGTCCAGCGTCCGGATGCTCACCGGCATCGGCGCAAGCGTTTCGAGCACCGTGCGATACTCGCGATAGTGCTCCTCTTCGGTCGGCAGCACGCCGGGGTTGCGAAGGTACAGGTACTCCGAACGAAACAACCCGACGCCCTCTCCACCGCTGTCGACGACCGACGCGGCGCCGTCCGCCCCTTCGATGTTGGCGAGTATCGAGACATGGAAGCCGTCGGTTGTGGTTGCCGGCAACTCACGATTGGCGAAGTATCCCGCCGTGCGGCCGGCTCGAGCGTCGTCGCGGGCGCGATATTCCTCCATGTCGCTGTCCTGGGGATCGACGATGACGATGCCGGCATTGCCGTCGATGACGACCCGCTCACCGGACTGCAACGTCGAGGTGATGTCGTGCAGTCCTACGACCGCGGGGATCGCCAATGAACGGGCGACGATCGCGGTGTGGCTCGTACGGCTGCCGACGTCGGTGGCAAAACCGAGAACGAGGCTGGTGTCGAGCACGGCGGTCTCGGAGGGGGCCAGATCGTGGGCAAACAGGACAACGGGTTCGGCGAGTTGGTCGAGCCGGTGGCCCTCCTCGCCGAGAAGCGCGCGCAGAAGACGCTCGGTCAGGTCGTCGACGTCGGTGCCGCGCTCGCGCAGATAGACGTCCGAGATGCTGGAGAGCCGCGTGCTGAGGTTGCGCCCGACCTGCCGCACGGCCCACTCGGCGTTCTGGTTGCGTTCCCGCACACGGCGTTCGACCTCGCCCAGGAACATGGGATCTTCCAGCAGCAGCGCCTGGGCATCGAAGATCTGCGCGACGCCCGACCCGAGGGCCTTGTCGGCGCGTATCTTGAGGGCCTCGAGCTCGCCACGCGCGCGTTCGACGGCGTCCGCGAGGCGGGTCAACTCTCCGCGCGCCTCGCCCGACGGAAGAGTCTTTTCGGTTACCGGCGCCCGGCTCCGCTCCAGGACCAGTGCGGGGCCGACCGCTGCACCCGGCGATACGCCGATGCCCTGCCGTCTGCTTTCGGCGCTCACCGTCACTCCTCGCCGAACTTGCCATCGACGAGCTCGACGAGCGCGTCGATCGCAGCGTCCTCGTCCGAGCCCTCGGCGACAACCTCCAGCACCGTGCCGCGAGGAGCGGCAAGCAGCAAAACGCCCATGATGCTCTTGCCGTCCACCCGCATCTCTCCGCGCACAACAGTCAGCGTACTCTTGAACCGCCCGGCACAACGGACGAACTTCGCGGCCGCGCGCGCATGCAGGCCGAGCTTGTTCTTGATCTCGAGCTCCCGTCGAACCATCTGAGAATTCCGGCTTCTTTCTGACTACGCCTCTTCGCGGGAGGAGAGAATCTCGCTTGCGACGTAAATGCTGTTCTGGCCGCGTTCACGCAGCTCCTGGGCGACTTCCAACAATCGGCCGTCGTTGTTCTGAACGCTGGTCAACTTGATGATCATCGGCAGGTTGACGCCGGTGATGATCTCCACGTTGTCTTGCTCCAGAAAAGCAAGACTGACGTTGGTCGGCGTTCCGCCGAACATGTCCGTGAAGATCAGCACGCCGCGACCACCGTCCACGTCCTTGATCGCGGCTTCGATTTCCTGGCGGGCGTCGGCAACATCGTCGTCCCAGTCCATGGAGACGGCGCGAATCCCGTCGGTGCGCCCGACGATGCGTTCCGCGGCGTCAAGCAATTCACGAGCGAGTAGCCCGTGCGTGACGATTACAGCGCCGATCATTGGTTCTCCTCGGCTGGTTCCGACGTCTCGAGCGACGGCGGCAAATCCCGGTGCGAGAGGGAGACGTCGTAACCCATCTCGCGAATAACGTCGGCAATGAGCGCGGCCACGGCCACCGAACGGTGACGCCCTCCGGTGCAGCCGACCGCAAGGGTCAGATACGCGCGTCCTTCCCCCCCCAACCGCGGCACGAGAAACCGCAGCAAGCCCGTGATGTGACGGAGATACTCCCGCGTTTCCGGTCGAGATTCTACATATTGCGAAACGGCGGTGTCCATTCCGGTCAGGGGCTTGAGCTCCGCCACGTAGTTCGGGTTCGGAAGGAACCGCACATCGAAGACCATGTCCGCGTTCTTCGGCAAACCGGAGCGGAAGCCGAAGCTGACCACCCGCACACTGGCAAGCTCACCCGTCGAGGCACCGTAGAGCCTGAAGATGAAATCCCGCAGATCGTGGGGGGTGAAGTGGCTGGTGTCCACGACACGGTCGGCGAGCTCGCGGATGGGCGCGAGCAGGCGCCGTTCGCGCCGGACCCCCTCGAGGACGTCGCCGTCGACGGAGAACGTCTGCGGCCGGCGGGTCTCCGAAAAACGGCGCAGCAAGACCTCGTCCTCGGCGTCGAGGAACAACAGCTCGACCGACGCACTATGCGCCTGCAGCCTGTCGTAGACGGCCGGAAATTCCTCGAGCCCACCGTGGGCGCGGGCGTCCACGACGATAGCGACCCGTTCGACGAAGTGGCCGGCATGGCTACACAGATCGGCGAACGTCTCGATCAGAACGGGCGGGAGGTTGTCGACGCAGTAGAAACCGAGGTCTTCGAGGCCGCGGAGGGCAGCGCTCTTTCCAGCTCCCCCGAGACCCGAGACGACGACCAGAGACGTGGGGCCGGCCACTATTCGAGATCACCTTCATCGTTATGCTCACCGGCGGGGGTCGCGTGGCTTTGCTTCTCCATCGCTTCCTGCAGCCTTCGGGTCACCTCCTCGGCCGGATGGTACCCGGTCAACTTGAGAATGAGATTGCGCACCGCCACCTCGACGAGAATCGACAGGTTGCGGGCCGAAGCCACAGGTAGCCGAATGAACGGAAGAGGGATGCCGAGGATTTCGTATGTCTCCTCATCGATGCCGAGGCGATCGTACTCGACGTCCTCGTTCCACTCCTCGAGCAGCACCACGAGCTCGACCCGCTTCCGTTCCCTCACCGAGGCGGCCCCGAAGAGGTGCTCGATATTGAGAATGCCGAGGCCACGAAGCTCCATGTGGTGCCGGATCAGCTCCGGGCCCCTCCCCATGAGGATCTCGCTCGCGCGGCGACGAATCTCGACGACGTCGTCCGCCACCAGTCGATGACCTCGCACGACGAGGTCGAGCGCACACTCGCTCTTGCCGACGCCCGACAGCCCGGTGATCAGGACGCCGACGCCGTAGACGTCGACGAGCACGCCGTGAACGGTGGTGCCGGGGGCCAGATGGCTGTCCAGATACAGCGTCAGCCGATCGATGAAGACCGACGACATCAACGTGCTACGCAGCAGCGGCAGACGGTACTCGCGGCACAGCTCGACGAGCTCGGCCGGAATGTCCAACCCCTTGGTAACGGCGATGCAGGGAATCGGCAGCGCGCACAGGCGCTCCAGAATGCGCCTTCGCTCGTCGCTCGGGCGGCTGGCGATATAGACGATCTCCGATTCGCCGAACACCTGGACGCGGCCGCCCCGCACAAAGTCGACGTAACCGGTCATCGCCAGGCCCGGTTTCTGAATGCGGTGAAAGACGATCTCGCGGTCGAGGCCGGCGTCGCCGGCGACCAGCTCGATCTCCAGGTGGCGACCGTCTTCGGTCAGCAACTCGCGGACACTGATCCCACCGGCGGCGCCCGTGTGATCGATGGTGTTGCTCAACGTGGTGCTCGCCTCGTCTTCGAAGCCGGGATGCCCAACTCCTCGCGGTACTTGGCAACGGTGCGACGGGCAATCTGCAACCCGCTCTCTTTCAACGCGGTTGCGATGCGCGCGTCCGACAACGGCTTGCGATCGTCCTCGCCGGCGATGAGCTTGCGGATCTTATCCTTCACCGAGATCGAAGAAACATCCGAGCCGCTGTTGTGTCCGAGCGCACTATGGAA
>CAYSHI010000384.1:0-4328 GCA_964430745.1 uncultured Acidobacteriota bacterium | reverse complement strand
CTCTCGAAGAGTCGAATGTTGGCCGCCTTGTCCACACGCGTGATGATCTTGGGTATGCCCATCTGCTTGGCCAGCAGAGAGCCCAGGAGGTTCTTCTCGTCGTCGCTGGTCACCGACACGAGCACGTCGGACTCGGCGATGTTTTCTTCCTCCAGCAGCGCCAAGTCGCTGCCGTCTCCGTGCAGCACCATGCAATCGAGGCGACCCGCTATCTCGTCGGCCCGCTGCTCGTCGACCTCGATGAGCTTGAGTCGGACGCCGCCCTGCTCGAGGCGCTTGGCCAACGTCACGCCGACGGTTCCGCCGCCGATGACGGTGACCTCGTTGACGCCGGACTTGCCCTGCTGAAACACCGACTGGCTGAACCGGGCGAGCTCGCGTCGCTTGCCCATGAAAACAACTTTGTCGCCGGCGGCGAAGATGGTGTTCGCGTGCGGAATCGAAAGCTCACCGCCGCTGATCATCGCCACCGCCAACACGCGCTTCGGAAGGTCGATGTCGATCACCCGCTTGCCGACCAGGAGAGAGCTCTCGCTCAATCGGTACTCCATCAGCCAGATGCGGCCGCCCGCAAAGACCTCGACATCGATGGCTTCCGGGACCAGAACGATGCGAGCGATCTCGTTGGCCAGCATGAGCTGCGGCCAGATAATCTCGTCGATATCGATGATGTCGTCGGCGGCGTCTCGGCGAAAGGACTCGTAGTACTCCTCCTTCGACACGAAGCAGAAGGTGCGCGCTCCCCCCAGACGCTTGGCCGCCATGCAGGCGATGATGTTCTGCTCGTCGGAGTCGCTGCAGGCGACGAATTTGTCGTCCGCCCGCAACTCGATGCCTCGCAGCGTTTCGATGTGCGTGGGCTTACCGCGGACGACCTGGACGTCGAGACCGTCGAACGGCCGCAGCGTCTCCGGATCGTCCTCGATGACCACGACGTCGTTGTCGGCGGACAGCCTCTCGGCGAATTGGTAGCCGATCTCTCCACCGCCCGCGATGATGATTCGCATGTGCGTGCTTCGCGCCTCGTTGATATCGAGGGCGGACCCTAACAGTTCGCCCGGCGAAAAGCCTAGCCCCTCCGAGCGGCGAGTGCGCGCCAAGGGGCCGCCGACCATCGCCGAATGCTAGCCCTCCCGCAGACCCGGCGCTATCCGGAAGCGCTTTCGGACAACAACGCGGGGACGACGGCGGCGGCAGTGCCCCGAATGGACAGCTCACTCTTGGAAGTGAGAGGCGTGGGCTCCGGGTTGACCTCGATGATTGAACCGCCTGCACGGCGGGTCACCATCGCGACACCGGCGGCCGGCTGCACCACAGCGCTGGTGCCGACAACGAGACAGACCTCGGATTGAGAGGCACAACCGAACGCCCGGTCGATCGGCTCACCGAGCGGTTCGCCGAACCAGACGACGTCCGGCCTCAACAGCCCGTCGCAATCCGGGCACCGGGGGAGCGTCGCGGCTGAGCTCGTATCGACACGCTCGCGGTGCTCCCGCCTACGGCCGCACAACAAACAACGGACGCGGTAGAAGCAGCCGTGCAACTCGAGCGGCAGCGCTCTCCGCAGGTCCGCCGGCGCGTTCCATTGAGAGCCCCTCGGGTCCACGTGCTCAGAGCCCGATTCTCGCCTCGTGGGAGTATTCTCCGCGCCGTCGAGCGGTGCGCCCGCTACGGCGCGCGCCGCCAACGTATGCAGCCCGTCGACGTTCTGCGTCACGATGACGACATCGTCCCGCCGAAGCGCAAACGACGCTATGGCCTCGTGTGCGGCGTTCGGCGCGACAGCGGCGGCGGCCTGCCGGCGCGCCTCGTACCACTCCCAGACAAGGCGCGGGTCGCGCTGGAAAGCCTCCGGGGTCGCGAGGTCCTCGGGACGGTGCTTCCGCCAGTGTCCCTGCGGATCGCGGAAGGTCGCCAACCCCGAGTCGGCGCTGATACCCGCGCCCGTGAGAATCAGGATGTTGCGACTCGAACCGAGCAAGGCGCGTCCGGCCGCGATCAGCCCGGCAAGGGGCTCGACGGCGGAATCGGTCATCTTCCCTGGCCCGCGTCTCGAAGGCGCTCGACCCAGGCCGCCGCTTCCGCGAGATCCGCGACCATGGCGGATGGGGATGGTCCGTCCGGCGGAAGCTTCTCGGCCAACCGGTTCACCCACACGGTGGTGATGTCGAGCGAGCGCGCCGGACGCACATCGTGAAAGTACGATTGCGCGACGTGCAACAGGCGCTCGCGTTTGCCGTCCACGTGCTCGAGCGCTCGCTCGAAATGCGTCGGCGCGGGCTTGTAGCTGCGCACTTGCTCGGCCGTGACCAGCAGCTCGAACTCCACCTCCAGATGACGCAACGTTCCTTCCAGCAGGTCGTTGTCGATGTTCGACAGGATACCGAGCGCCAACCCGGAATCCGCCAACCGGCGCAACGCCCGGTTGGTTTCGGAAAAGGGCATCCAGTCGGGCAAGCTCTCCGCGAGGTATCCGGGCTCGGCGGGCGGATCCCAGCCAAGCTCGGCCGCCACTTCTGCTTCGAGCCGCGCGAGCACCTCGCGGTAGGTGCTGAATCCGGACTGCTGCGCACGCGGTTCGGCGACGTGATAGGCGGCGAGCACGATGGCGTCGTCGACCTGCCTGCCCTGGCGGCGGCCCTCTCCCGCGAATGCGCCGACTATGCCTCCATTCCAGTCGATCAACGTACCGTAGCAGTCGAACGTCACGATCTCGGGACGACTCACGCGAGCTCTCCGGTCAGCAATCAAGGCGAACGCCAACAGTACCAGCGCCGGCGCACCGGCCCCGGTCAGGCGGCCCGGCGCCCCCCGAAAGGGAACGCATGAGCCAGCGGGCGCGGGTAAGATCTTCCCACTCATCTCCTCAAAACCGTGAGCTTATGTCCATCACCATCGACCCCTGGGTGCGAGGTCTGACGATCGGCGAGGCGCTGCGCCGCCGCGCCCGAGAGCTCCCCGATCACGAAGCGCTCGTGTTTCCGCAGCGCGGTTTTCGCGCCACCTTCTCCGAGTACGACGCCTTCGTCGACGACGCGGCGAAGGGCCTCATCGGCATGGGAATCGAGCACGGCGACCACGTCGCGATCTGGGCCACCAACTGGCCCGAATGGGTGTTCATGCAGATTGCCACCGCGCGCATCGGCGCCGTGCTGGTGGCGGTAAACCCTGCCTACCGCAGCCACGAGCTCGCTTACGTGCTGGAGCAATCGGACGCTCGCGCGCTCTTCCTGATCGACCGCTTCAAGAGCTCCGACTATTCGAGCATTCTCGGCGAGGTCTGCCCGGAGGTCTCCGAGAGCGAGTCCGGGTCGCTGCAGGCGGAGAAGTTCCCCGAGCTGGGATGGGTCGTGTCGCTGGCCGATGAGTCAACGGCCGGCATGGCGACATGGGAATCGATCATCGAGCTCGGCAAAGGCGTCTCCGACGTTACCCTCCGGGCGCGCGAGCAACAGGTGGACCCGGAGGAACCGATCAACTTGCAGTACACGTCGGGCACCACCGGCTTTCCGAAGGGTGTATTGCTGAACCATCGCAACCTGCTGCTCAACGGCTTTTACGTGGGCGCCTTTCAGAACCTGACCCGCGAGGACCGCGTCTGCGTGCCGGTGCCTTTCTACCATTGCTTCGGCTGCGTGATCGGCACTCTGTGCTGTCTCGTTCACGGAGCCACGATGCTGGTGCCGGGCGATTATTTCGATCCCGTGGCAACGCTCGATTGTGTCGAAAAGGAGCGCGCGACGTCGCTGTACGGTGTGCCGACGATGTTCATCGCCCAGCTCGAGCATCCAGCGTTCGGCGACTTCGACCTGAGCACGCTGCGAACAGGCATCATGGCCGGCGCGCCGTGCCCGATCGAGCTCATGCGCAAGGTCGTGGCCCGCATGCACATGAAGGACGTCCTGATCGCCTACGGTCAGACCGAGGCTTCGCCCGCGACGACGATGACGCGCATCGAGGACTCGGTGGAGCTGCGCGTGAGCACCGTCGGTAGCGCGATGCCGCACCAGGAGCTCAAGATCATCGATCCCGCGACGGGCAAGACCGTGCCCCGCGGCGAGACGGGTGAGATCTGCTTCCGCGGCTACATGGTCATGGCCGGCTACGACAACAACGCCGAAGCGACCGCCGAGGCCATCGATGCGCGTGGGTGGCTGCACTCCGGCGACCTGGGAACGATGGACGAGCGCGGCTACGTCCGGATCACGGGGCGCAGCAAGGACATGGTCATCCGCGGCGGCGAGAACATCTACCCGCGCGAGATCGAGGAGTTCCTGCACACGCTCGAGTTCGTGGCCGACGCGCAGGTACTCGGCGTTCCGGATCCC
>CAYSHI010000383.1:0-26675 GCA_964430745.1 uncultured Acidobacteriota bacterium | reverse complement strand
CGGGGGCAACGGCCGACAACCGCGGCTACGGTCGAGGCGCGGGGGCAACGGCCGACAACCGCGGCAACGGTCGAGGACCGCGAGCGGCGGAAGAGAGCCGCGGCAACCCCGGAGGCCCACGCCATGACGCGGCCGCCTCCGGTCGGAGGAGGGGTTGGAAGGCCACCGACGCCGAGGGTACGCCGAATGAGCCTCCGCGGCGTGGCAATCGGAGCTGCCCCCGTCGCGCTCCCACCGTCGCCGGCGAATAGCAGCCGACACGCCACTGCCGACCGGGAGCAGGGACCGACCTCCCTGCTCCCGGTTCGAGGCGGGGTCACTACGCACAAACCCGGAAGTCAGCGCACCCGGCCGGTTCTGTTACGGTGTGATCCTTCCGATACGCGGCCCGGAGGAGCGAGGCGTTGAGCCGCCGACAACGGAGTACCGAGAGCACCGCAGCGTTTCCCGCCGGCTCCTTTCTCGCCGGCGCCGCCGTCGTTTGCCTGGCCCTGGCGGCAAGCGCCATCTACGGCTACTCCACCCTCGCCCGCCTCCGCGTCGACTACCTCGAGAGTCGCGGGCAGGATCTGGTGTCGTTGCTCGACGCCCAGACTCGAGGCAGGGGGCCCGGCGGCAGGGCGGACGTCGACATGTGGCAATCGACGGTCGACGAATTCCTCGTAACCCATGGGGAGACCCTTCGCTTCCTCGAAGTCGTCAATTCCCGCGGCGACGTCGTCGCCAGGGCGGGGGCAGAGGCACCCGGGCTCTTCGTTTTCGAGCACGCGCTGCCGACTCCACGGCGGGGCGGACAGAGGGGATCCCAGGCTCCTTCGACCTGGCGCGTTCGCGCCGGGCTCGACGGAGCGTCCACGGCCTTCATCACGCGAGCGGCGAACACCCAGGTTTTCGTCTCTGCCGTTGCCATCGTGGCGTTGATGACGACGGCGGCGTTTCTCCTCCGCGGCGCACGCCGCTATCTCCAGCTCGAGGCAAAGGAGCAGGAAGCCCGACACCTCGCGGACCTCGGGCGCATGGCGGCAACGCTGTCGCACGAGATCCGCAACCCGCTCGGCGCGGTCAAGGGATTGACGCAGGTGGCAAGCGAGAAACTCCCCGCCGAGCACGACGCGCAGCAACACCTGCGGACGGTCGTCCATGAGGCGGAACGCCTCGAGCGACTGGTAACCGACCTGCTGCGATTCGCCCGACCGAGACAGCCGGAGCTGTCACGCTTCGACCTCTTCGAGGTTGTCGAGCAGGTCGCCGACACGCTGCGATCGGGGGCGGCGGGAAGCGCGGCGGAGCTGCTCGTCGAGGGGCCGGGCGGGAAAAGGCCGAGTGGAGATCCGTTGTGGATTAGCAGCGACCGCGACGGGGTTCGCCAGGTACTGCTCAACGTGTTGCTCAACGCCGTGCAGGCCGACGCCGACAGAGCCCGCGTACATATCGGCCTCGACCCGGCGCACGAGCCGGGCCGGATCGCGGTGATCATCGACGACGATGGGCCGGGACTCGAGGGTCGCGACCCTGAGGAGCTCTTCGCGCCCTTCTCCACGACCAAGACTCGCGGCAGCGGCCTCGGGCTCGCGGTCTCGCGTCAGATTATCGAGCAACTCGGCGGCACGATCGGGCTTCGCGATCGGCAGGATGGGGGCGCACAGTGCACCATTGTCTTGCCGGTGCAGCCGGCGGAATGAGCGCGAACAACCGATCGCATCCGTCACATTGGACAACGCCATGAGCGCCACGATTCTCATCGTCGACGACGAGCCCTCACAGCGGCAGCTCCTGCAAGCCATCCTGGCGGACGACTACGAGGTCGTTCCTGCAGCCGACGGCGATGAAGCGCGCCAGCTCTTGGAGCGGCGCGCTTTCGACCTCGTGATCACCGACGAGAGGATGCCGGTGATGTCCGGCAATGAGCTCGTCCGCTGGGCGCACGAGCACAGCCCGGAGACGCCGTTCATCATCCTCACGGCTCATGGCTCGATCGAGACGGCGGTCGACGCGATGAAGAGAGGCGCACGCGACTATCTGACAAAGCCGCTCGGGGCCCCCGACGAACTGCGTTTGATCGTCGCGCGAATCCTGCGCGAGCGCGAGCTCATCGATCGATCGATCGTCCACGACGCCGACACCGAAGCCCGGTTTCCGCCGGACGTGATCGCCGAGAGCGCGGCGATGAATGAGGTCCTGTCGCTGGTCGAGCAGGTGGCAACCCAGCCGACGACGGTGCTCCTCACCGGAGAATCCGGCACCGGCAAAGAGGTCGTAGCCCGCTTGATCCATCGGCGCAGCCCGCGCGCGGAGGGCCCTTTCGTGGCCGTGAACTGCGCCGCCCTCACCGAAACGCTGCTCGAGTCGGAGATGTTCGGCCACGAAAAGGGGGCCTTCACCGGCGCGACGGCAAGCCGACGCGGCCGTTTCGAGCTTGCGCACCGAGGCACCCTGTTTCTCGACGAGGTCAGCGAGATGGGCGCCAACCTGCAGGCCAAGCTGTTGCGAGTGCTCGAGGAGCGTGAATTCGAGCGGGTCGGCGGCACGCGCACCATCGGCGTCGACGTGCGCGTCATCGCTGCCACCAATAGAGACCCGGAGCTCGCCGTGGCGGAGGGACAACTACGCGGCGACCTCTACTATCGCCTCAACGTCTTCCCCGTCCACATCCCACCGTTACGCGAGCGCAAGGCCGACGTCGTGCCGCTGGCGGAGAGCTTCGTGCGCAAGATATCCGCGCGCATGGGCCGGCAGTCGAAACCGATCGACGAGTCGGCGCGCGCACAGATCTGCCGGCACGACTGGCGTGGGAACGTGCGAGAGCTGCAAAACGCCATCGAGCGCGCGCTGATCGTCTCCTCGGGCGAAAGCATCACGCGCGCCGACCTCCCGCTCGCCGAGGCCAGCGACGACCGAGGGTCGGCTCTCCCCGTCACGGCCACGCTGGCCGAAATCGAGCGGCGCGCCATCCTGAGTGCGCTCGAACGAAACGACGGCAATCGGCGAGTGACGGCCGAGGAGCTCGGCATCAGCCTGCGCACGCTCCAGTACCGCCTCAAAGAATACGGACTGACGGAGACCCCCTGACGGGCAGCTCCGTCGGGGCAAATCGGTCCCGGGATCGGGCAGCCACCAATCCGTTGCGGGTCAGCCCCGCTCCTCGATCAGTTGCGGGTCAGTCCCGCTCTTCGATCAGGAGGTGACCGAGTCCGTAGTACCCGTCGCCCTCGAGCGGCTCGACGCGGACCGAAACGATGTCGCGGGACTCCGGTAACTCGATCCGGTGGGAGACCAGATTGCCGCCCTCACGGGACGTTGCCGAGCGATCGATTCGCACCACGTGCTCGTCGCCGTTGAGCGATACGAGGTACGCGTCGTCACCATCCAGGCTGAGGCTGATCGCCTCCGCCGCGATCGCCGGGCTCACCTCGATCACGAGCCCGGTCTCGAAGCCGATCGCCCGCGTCCGCACCGCCCAGACGACGCCCTCGGCCACCGGGATGAGCCAGGTCGTGCCCTCCGCCGGCGCTTCGTGGTTGAGCCGCGCGTAGTCGATTCGTGTCGGATACAACGAGAGAGGGATTCGTTGCGAAGGATCCTCGTAGGGCTCACGGTCGAAACCGTATGCGGCCCGTCCGTTCAGTCGCCCGATGGCCCGTATCCGTTCGACGCTGAAGAGCGGCCCGGAGACGACCCGCTGGACGTCATCGAACAACGGTTGGAGCGTCGGGTCCTCGAGCCGCTCGTCGCGCCCGACCATCACGTCTCCGTAACCGGTCGGCACCTTGCGAAAGTGATGGCCGCCCCGCCAGTCTCGCGAACGGATCGGCGGAAGTCGAGCGATAAAGGCGTCGGACAGACCGCAGATGTCGATCCAGAAAACGTCGCGGCGCTCGAGCGTGTCGGCGCCGGCACAGGTGAGAAGATAGTCCGCCGGCCGGCCGGTTGCCGGCGGCCCGACGACGGGCCACGCCCGCTGCGGTGAGAGCAAGCCGTAGGGCTGGTACCAGGCGCCGCGCTCGTCTCCCACGCCGTCGATGAGCTCCAGGTTCCAATACCTGCGGTCGCTCAACAGAGGCTTCGGGCCGGCGGCGGCCGCGATCGCCACCAACGCCAGCAACACGATCTTCAAGATGAGCAGAGGCCGACGCCGCTCGTCGACGGAGATCAGGTTGAAAACGGCCACGTAGGCGAGGATGGCGAAAAACCGCCCCTGCATGAAGTCCCCACCCACGGCGTAGACGTAGGCGCAATAGAGCAGGATGCCCAGCGAAAGCGACCGATTGAGCCGGTCGCGCGCGACGATTCCGGCAATGACGCCGCCGCCGATCAGCGCCAAGGTCGCGGGATCCTGCGACAAACCGACGGAAAAATACGCCGCTCCGCGAGCGTACACCTCGTCGCGGGGAACCCCGGTGACCAGCTTGGCGTAGTAGGTGTTCGGCATCGCGAAGCCGAAATAGAGGAGCGCGAACGAGAACCACGCCGTGATCGCTGCGGCGCCGGGAAGCAGGGCCCTCAGAGCTCTCGCGCGGGGCGTCAGCAGCAACAGGTGGATCGCGAGGGGCGCGAGCAGGAGAGCGTTGTCGAATCGGTTGAGAAAGGCGATCGCCAGCGCCGCGAACGGCAGCCAAACGTGCGCCGTCCCGGGTTCGTTCTCCCGGGCCCTGACCAGGCAGACGGCAAGACCGACCAGAAAGAACGACAGCGCGTTCTCCAGTCCGGAAGTCATGTAGTCGGTAAAGGACTTCGAGAACGCCAGCGCGATCAAGTAGCCGTACAGAAACAGGGATGTAGCGAGCCCCTCGGGCAGCAGCGACGCGTACCGGAGAACCAAGTAGATCGAGGCCAACGACAGCATCACCGACAGTGCGATCGCGGTGAGATAGATCTCCCGGGTCACCGACACGACGACGGTCAGCAGCAACGCCCATGCGGGGTGCGTGAAGGCTTGTACCCGCTGTGCGTAGTTGGTGGTGAACCCCTGGCCGTCGACGGCATTGAGAACCTGACGGAAAGAAATGAACGCGTCGTCCGCGAGCCAGGCGGTGGTCAGCGCGATCCAGGCATAGAGCAGGAGAACAGCCGCCGGAAGTCCCCAGCTCCAGAGCACCTGCCGATCGCTCAGCTCAGCGGTTGTCACGAGCGCTCATCTCCGAGAGTTCGTCGCCGGCGCCAAGGATACACGACGTCGAATGAAACCGACGGTGCCGCCACTCCGTCTATCAATGCGAGAGCGGCGCCGGGCCGATCAACGAACTGCCCGCTGCTGACGGTCCGGCGCCGCACACTCAAACACGCGGGACGTCCGAGAGGGCGGACCGCCGGCAAGGCGCCGACCGTTCGTCGGCGCCTGCCCCTTACCGCGCGACCCTGGCAGCAACCGTAGCGAGGAGCACCCCTTGAGCTTTCTTGTCCGCGACTTCCGACACGGCGTCCGCGTGTTGTTGAGCAACCCCGGAGTCTCGGCCATCGCCGTCGTCGCCCTGGCGCTGGGGATCGGGGTGACCGCGACGATTTACAGCATCGTGCACGGCGCCATGCTCGCGGGGCTCCCGTTCGAGGGCGGCGACCGTGTGTACGCCGTCACGCGGATCGATGTCACCGAAGAAGGCAGCCAGATGGGCGTCCCGGTGCACGATTATCTCGATTTTCGCGCGCAGCAAACCACCTTCGAGAGCTTCGGCGCGTACTACGAAGGCACGGTCAACATACGCGGCACCGACGGCCCCATCCGCTACGACGGTGCGTTCATGACGGCGAGCGCGCTCGAGACGATCAATGCCGTGCCGCAGATCGGGCGCGCCTTTCTCGAGGGCGAGGACACTCCCGATGCGGAGCCTGTGGTGCTGCTGTCCGACCACGTATGGCGCGACGCACACAACCGCGACCCGGACATCGTCGGCCAGACGCTGCGAGCCAACGGTGAGCAGATGACGATCGTCGGCGTCATGCCGCCGGGATTCCAGTTTCCGCTGGAGCAGGATATCTGGCTGACCCTGCGCCTCGACGCGATCGAGCTCGAGCGCGGTCGGGGCACCTGGCTCGACGTCGTCGGCCGATTGCCCGAGGGCGGCTCGCTCGACGCGGCACAAGCCGAGTTCACCTCCATCGCGCGCCAGCTCGAGCTCGAGTATCCCGACGTCAACGAAAACGCCGGCATCCGCCTCCGTCCCTTCCAGGAGCGCTTCATCGGTGACGACGCGGTGGCCATGCTCTGGACGATGATGGGCGCGGTGTTCTTCGTGCTGCTGATCGCGTGCGCCAACGTCGCCAACTTGCTGTTGTCGCGCGCCTTCGACCGCAACAAGGAGGTCGCGGTGCGCACCGCACTGGGCGCCAAGCGCGGGCGCGTCATCGGCCAGATTCTCGCTGAAACCAGTGTGCTCGCAATGGTCGGCGCCGCCGTCGGCATCGGCCTGGCCTTCGTCGGCATCTACCTGTTCAACGACGCGCTGGCCGGCATCGAGAAACCCTACTGGATGGTCTTCAGCCTCAACGCCGACGTCCTGGTCTTCGTGCTCGGAACCACGGTGTTGTCGACGTTGCTGGCCGGAACGGTGCCGGCTGTCCAGGTTACACGGGGCAACCTGCACGCCGTCCTTACCGATGAGTCGCGGGGCTCATCGAGCATGAAGATGGGGCGGCTCTCCCGCGTGCTCGTGGTCTTTCAGGTGGCGCTTTCGTGCGGCCTCCTGGTGGCCGCCGGCCTGATGATCAAGAGCGTCGTCAACCTCGGCAACACCGATTACGGTTTCGACAAGGACGCCATCATGACGGCGCGCGTCGGCCTGTTTCCCACCGACTACCCCGAGGTCGAGGATCGTCGCCGCTTCTACGACGAGCTGCACCGCCGGCTGCAGGAGCGCTCGGGCGTGTTGTCGGCGGCGCTGGTCCAGCAACTGCCGGTGAAGTGGAGCAACGGCGTGCGCATCAGTCTCGAGGGCGAAAGCTATGGCGAGGAAGCCGAGCGGCCCTTTTCCCGCCAGACCTCGATCACGCCCCGCTACTTCGAGACGTTCGGCGTCGACCTCGTGCAGGGTCGCGACTTCGGCGTCACCGACACCGGCGACAGCGAGCGGGTGGCGATCGTCAATCGCAGCTTCGCGGAAAGGCACTTTCCGGATCGCAACCCCGTGGGGCTGCGTTTCGCCGGTGGCCCGCTCGCCGCACCCGATGACCTGGAGTGGGTCACGATCGTCGGCGTCGCCCCCGACCTGTACATGTCCGGCCCGCTGAACGAGCAGCCCGAGGGCTTCTACGTCCCGGTGTCCCAGAGCGACGTTCAGTTCATGAGCATCGCCATGCGTACTCAGGGCAATCCGATCGAGTTCACCGGCGCCATCCGCGAGGACGTCATGGCGGTCAATGCCGACCTGCCGATCTACTGGACGATCACCATGGCCGACGTCATCCACGAGGAAACCTGGTTCTACTGGGTCTTCGGCACGTTGTTCGCGGTGTTCGGCGCCGTCGCGCTTCTGCTCGCTTCCGTCGGCCTCTATGGCGTCATGTCGTTTTCGGTAAGCCGGCGCACCAACGAGGTCGGCATCCGCATGGCTCTCGGCGCCGAATCGAATGGCGTCCTCAAGCTGGTCATGAAGCAGGGGTTCTGGCAACTGGGCATCGGCCTCGCGCTCGGCATGGCGCTCGCCTTTGTCCTCGCCGGCCTCATGGAGTCCATGCTGGTCAACGTCGAGCCCACGGATCCGGCCACCTTCGCGGTCATCGTCGTGACGCTGCTGATCACCGGCGTGACGGCGTCGGCGATTCCGGCACTGCGCGCGAGCCGCATCGATCCCATGGTTGCACTGCGCAAGCAGTAAGCGGGGGGCGAGAGCGAGAAGGCGGCGTCTGCGGCGTTGCGCTTGGTCGGATTTCCTCCGACGTACGGGCGTACGCCTGCGGAAATCCTCTCGGCGCGCGCCTTGCAGCCACCACCTTCTCGCTCCCGCCCGGCTCTTGGCGACCGCCACCTCTTCGCTCCCCGCGGATCCACGCCGCTTCAACGCGCGATCGCCTCTGCTCCCGCAGGTGCAGCTTCACGTGGTTTTTACGTGCTCGTTACTTGCTCGTAACCATTGCGGGCTCGGGTGCCGCTACATTGTCGAAGTGTGTGTGGATCGGCCCGGTGGGTGCTTCGAGACGGACCGCGCGGGCCGCATGCGCCAGGCAAAGAGGCGAATCGGGGGTCCCTCGCCGCACTCCGGGTGGGGAGCCCGGGGTACCCGTAGCGGCAGGGACGCCCGTCGCCCTTTGGGAAGGAGGACGACCGTGAGACCCACCCGGATCCCGGGGTTGCTCGCGTTGATCTGTTTGCTCGCCGCCCCGTGCGCGGTCCCACCCGTCGGAGGCGCGGAGCACGCTTGGCAGCGAGCGCTCGACCGACAGGTACGCGACTTTCTGGAGCAAAACAGCCGTTCCTGGAGGGACGCCAACGTTCCGGAGGTCGACGGCCAGAAACTGCACGACTTGATCGTCGAGAACGGCTACACCCGTGCGTTAGAGGTCGGCACCTCGACCGGCCACTCCGGGATTTGGATCGCCTGGGCGCTGAGCAAGACGGGCGGCAAGCTCACCACTATCGAGATCGACGAAGGCCGCTACCGCGAGGCCGTCGCCAACTTCGAGGAGGCAGGCCTGAGCCCCTACATCGACGCGCGGCTTGCCGACGCGCACGCGCTCGTGCCGGAGCTGGAAGGGCCCTTCGACTTCGTCTTCGTCGACGCCGACAAGGACTGGTACACCCAGTACTTCCGTTGGTTGCTGCCGAAACTGGAAACGGGTGGCTGCTTCACCGCCCACAATGTCGGCGACATCAACTCGTCCAGCCAACAACGACGCCGGCGGAGCGGCGGCATGGCCCCCGACTTCGTCCGCGAGCTCCTCGCCACGCCCGCACTCGCCACCGAATTCTTCAGCAGCGGCGGCGGCCTCTCCGTCAGCTTCAAGGAGTCAGCGACGGCCGGACAGCCGCGTCGACGATGACCGGCGGTCTGACCTCCTCGAGGTCGCGAAAGCTGTGCGAGAGAAAGCACCACGTCGCGTCCGCGGCCACCGAGCACGGTCTGAAATCGCCCGCCGCCGCCCCGAGCAGGAGCGAGAAGGTGGTGGATGCAAGGCGCGCGCCGAGAGGGATGCCGGACGCGTACTCCCGTACGCGGTAGGCAGCCCGACCAAGCGCAACGCAGCAGACGCCGCCTTATCGCTCCTGCTCTAGCTTTCTCTTGCCTTTGACGGCGAAGAACGCCACCGTCCCGAACGCCGCGAACGGTACGGCGAGCAGAAACGCGATACCGATCTGATAGTTGCGGATCATGCGCCGCCCCTCGGGCGAGTCGAAGGCGGAACGGCACATCGCGCACTGCGCTTCGGCCGGCGCGGGCGCGGTCAGGGTGACACCGGCGACGATGCCGAGAAGAAGCGCAACAGCCGCCAGTCTTTTCATCCGTTGACCATGTGGTAGATACGCACGGCATCGGGGATGAACAGCGCGAACATGAACGAGGCGTTGACGACGAGGCCGACGACGAACGTGGCCTGCAGAAACGGGTGCTCCTGCTTCAGGTGCATGAAGTAGGCGGCGATGAGGCTCGCCTTGGTGAGCATGGCGGACACCATGATGATGACGAACATCGTCTGCGGCATGGGGGCTTGATCGAGAAACAGCATGACGATCGTGAGGGCGAGCAACATGCCCCAGATCTTCCAGTAGGAGGTCGGGTTCTGCGCGGTCTTCTCGGAGCTCATCGTCGCATCCTCAGAGCAGGTAGAAGCAGGTAAAGACGAATACCCAGACCAGGTCGACGAAGTGCCAGTAGAGGCCGCCCATCTCGACGCCGGTGCTGGTGGCCACGCCCTTGTTCCAACGCAACCACAGGATCGCCAGGATGATCACGCCGGAGAGCACGTGGGTGCCGTGGAACCCCGTGATGAGGAAAAAATACGCCCCGAACATGGGGTCGCCCCAGGGGTTCGCCCACAAGCGCCCACCCTCCTGGATGAAGTGGGTCCACTCGTACGCCTGCATGCCGAGGAAGAGCGCGCCGCCGACGATGGTCATGAGCAGGTACTTGCCGACGGTGGCCTTGTCACCGTGATTCGCCGCGGCCACCGCGCTCGCCATCGTGGCGCTGCTGGTGATGAGGACAAAGGTCATCGCGGCGATGAACGGGATGGAGAATACTTCGCTCTGGTTCGGCCAGCTGTTCGACATGAACCTCATGTAGCCGTACGAAGCCAGAAAGGCTCCGAACAGCAAGCCGTCGGTGACGATGAACATCCACATCATCACCTTCTGCCAGCCGGCGTCAAACGGGCAGACGCCGCCGCCCCATCGATCTTGTGTGGTTGTCG
The DNA here is from genome assembly GCA_964430745.1 of uncultured Acidobacteriota bacterium. GTDB lineage: Bacteria > Acidobacteriota > UBA890 > UBA890 > UBA890 > CBDCGW01. The sequence goes on along the minus strand of CAYSHI010000383.1, from coordinate 16,337 downwards.
CTGCTTCAGCCATGTACTCGTTCCCGGTTTCTATCAGACCAAAGACAACATTGCGAAAAGGTAGACCCACAGGGCGCCGAAGAAATGCCAGAAGGTGGCGCCGATACCCATCAGAAACGGCATGTCACCCGTGTCACCGCGGCTCTCGGAGCCGGCGACGCGTCGGGTGACGTACAGCAGGAGAATCAACCCGGCCACGAGATGCGCGGCGTGCAGCGCCGTCAGAATGTAGAAGAACGACGCATGCGGGTTGGTCGGCAGGTAGTAACCCTGCGCGGCGAGGTCACGCCAGGCGCCAAGCTGGCCGACGAGAAAAGCGACGCCCAACAAGACCGTCGCGGCCAGAGCAACCTTGCTGCCTGACATCCGCCCGCGCTTGGCCTCGCGTCGAGACACTTCCAGGGCGACGCTACTGACGACCAGCAGAGCGGTGTTGAACCACAGCACGGCCGGCAGCGGAGTAGGCGCCCAATCGGTACCCGATTGGCGCACGATGTAGGAACTGCTGAACGCCGCGAACAGCATCGTCACGGTGGCGAGGAAGCACCACACGCCGAACTGGATGGCGTGGCGGCGTTGTTCCACGCTGCGAAAGACGCCGACCCCGCCGACGCCGCTGTCAGCAGCCATGCTCTCTACGCCCGACGGAGCCATCATGCGGTCACCGGCACTTCGTCGGCCGGGACATTCTGAGGCGTGTAGTCCTCATCCGCCTCCTCGGCGCTGTACTCGTAGGGCCAACGGTAGACCTGAGGAAGAGCGTCTCCGAAGTTGCCGTGCGCCGGCGGCGAAGGGAGGGTCCACTCCAGAGTGGTGGCGTTCCAGGGGTTGGCTGCCGCCACCTTGCCCTTCGCCAGGCTCATGAAGAAGTTCACCATGAAGATGGTCTGGCCGGCGATGAGCGCGAAGGCGGCCCAACTGATGATCCAGTTGGCGTCGCGAGCCGCTTCCAGGTACTCGTAGTTCATGAAGCCGAAATAGCGTCGCGGTGCCCCCTGGAACCCCTGGAAATGCTGCATGAAGAAAATGGTGAAGAACGGGATCAACGTGAGCCAAAAGTGCACCTTGCCCAGTGTCTCGTTCATCGTCCGACCGAACATCTTGGAAAACCAGAAGTAGATGGCCGCAAACGATCCCATCAGCGTGACGCCGCCGATCATCAGGTGGAAATGGCCGACAACGAAATAAGTGTCGTGTAGCTGCATGTCGGCGGTGGCGTTACCGAGGAAAAGACCGCCGAAGCCACCCGTGCCGAACAACGCCACGGTGGCCAGGATGAACAGCATCGGTGTGGCCAGGATCATGCGGCCGCCCCAGATACTGCCCAGCATGTTGACGCCGATGATCGCCATCGGGATGGTGATCAGCAGCGTCGCCAACGAAAAGTACTCGCCGGAGAACGGGCTCATGCCCGACACGAACATGTGGTGGCCCCAGACGATCATGCTCAGCACGGCGACGGCGATGAGGCCGTACACCGACGACTTGTAGCCCATGACCGGCTTGCGCGTGAAGGCCGGCAGGATGTCGAACACCATCCCCAGCGCCGGTAGGATCAGCACGTACACTTCGGGGTGGCCGAGGAACCAAAACAGGTGCTGCCACAGCAGCGGCGACCCGCCGGTGAAGTCGAGCAACTCTCCGGCGATGAAGATGCCCGACGGAAGGTAAAAGCTGGTTCCCGCGTGACGGTCGAATAGCAGCATGATCGCCGCCGCGGTGAGCGCCGGGAACGCCAGCACGCCGATGATCGCGGAAACAAAATACGACCACACGGTCAGCGGCATGCGCATCATCGACATGCCGGAGGCGCGGCAACAGAACACCGTGACGATGACGTTCAGGCCGGTCATGGTGAACGAAACGATGAACAGCGCCATCGACACCAGCCAGACGCTTTGTCCCAATCCCGAGCCCGGCACCGCTTGCGGCAATGCGCTCAGCGGTGGATAGGCGGTCCATCCGGCGGCCGCCGCACCTCCCTCAACGAAGAAACTGAGGATCATCACCACCGCCGACAGAAACGCGATCCAGTACGACAGCATGTTGACGAGCGGGAACGCCATGTCCTTGGCGCCGACGTGCAGCGGCACCAGGTAGTTGCCGAAGCCGCTGACGAGCACGAAGGAGATGAAGAAAAACACCATGATGGTGCCGTGCATGGTGACCACGGAGATGTAGAACTCCGGTGTCATGTAGCCCTGCGGAAACCCGGTCGGCATGAGGCGGCCGAGGAGCTCCCACTGGTGTGCGGGGTAGGCGAGCTGTAGACGGATGAGCGTCGCCAGGAATGCTCCGACCAGGGCCATCACCAGCCCGGTGATGATGTACTGGATACCGATGACCTTGTGGTCGAGGCTGAAGATGTAGCGACGGACGAAGCTGAGGTTCTCGTCGGACATGTCTACGACCCCTGGGAAGCCAGCCAGCTATCGAACTCGTCGCGCGGCAGGACGTGGAGGAAGCCTTGCATGCGGTAGTGCGCCATGCCACAGAGCTCGGTACAGGCAATGTCGAAGTCACCCGTGCGTGTAGGTGTGAAGTTCACGCTGACGGTCATTCCCGGCACCGAATCCTGCTTCACCCGGAAGTGCGGCAGGAAGAAGCTGTGGATGACGTCGCGCGACTTCAGCACCACGCTCACCATCTCGTCGCTGGGTAGGTACAGGTGGTTGATCGAGACGATGTCGTCGGCCGACGCAGGATCGCTCGGATCGAGCCCGACCGGGTTGGTGACGTCGTCGTACAGCGACGGGTCGGTGCGGCCGAAGATGCCGTCGGGCCCGGGGTAGCGGAAGTTCCAGACGAACTGCTGGGCCAAGACCTCCACGGTAACCGCGTTTTCGGGAACCTCGGAGCGGTAGTACTCGTTCCACACCGGCACGCCGATAACCACGACGCCGCCCTCCGCGATCAGTGCCATGAGAAAACCGAGCACGACAGAGAGCATCTTCTCGGTCTTGGGTGTCGCCATCCGTAGCGTGACGCGATCGTTGCGACTGTTCGAGACGATCATGTAGCCGAGCAGGAGATGCCCGATGACGAACATCGCGCCCGTGCATACCAGCAGGTACACCATCATCGCGTCGACGCCCGCGCCGTGTCGGGAGGCGAGCTCGGGAGCACGCCAGTTTCCGAGACCGTAGTAGACGCCGACCAGGCCGATGAGGGCGAACAGCGCGCCGACAGCCATTGCGTGGACCGAGAGACCGGCCCCTCTTTCTTCCGTCATGCGTGAGGTCGTTCCTGAGAAGCGGTGGCGAGGAAAGGACTATACCGGAGTCTCGGCATGTTACTTACGAATGCGCTCTTGTAAAGCCTCTCGGGGTAGTGAATTCACTTATCTTCAGCAGGCCGGGCGCGACGTTGCTACCGTTTGCGACATGAATGAACGCGCCGACATCTGGTACGCATTTCCGGGGGCAGTGCGAAATCCCGACCTGCTCGACGAATACCGGGGGCTCCTCTCCGACAGCGAAACCGCGCGCTACGAGCGCTTCTATTTTGACAGCGATCGTCAGCTTTATCTCGTTGCGTGGGCACTCGTGCGTAACATGCTGTCGCACTTCGCCGACGTCGACCCGGCGGCCTGGGAGTTCACGCTCAACCGCTACGGCAAGCCGGAGATCGCCGGCCCGGGAGCGGTACCTCCCCTGCGTTTCAACCTGTCCCACACCAAAGGCCTGGTCGCGTGCATCGTAGTGCCCGAGGTCGACGCCGGTGTCGACGTCGAAGATCGACGGCGCGAGACGCAGGGTCTGGAGATCGCGCGACGCTTCTTCTCCGAGCGCGAGGTCGCGGACTTCGAGGGCCTGAGCCTCGAGCAACAGGAATCGGCATTCTACGAGTACTGGACGTTGAAAGAGGCCTACATCAAGGCAGTGGGGGTGGGCATCTCGCTCGGCCTCGGTCGCTTCTCCTTCGACCTCGATCACGTGGGGCCGCCGGTCGGCCATCCCGACCGCCGCTTGCCGGCCATATCGTTCGAAGAGGGGCTCGAAGACGATCCCTCGGCCTGGCAGTTCGCGCAGTGGGAACCGACGCCTCATCACGCCATGGCGGCGGCGCTTCGCCGGGGCGATCGACCCGATTTCGAGATCGACCTGCGTGAAGTCGTTCCCGGCCTCGACAGCTCGTGAAGCTGCTGGCAATCAGCGACCTGCACCTCGGTCATGGACCCAACCGCGAGGCGCTGCTCGAGATTCCGCCGCAGTCCGACGACTGGCTCATTGTCGCCGGAGACGTCGGCGAGAAGATCGAACACCTGGATTTCGCTCTCGGAACGCTCGCGCCTAGGTTCGAGAAGCTGCTCTGGGTCCCCGGCAACCACGATCTTTGGGCCACTCCTGGAAACGATCCCGACCTTCGCGGGGAGGACCGCTATCACCGCCTTGTCGAGCGTTGTCGCGGCTACGGGGTTGCCACTCCCGAAGATCCCTACCTGAAATGGCCCGGCGACGGCCCGCCAACCGTGATCGCGCCCCTGATGGTGCTGTACGACTACAGCTTTCGTCCGGACGAGGTCCCGATCGACGAAGCGGTTGCCTGGGCCGCCGCTTCGGGGGTGCGCTGCGCCGACGAACGCTATCTGCATCCGGACCCCCACGAGAGCCGCGGAGCGTGGTGTGCCGCCCGCGCCGCGTATACCGAGGCTCGATTGACCGAAGTGCCCGACGATCACGCCACCGTGCTGATCAACCACTTCCCGTTGCGCCAGGAACATGCGCGGCTGCCGCGGATTCCCAGCTTCATGGTGTGGTGCGGCACCCGGCGTACGGAAGACTGGCACCGGCGCTTCGACGCACGGGTGGTGGTTACGGGGCACCTGCACATCCGAACCACGCGGTTCCGCGACGGCGTACGCTTCGAGGAGGTATCGCTCGGCTACCCGCGCCAATGGAACCGTGAGCGGGGCGTGGCCCCGTACCTTCGCGAGATTCTCCCGGGGCACGATGCCCCCGTCGGCGACGTCGTCTGGCGCTGAGTCTCCGGGCCCTCAGCTCGGCGGCGGCCGAAACACCGCCGTCGGGGTCGCGGCGATGTCTCCGTTGAGCTCGTCGAGCGCTTCACCGGGCAGCGGGAACCACCGCAACCGCTCGAACTCGCCGGGGGGGTCGTCCCCGGCATCGCCGGCCGCGGGGAGCTCGATCTCGTCGGGGGCTTGCTCCGAGAGGGCGCGGGCAGCGGGCAGGTAACCGGCCAAGTCGCCTTCTCCGGCGACAAGATGCCGCACCGGATAGGCCATACTGCCGTCGGCGTAGGAAATCTCGTCGAGGCTCGCGGGGGTTTCGCCGCAACCGCAACGATGCCGCCAATTGCCCGTGCGGGGGTCGAAATCGTACTGGGGCAGGAGCTTCCAGCCGTGTTCGGCAACGAACTCAACGGCGTCGAGCAGGAACTCGAAGACCGTCTCGCTGATGAAATAGTTGAAGTTGAGGCGCACCCAGCCCGGCCGCACGCCCTCCCAACCGGAGAGGATGAGGTCCTCGAAGGCATCCGACGTGGCCGCGTCCATGCCCAACAACTTGTGCCCGTACGGCCCGGCGCACGAACAGCCCCCGCGCGCCTGGATACCGAACACGTCATTGAGCAGCGACACGCAGAAGTTCCAGTGCAGGTAACCTCCGCGGTGGCGGATCATGAAAGAGACGATCGAGATACGCCGACGGTCACGGTTACCGAGGATGGCGATGTTCGGATGGGCACGCCAGCGTTGCACGGCGCGCCGCACGAAATCTTCCTCGCGCCGGTGAATAGCCTCGGCCCCGACCGCCTCTTTCAGTTGAAACACGAGTCCGGCGCGGATCGAACCGATGATGTCGGGCGTGCCCGCCTCCTCGCGGTGCTCGACGTTGCCGAGATAGCGGTGGTCTCGATAGCTTACCCAGGAGACCGTGCCGCCTCCCGGGTGCACCGGCACCCTGTTCTCGCACAACCGCTTCTTCACCACCAGAATACCGGGAGATCCGGGCCCACCGATGAACTTGTGCGGCGACAAGAAGATGGCGTCCTTGCGGCGGGCATCGTCGTCCATGGCGATGTCGACATAGGGAGCCGCAGCGGCGTAGTCCCAGAACGACAACGCCCCATGCTCGTGCAGCAGGTCGGCAACACCGTCGATGTCGGTGAGGATCCCGGTTACGTTGGATGCCGCCGAAAAGCTGCCGATCTTGAGCGGCCGCTCAGCGTAGCGGGCCAGCGCCTTGCGAAGCTCTGTGAGATCGATGCCGCCGTTGCGGTCCTCGTCGATCACGACGACATCGGCAATCGACTCCTTCCACGGCAGCTCGTTGGAGTGGTGCTCGTACGGCCCGATGAAAACGACCGGGCGCTCTTCCGGAGGGATGCACTCGCTGAGGCCGTACCTGTCGTCCAGGTCGTTGGGAAGGCGCAGGTTGAGGATGCCGATGATCTTCTGCACGGCGGCTGTTGCACCGGAGCCGCAGAATATCAGCGCGTTGTCGTCTCCTGCCTTCACCGCCCGCTTGATGATCGCGCGAGCCTGCTCGCGAAAGGCCGTCGTCTGCAGCCCGGTACCGGAGGTCTCGCTGTGCGTGTTGGCGTACTTGGTGAGCACCTCGCCGCGAATGTAGTCCTCGATGAAGGCGAGCGACCGGCCCGAAGCAGTGTAGTCGGCGTACGTCATGCGGCGCACGCCGAAAGGTCCGGCAAACGTCTCGTCGCCGCCGACGATAGAGGAACGAATGCTCTCGATGAGGGTGTCGCGCTGCGAATCGCTCATGCCGGTAATGGTCTCACGGCCAGGAGCGAAGCAATGCAGTCGTCACGAGCCCGAGCCTTGCGGGCCCGAGCCTTGTCGGCGAGCCTCAGCAGAGAGGCAAGCCGGCCGCTTCCCGCACCTCATTCTTCCCGCAGGGCTTTCACCGGGTCGATCCGCATCGCCCGGCGCGCGGGAATCAGCGTCGCCGACAGCGCTACGGCAAGCAGGACGGCAACGCTTCCGCCGACGGCGATCGGATCCAGCGCGCTGAGCTCGGAGAACTCCGAAGCCAGCAACGCCGCGATCGGCAACGTGAACAGCATTCCGCCGGCGAGACCGACCCCGGCGAGAAACAGCCCATCGCGAACGACGAGATTGACGACCTGGCGCGGCACGGCCCCGAGAGCCCGGCGAACCGCCATCTCGTGAGCTCGCTGGCTGACGGCGTACGAGACGATCCCGTAGATGCCGATCGCCGCGAGCAACAGCGCGAACGCGCCGCAATAACCGAATGCCCGTGATGCCGCGCCCATCACCCAGAACTCGAAACCGATGAGCTCTTCGTAGGCCGTCGGCTGGATAAGCGTGACCTCGCCGCGCTCGACCGGAACCTCTCGGCGCAGCAGCGCCACCGCCGCGGCGGCGCCCGTGCGCCCGCGAACGTGGATAAAGCGGTACGGCGTGCGATCGTGCGCGATCGGCAGCCACGCGAAGGGGGTATCCTGCGACTCGAGTCCCGCGTAGCTGGCATTGGCGGCGAGACCGACGACACGCACCGACTCCGGGGCCGTTTCCATCCGATTGCTGGCGCCGCGCCGCCCGACGATACGGAACTCCTGTCCGACGGGGTCCGAGCCGGGCCAATAGCGGTCGGCAAAAGCCTGATTGACGACCGCCACGCGCGGCGTGCCGGCGCGGTCGGTATCGTCGACCGTGCGCCCGCGCAGCATCTCGATGCCGAGCATCTCCATGTATCCCGGCGTCACGGCGTTGTAGGGAACCATGCTGCGCCCGCCGTCGACGGAGTCGTATCCATCGACCTCGACCTGCAGGCCGAACACCGAAGAGATGATCGACAGCTCGGCCGTCATCGTCGTGTGCACCTCCGCGACTTCGGGCAGCGTCGCCAATCGCTCCTCGAGCTGGTTGAAGTAGTCGGCGGCAGCCTCGCCGGGATAGTCGCCTTCGGGGAGGAACTTGGTCATCGAGGCGATACCGGCCGGATCGATACCGAGGTCGGACGAGGTGCTGATCTGAAGGGTGCGCAGCATCAGCCCGGCGCTCACGAGGAACACGAGCGAGACGGCGACCTGTCCCATCACCAGTACGTTGCGCAGACCGAAGCGGCCGGGCCGGCGGCCGGACGCGCCCGTAACCGTCTTGAGCGACGGCAACAGGCTCGGCTTCGATGCTTCCAGCGCCGGCGCCAAGCCGAACACGACGCTCGTGGCAATCGACACGAAAACGGCGAACATCATGACGCGATAGTCGAGGCTGAAGTCGAAGCGCAGGGAGAGACCCATGGGAAAGGGCATGACCTCCAACCACTTGGATGCTTCGAACGCCAGCGCGATGCCGAGGGCGCCGCTGGCCAGGCCGAGCAGAAGGCTCTCGATCAGCAGCATGCCGATGAGCCGGCGCCGGCTGGCCCCCAGCGCGAGCCGAATGGCCATCTCCCTGCCGCGCTGGGCGGCGCGCGCCAGGAACATGCCGGCGACATTGGAGCAGGCAATGAAGAGGATCATGCCGGTAATCAACAGCATCACCGCAGCGAAACCGTACAGGCCGCCGCGCGCATCCGGCGGTACGCGCGCGGCGCGCTCGGACAACACCGTCAGGCGGCGAGGTTGGCCGACGTCGTCCTGCCACACCGTGCCGTACTCGTCGTGGAGCGCCTCGGCGAGCAGCGCCATCTGCATCTGCGCCTGCTGTACCGTGGCGCCCTCCTTGAGGCGCCCCATGACCCCGTATTCTCGATCGTCACGATCAGTGAGCTCGGTGGGGGTTGCGTGGTAGGTGCCGCCGGGGATGCCGAGCGGCAGCCATGCGTCGATTTTGAGAGACAGCATGCGCCCGGTGAGACCATCGGGGGCAACGCCGACAACGGTGAAGGGGACGCCGTCGATGGCCAGCGTCTCTCCCAGCACCTCGGGATCGGCGTCGAATCGGTCGCGCCAGAGCCCGTGGCTGATCACCGCCACCGGCTCGGCCGCTCCCAAGCGCGTCTCCGCAACCTGGAAGCCACGCCCGAGGGGTACCGTGACCCCGAGGACGTCGAAGTAGTTGCCGGTAACGATCTCGACCATGAGGCGCTCGTCGGCCTCTTGATCGCCGAGCGTGACCATGCCCATGCGGTAGGCCATCAACCCGTCGAACACCGTGTCATCGCCGAGCTGGAGCGCGTGCTCCCGCATGCTCAGGTAGTCCGGAAACGAGGTAGAGCCGTTGGCGGCCCCGAGATCCTGGCTGGTGTACACGGCGGTGAGCCGATCGAGATCCGCGCCGGGGCCGACGGACGAGCGCAACAACATGGCGTTGACCACGGTGAACACCGTCGTGGCGACACCGATTCCGAGGCCCAGGGAAAGCACCGTCGTGATCACCACCAGCGGCGACTTCGCCAGCTTCCGTGTGGCGTAACGAAAGTCCCCCATCAAGTCGGGCATGCGGGCCCTCCGATCTTCGTTCTCCGTCGCCCCGCCGCCTGCGCCCATCCGGGCCAGGCGGAGGCGCAGCAGCGGAAGCAACGAATGGAGTACCTGCGCGCGATACCAGCGGCGCGCCAGAGGTGCGCCGTCGCGAGCGGAACGCCGTTCCCACTCTTCGTCGACATCGGCAAGTGCGAAGCGTCGGTCGCAGGGCCTGAGCGCGACGGCGAGCATCAGGCGTGACAGCCGCGGGGGACTCACGATTCGCGCTTCGTCGTCTCGGCCGGCTCGAGACCATCCATCATGCGGCGCATCATGCTCATCGAGTGATCCATCGCTTCGCGGCCCTCGCTCGTCAGCCGGCAGTACTTGCGCGCCCGGCCGCGCTCGCCGGGCTGCGGCTCGACCTCATCGAAGTCCAGGTACGTTTTGTCGCCGAGGCGGGCGAGCGTGGCGTACAGGGCGCCGATCGACACCGGCCGGCCGGTGCGTTCCTCGATCTCACGGCGGACCGTGGCGCCGTAGGCAGTATCGCCCAGGCGGGCGACGGCCATCATTACGTAAAGCTCGAATTCAGCGAGAAACTTGCCCGGCACGTATCACCTCGTTGATTTCTGGTCGCGCCATCGTCGCGTCTTTGCGGGTTTCGTTACGCCCTTCTTGCGCGTTCGTTGCGCCCTTTGTTTGGGTGCTCGTAGGGCCATCGTCGCGCGTTCTTCACTTATTACTCTACAAATGAATATATTGTTTCATAACGTCGGTCAACCGTAGGTTTTTCTTCCCCCTTCGTTGCTCTCGCGGCGCCGCCGGCGGACCCCGCGCGGCGTGAGCGAAGAGGCGTCGCGGGCGTTACAATTTCTTCGACCGTCGGCGCCTCGGGCGACGTTCCCGCCGCCATCACGCCGGCTTCCGGACGGGAACCATGGTGTCGCATTCACCCCCCCGCGAGCGAAGGTGGAGCCGCCGCGTCCGCAGCACGCTGGCACGCTGGCTGGACGCGAGCGATGTCTCCGCATCGGCCGTCATGCTCACAACGGCGATCGTCGTGGGGGTGCTCACCGGCTTCGGCGCGGTCGGCTTTCGCCGGCTCCTCGAATTCATCCACCGCGTGGGCTACGGCGCCTGGCGAAGCGGAACGGATTCGGCCGCCGCTTTTCCTCCGTGGCATCTCGTGCTCGTACCCGCTGTCGGTGGCCTTATTGTCGGGCTCCTGGTCTACAACTTCGCCCGCGAGGCCAAGGGCCACGGTGTGCCCGAGGTGATGGAGGCGGTTGCGCTTCGCGGCGGCCGCATCCGTCCGGTGGTCGTGCTGGTAAAGGCGCTCGCGTCGGCCGTCTGCATCGGTACCGGCGGCGCCGCCGGACGTGAAGGGCCGATCGTGCAGATCGGCTCGGCAATGGGCTCGGCCGTCGGCCAGGCCATGCGCCTGTCCGACAGGCGCGTCACCAACCTGGTCGCATGCGGCGCTGCCGGCGGCATCGCGGCGACGTTCAACGCGCCGATCGCCGGGGCGATCTTCGCAATGGAGGTCATTCTCGGACGACTGCACAGCTTGTCGTTCGGCGCGGTAGTGGTCTCGGCGGTCATCGCCGACGTCATCGCGCAGACCTTCGAGGGCAACACGCGCGCGTTCGCGGTACCGGACTACTCACTCGTGCATCCCGGAGAGCTCGGCCTGTTCGCACTGCTCGGCGTCCTCGCCGCGTTCGTCTCCGTGGGCTTCACTCGTGGGCTCTACGGCATGGAGGATCTGTGGGACTCCTTGCGGCTGCCGGACTACGTCAAACCGGCGATCGGCGGAGCACTGCTCGGCATCGTCGGCGTCATGACGTTCAAGGACGACGGGCTGCCGCGTATCTTCGGCGTCGGCTACGAGACCATCACCAGCGCGGCCGTCGGTGAGCTCGCGCTCGACGTCGCCTTCGGCCTGCTTCTGCTCAAGATGCTCGCCACCAGCCTGACACTCGGATCGGGGGGCTCCGGAGGCGTATTCGCCCCATCGCTGTTCATGGGGGCAATGCTCGGAAGCGCCTTCGGGCAGGTAGCCAATCAGGCCTTTCCCGGCGGCACGGCCCCGTCGGGAGCCTACGCGCTTGTCGGCATGTCGGCCTTCTTCGCCGGCGCCGCGCATGCCCCGATCAGCGCCATCCTCATCATCTTCGAGATGACCCGCGACTACGCGATCATCCTTCCCTTGATGCTCGCCACCGTTCTCGCCACGATCGTGTCCCGCCTCATCAGCAGCGAGTCGATTTACACCCTCAAGCTCACGCGCCGTGGTGTGCGTCTGGAGCAGGGGTTGGACGCTGATGTGCTCGAGGGCGTTCGCGTTGCAGAGGTGATGAATACCGCCGTAACGCCTGCCCGCGTAAACCTCGACCTGGGCAAGCTCAATGCCGCGTTCACCCGCGCCCGCGGTAACACGATGCCCGTGATCGACAGTGCCGGGAAGCTGGTGGGCGTCGTCTCCACCCAGGATCTCGATCGGGCCCTGGCGCGCGGGTCGATCGAGGGCAGGACGGTCGGCAATATCGCCACGCGAAACAACTTGCTCGTCACTCAGCCGGAGGAATCGATCGGCGAGGCGCTCCGCCGGCTGCAGGTGCGTGGTCTGCGGATGCTGCCCGTGGTCGACCCCGACAACCCGGGTCGCCTGCTCGGCGTCGTCAGCCGGGACGACCTGCGCCGGGGGTACGACGGTGGTCTGTCGCGGAGGGCACGCCAGCTGCGGCGAGCGGCGGAGTCGGGAATCGAGGACGGCCAGGACATGAACCTGATCTACGTCGACGTGCCCACCGGCGCGACCATCGACGGCGCCCGAGTATCTCAGCTCGACCTACCTCGCGAGTGTCTGATCGTTTCCCTCGAACGCGAGGGCGCGCGTGCCGTCGTCCACGGCGACACCACCATCCACACGGACGACCGGATCGCGGTGGTCGTCAACCGCGACAGCGCCCCGACCGTGCGCGAGTTGTTCACGACAGCCGACACTCCCGCCGCCGACGCGGATCCGCAATAGGCGGCTGGGGCCCGACCGCCGCCGCCCGACGGGTACGCGCCGGCCCTCGCGCGCGCGAACACCGTGAACGCCCCTCGCCCACGACCGACCGTTCCCCCGATCGCTACTGCTTGCGGAGAACCACCAGAGGATCGGCAGCCGCGGCCCGTCGTGCCGGGATGTAGCTCGCCAGACCGGCGACGACGGCGAGCAGGAGCCCGACGGCGACGAAAGCGACGGGGTCTGCCGGGCTGATCCCGACGAGCAATCCTTGGAGGACCTGCCCGACGGCGAGCGCCAGGAGCAAACCGATCACCATCCCGATGGCCTGCCGACGCATACCACCCGCCACGACCATGCCGACCAGTCCTCGTGGAGTCGCACCCAACGCCAATCGCACGCCGATCTCGTGCCCACGTTGCGCTACCGAGTAGGCAAGCGCGCCGACAATGCCGACCGCGCTGAGCAACAACCCGAGGATTCCGAACGACCCCATCGCCCACGCCGCCGCACGCACCGGCAGGAGGATCACGTCGGTACCGTCGGCCATCGTCATGACTTCGATCGGCATGATTTCGGGGTCCACCTGCAGCAGGGCCTCCTGAGAGGTAGCGAGGAAGGCGGCCGGATCCGTGTCCGTGGCGACGATGAGCTCGACGACCGACTCGTAGCTCTGCTCGAAGGGGATGTAGATAAACGGTCGGGGCGCGTCGCTCAACAATCCCCGCGTATCGCGCGCCACGCCGACGACCTCGAGGACGCGACCACCGGTGGTCTCGATCTGTCTGCCGATCGGGTTCTCGTCGCCCCAGAGATGCGCCGCGGCCGCCTCGCTGACCATGGCAACGGGAGCCGTGCCGAGCCGGTCCTGCGGTCCGAAATCACGGCCGGCCAGCAGGTCGATGCCCAGGGTCCGCAGGTAATCGGGGGTGACACGCGCGAAGTCGATCGGCTCTCCGGGCGTCTCGACCGACGCGTCGTCCCGGCGCCGTGATTCGTCGGTGATGACCTGCATGGTCTGTTGCGAGAGGCCCAGCGGTAGGCGATCGCCGATTGCCACCGACGTGGCCCCGGGAACCCGTTTCATCTGTTCGATCGCCTGCCGGTAGTACTCGCGCCCGTTGGCCTCGTCGTAGCGCATGGCGACGTTCATGGAGAAAACCACCGACCCCTGCGTGTCGAAGCCGGGCTCGAGCGTCTCGGCCTTCTGCAGGCTGCGCACGAAAAGGCCGGCAACGAGCAAAAGCAGCGTCGACACCGCCACCTGTCCGACAATCAGTGCGTCGCGCAGCGACACCCGACGAGCGCGCCAGACGACGCCTTGCTCGTCCTTGAGGGCACGGGAAAGGTCCGGCTTCGAGGTCTTGAGGGCGGGAATCAAACCAAACAGCAGGCCCGACAGCAGCGACACCGCGAGGGTGAAGCCGAGCACACGGTGGTCGATGCCGACGTCGAGCGATAGCGACACCAGCAGCGGCGGCTTGAGGCTGACGATCAGGCCGAGAAGCCAGGAGGCCAGCACGATACCGAGGCCTCCGCCCAGCAGCGACAGCAACAGGCTCTCGCCCAGTAGCTGCCCGACAACATGTCGACGGCCGGCTCCCAACGCCAGGCAGACGGCGATCTCCTTGCGCCGGTCGGTAGCCCGTGCGAGCAGCAATCCGGCCAGGTTGGTGCAGGCGATCAGCAGCACCAGGCCCGGGATGCACAGCATGAGCATGGCGACGGGAACGATGGCGGCATCGACACGCGGATGAAAGCGCACCGAGTCGGCCATCACCGCCGTCATCGTGTGACCGGCGTTGCTCTCCGGAAACGCCTCGGCGAGGCGTTCCGCCACCAGCGAGACGGCGCCTTGCGCCTCGCTCACGCCGACTCCGTCCCGCAGTCGCGCGTGGGCCATGAACTGGCGGCTCGCACGACTCGTCAACGCCTCGGGGGCGTCCGGAACCAGCGTGCCGATCATCATTGCCGGCACCCAGAACTCCGCCGCCAATCCCGGCAGGATGCCGAGGTAGTCCGAAGAGGCGACGCCGATGATGTCGAAGAGCACGCCGTTGAGCCTGATGGTGCTGCCGACGACGCCGGGATCAGCGCCGAAGCGGCGCTTCCAGAATCCGTGACCCAGCACGACGACGGGGTTCGATCCGGGTGAAACGTCTTCGTCGTCGGCGAAGGCGCGACCGAGGGTCATCGGTACGCCGAGGACACGGAAGTAGTTGCCCGTCACCACCTCCCCCAGGAGCGCCTCGACGCGGCCGTCTTCGGTCATCGCCCCGACCGCCAGCGCGTAGCCGACCACGCCGTCGAAGACCTCGGTACCGCGGGCGATCTCCTGCAGCTCGAGGTACGAGCTGGATCCGTACTGTTGTCCTTCAGGCGTGCTGGTGTAAAGCCGCACGAGCCTCTCATGCTCGTGCACCGCGGGCGGCTTCAGTGCGATGGCGTTGACGAGGCTGAAGAACGCCGTGTTGGCGCCGATCCCGAGAGCCAACGTGATGATGGCCGCGCACGAGAACACCGGATTGCGCGCCAACGCGCGCCCCGCGTGTCGCACCCCGCGCAGCGACGGGAGACTCGGCCGGCGCGGACCGCCGGCGAGCAACGAAGCTCCCTTGGATCGCGGCCGGGACAGCCGTCGGATCTGTCTCGCGTCGGCGAAACAAATCAGCGCGCGGCGAAGGAGAGCCGAACGCGGCGGCGAAGCGCCCCCGCCGCCGGCGGCGAAACATGTCAGCTCAGCCGTCCATTCGCGTTGCCAGTCCTCTCGACGGGTCGGGGGAAGCATCCGAGCAGCCGCCCACAGGAGACCGCGGCACCACAGCGGAAGGCCGTCGGGCTGTGCCTTGCCGGCGGGGGCGCCGCGCCTTATCCCCGTGCGTGCACTCATGCCTGCGGTCCCGCATTTGCCTGGGCTTCGAGAAGGCCGAGAACGCGAAATCGCTTCGACGCCTCCTGCAGCGCCACGGCGCCGGCATCGGTCAATCGATAATACTTGCGCGCCGGCCGCCCCTGCTCCTGCGCGACACTGCCGTCTTCCCACTCGGACTCGACAAGGTCGGCGCCCTGCAGGCGCCGCAGCGCCGGATAGATCGTGCCGCCCGGCAATCCGGTGACATCCATGATCTCGAAGCCGTAACCATGCCCGTTCGACAGCGCCTGCAGCACCACGGCGGTCGACTGGGTCATACGAATGGGTTTGCTCATCGTGGTTCTCGCTCGGTTCGGGGCGACCCTATATAGACAACTAGCTATTCAGATAACGACATATTGTGTACTACGGCTGCGGCGGACAAACGGTTTCGTTTCATGGTCTGAGCAGGGGCCTGTCTGGCACGCGGCGGCGCAGCCGGGACGGTGCGGGTCCTAGACGGGAGACGGGGTTGCTATGCGGGCACGCTAGGGGCAGCGATACCCTTTCGCGTGATGTGCGCGGGGAAAGGGAGCGGCTTCGCCGGATTCTCATGGCGCGCAGTACACGCGACAAGGGCATCGCTGCCCTACGCGCGCCCTCTGCACCGGTCCCATCAAGACGAGGCTCCCCGCCCGAACGCACCCGGACCGCCGATCCTGATGCCCTGAGATGGACGTGCCACCCACCGCCGTCCGCCGAAGGTATCGGCGGGCAGCATAGGCGGCCGAGCGCGAGTGCCTGGCGGCAGGCAGTTACTTCCGTGACCCGCTGAACGCCCGCTGCCCACCGACACCTCCGCCCGGCCGATCAATCGGGGAGAAACTACTCAGGCACCCGCAGCGAGACGATGTCGAGGCCTCGGCATCCCCCGAAAGCTGGCTCCGCCGTCTTCCGGCTCGGGGGAGAATTCTTCGGTGCCCGCGCGTTCGGCGTGTCTCCCCGGGGTGCTGCCTTGCTTCATGCACTCGCGCTTGGCCGCCCACGGGCGCCGGAGAATTCTGCCTTCGAGTCGCCGGCAACGTTCCATGGTCGGCACGGGGAGTCGTCTTGATGGGC
>CAYSHI010000382.1:0-26711 GCA_964430745.1 uncultured Acidobacteriota bacterium | reverse complement strand
GCTGGCGGCTGTGGGCGGCGCCGTCGGCACCCTGCTGGCGCTGGCCACGACCCGCGCCTTTCTGGCGCTGGCGCCGGCGAGCATCCCGCGCCTCGACGAAGTGGGCATCGACGGCGGCGTTCTCGGCTTCGCCTTGCTCATCACTGCCGCCACGGCGCTGCTGTTCGGGCTGGCGCCGGCGATCAGCGTCACTCGCGGCGAGCTCGGCGAGACGATCAAAGCGAAGCGCGCCACCGACTCGCGCGGCAACGGTACCCGCAACCTCCTCGTGATCGCGGAGCTGGCGCTCGCGGTGATGCTCCTGGTGGGAGCCGGGCTGCTCACGCGTGGCTTCGCGTCGCTGTTGAGCTGGGATCCGGGCTTCGATCGCGAAGGGCTGATCACGACGTTCGGCATCGCACCGACGGACAAGTACGAAACCCACGAACAGGCGGTCGACTTCTTCGAGCGCGCCGCCGCCGAGCTGCGCGCCCTGCCCGACGTCGAGGCCGTCGGTGTGACCTCGGCGGGGCCGCTGTTCGGCGGCATCGAGTCGGAGCAGTTCGACATCGTCGGTCGGCCGGCCGCCTCGCCGGAAGATCGCCCGTCGACTCGCTACTACGACATCGACTCCGAGTACCTCGACACCATGGGCATCACCATCGTGCGCGGCCGGGGGCTCGAAGCCACGGACACCACGAACAGCGTTCCGGTACTTGTTGTCAACGAAACCTTCTCACGGCGGCACTTCCCCGACGAGGAGGCGGTCGGCGCGCGCATTCAGGTGTTCGACGACCGCGCCCGAGAGATCGTCGGCGTCGCCCGCGATGTTCGTCCTTTCTCACCCGACAAGGTTGTCGGCGCGGAGATATACGTGCCCCGTACGCAGTTCCCGCGCTGGGGCGGGTACTTCGTCGTGCGCGCGCGCGGTGACCCGGCCGCTGTCGTCGAGACGGCGCGTGCGCGCCTGCAGGCGTTCGACCGCGACTTCGATCCGGGTCGCTTCCGCACCCTCGACGAGATTGCCGGCCAGCAGCTCGTGCATCCCCGCTTCAACATGCTCTTGATCGGCGTCTTCGCCGCCGCCGCGCTGATACTCGCCGCCATCGGCACCTACGGGGTCATCGCCTACGCGGTGGCGAGTCGCACGCACGAGATCGGCATCCGTCTGGCGCTCGGCGCGCGCCCGGAGGTCATTCGCGCCGCGGTCGTCCGGAGCGGGATGATGCTTGCCGGCGCCGGCCTGGTGATCGGTATTGTCGGAGCGACTCTCGTATCGCGTGTGCTCGGGAGCTTGCTGTACGGGATCTCACCGAGCGATCCGCTGACGCTCGGAGCGGTGGTCGGCGTGTTCGCCCTCGTCGCGCTTGCCGCCTGCTGGGCGCCTGCCGCCCGAGCCTCACGCCTGGACCCGCAGGTGGCGTTGCGCGCCGAATAGGGATCCGGCGTCCCGTGTCACGCCGGTAGCCCGGCGAGCTCCTCCTGCACGGCGTCGACGAGCGGCTGAATGGTGTCGGCGCTGAAATCGAAACGGGCGCCCGCCGCGGCGAACAACTCCGGCAGCGGCCGCGCGCCACCCAGTGCCAACGCGGACCGATAGCCGTCGAGTGCTTCCTTCTGGTCGCGCTTGAAGCGCAGCCAGAGCTGCAGCGCGCCGAGCTGGGCGATGCCGTACTCGATGTAATAGAACGGGTGCACGAACAGGTGCAACTGGCGCTGCCAATAGCTCTCACGGTTCGCCTCGTAACCACCCCAATCGACCGTGGCTCCGAAGCCTTGGTCGAGCTCGAGCCAGCGCGCCGTGCGTTGCTCCCGCGTGTGGGTGGGATGAGCGTAGATCCAGTGCTGGAAGGCGTCGATCTGCGCGATCCAGGGGAGGATCTTGATGATGCTCTCGAGGTGCTTTCGCTTGGCCCGCGCGGCGTCCTCTTCGGAGTAGAAGACATCGAGCTCGTCGTCGGCGAACAGCTCCATCGTCATCGAGGCCACCTCGGCGAACTCGATCGGTGAATGCCGGTAGCCGACCAGGGGCTCCTGTTGGGTGGCGAAGGCGTGGAAGGCGTGCCCGGCCTCGTGCAGCAGCGTTTCCACGTCGCGATGAACACCGGCGGCATTCATGAAGATAAACGGGCGGCGCTTCTCATCGCGCGTCGACATGTAGCCGCCGGGCGCCTTTCCCTTGCGCGATTCGAGGTCGAGGTCTCCCTGCTCGCGCATGCTCGCGAACATGGCCTCGAGCTCCGGATCGAGTCGGGCGAAGATCTGCTGCGCCCCATCTTCAAGCTGCTCGGAGCTCTCGAACGGTCGTAGCGGCTCGCGACCGAGCGGATCAACGTCGAGGTCCCACGGACGAAGCGTGTCGAGCTCCGCGGTGGTGCGCTCGGTGAACGGCACACCCGTCTCTTCGTCGCTCTTGGCCGGGCGCGCGAGCAACTTGAACTGACGCGCGTTGAGCTGTCGGTACAGCGGTACGACGAGCTCCCGCACCGTCTCCTGGAAGCGCTCCGAATCTTCGATGCCGTAGTCGAAACGCATCATCGCCTTGAAGGCGTAGCCGCGATAGTCATCGAAGCCGGCGTTGGCGGCAATCTGCTGACGGAGCTCGAGTTGCTTGTCGAAGATATCGTCCATCGCGTCGCGGTCCTGCAGACGGCGATTCGCCACCAGCTCCCACGCCTCGCGGCGCACCTCGCGATCGGTCTCCTCGACATACTTGGCCATTTGCGGCAGCGTGTGTTCCTCGCCGCGGTACTCGACCGTCATCGCGCCGATGATCTTCTGGTACTGCTGCGCCAGCTTCGAGACCTCGGTTTGCAGCGGAATGCTCTCCTCGCGGAACAGCGCGATCTCCGCCTCCACCTCGCGATCGAGGACCCCGTAGCGTTCCTTGTCGAGTGCGCCGCGATGCTCGTTGGCAACGTACTTCTCGTTGAGCTTGTGCAGGTAAGGCTTGGCGCGAGGCGCGATGTTCTCGAGAAAGTGCAGGTAGGCCCGCTCCTTGTCGGCATCGGCCGTATCGCAGGTCATGGCGATGTAGCGCTCCGAGCGATCCTCGGAGAAGCACGCCATCAGCTCGCTCTCGTCCAGTAGCCACTGCTCGAGCTCGGCCGCCGAGCCGATATCGCGTTCCAGCAACGCCACCAGCAGCGGCTCGATGTCATCCCAGTTGCCAAGATCGGCGTCGGCAGGAACGAAACTGCGAGGGAAAGTCTGATTGCTCATTTCGATCTCGAAGGGAAGCTGTGGGACAGGCCGCAGCACACGGCGTGGATTGCCACCATCGGCCGATGCGGCGCCCCGGGCGGCCGAGAGGTGTGCTGCTATCGAGAGCCGCCCTCTTCCAGCCTCAGGAAGCGAGCGGCGTTGTTATACAGGATGTCACGTTTCTGCGCCGGCGACAGGAAGTCGGCCGACTCGATGCTCTCGATCGCCCGCTCGATGGCCTCGGGCCACACCATCTGGTCGGAGCCGAACATGACGCGGTTGCCGAACCCGGCCTCCACGAGCGTGCGTAGGTAGCGGTAGAACTCGGCCCGCGGCAGCGCGTAGACGATGACTCCCACCTCGACGTACACCTGCGGGTGCGCCCACATCAGCGCCAACATGTCGTCGAGCATGGGCCAGCCCGCGTGCATCACGTAGACCCGCAGATCAGGGTGCCGCATCAGCGGCTCCTCCAGGCTCAACGGGCTGTGCATGCGGGCACGGTAGTTGCCGAATCCGGGCAGGTAAGGCGCGCCGGGGGGGCCGGTGCCGATGTGGATACCGACAGGCATGTCGATCTCCTCGGCCATCGCCAGGTAGGGCTCGAAGCGGGCATCGTCGGGCTCGATGCCCAGATACTGATTGGTCACCTCGGCCAGCACCTGTAGGCGGCCGGCTTCGAAGAGCTCACGGATCTCCTCGGGCGTCGGAGCGTCCGGTGAGACGGCGAAGCTCATGCCGCCGATGATGCGGTCGGGCGCGGCCTCCTTCCACCGCTCGACAAGGGCGAGCGGCCCACCGGTGACGCCGATGATGTTGCGGCGCTCGAGGATTTCGAGGCTCCGCCGCATGATCTCGTCGTCTGTCGCCGGTGAAACGAGGGGATCGGCGCAGGGCGGATCGGCGGCGAGGCCGGCGAAGACCTCGGGCCATGTCAGACGCGTGTCACGGGCGGGCAGGTAATCGAAGGGGGCGCACATGATCTGCGGTGGCGGACCCTGCGAGCCGGCCGGCACCGCGTGCAGGTGCATGTCGATGATCGGCTCCGGCTCCTGCCGCGACCCGCTCAGCGGCGCGATGGACGCCGTCGATGGCTGCGAGCACGTCATCAGGGCCAACAAGAGCACGCTCCAGGAAAAACGATTCATGATGGGCTCCTTGGGACGTTTCGCCGCCGAAACCCGCTCACTTCGCGCGGCGCCAGCACTCGATCAGATGACGCGAAATCGACGTGCGTGGCGACAGGCGTAGCTCGCCGGCCTCGACGGCGGCGTCGATTTCCGCCCGCGTGAACCAGCGCGCGTCCTCGAGCTCCTGGTCACCGAGGCGAATCTCGTCATCGAGAGCCTCTGCGGTGAAGCCGACCATCAACGACGACGGGAACGGCCAGGGCTGCGAGGAGTCGTAGTGAACGTCGCCCACCGTGATTCCCGCCTCTTCTCTTACCTCTCGGCGCACCGCCTGCTCCAGGCTCTCGCCCGGCTCGACAAACCCCGCCAGCACCGAGTACCAGGTCTCGTCCCACTTGGCTTGACGCCCCAGCAGGGCGCGATCGTCGTGGGTCACCAGCACGATGATGGCGGGATCGGTGCGAGGGAAGTGCTGCTGCCCGCACTCCGCATCGATGCAACGGCGCAGGAAGCCGGCTTCGAGCATCACCGTGCGCGAGCCGCACACGCCGCAGAAGGCGTGTTGCTGGTGCCATCGCACCATGGCCCGGGCGTAGGCCATCAGACCGCCGTCGAATCGGTCGAGCAGAGGACCGACGCGGCGCAAGGCGGCGAAATCGCCGCGGCCGGCGAGCGAGCGATGCGCCGTGGCATCGTCGAGGTCGGACAGGTCGAGGGCGAAATAGGTGTGGGGGCCCGAGACACCGAGCAACACCGCGCGTCGGTGTCCGTCCAGCAGCGGCAGCGCCTCGTCGGCACGCAGCATCACCGCCCGGAGACGACGGTCGGGGGCCGCCGGCGCGTCGGGCGCGCCGCTGAGCCGGTACTCGGTGTCGCCCTCCGCCTCGGCGCTGTCGACGAAGCTTTTCTCGCGCCATACCGGAACGAACAGCGTCTCGTCGCTGCCGAGGCGTTCATTGACCCAGGCCTCGTCGCGGCGCTGCGTTGCGGCGCGGTCGATGTGCTCGCTGGTGAAGAAATGTTCGTGGCTCATGATCCGGTGCGGGGGACTTTACCCGCCCGGGGGCGGATCTGCTTGCGACGACACCGCGGCACATTGTATTGATCCCTTGATACAACGCCGCGCGTGCTTGTATCATTCGCTCGGTACAAAACTCTTCAGAGCCCCTTGGCCGCGACAGGAGAGGGGCCCTCGGAACGCCCTGATGACGGATCGCGTGGGAAGACACAATCCGAGCCGCATCTGGTGGACCCAGCCGAAGCTGGCCTTGCTCTGCGTCGGCGTGAATGCGGTCGCGTTCGGCCTGGTGGTTTCGGTCTCGGATACACACACGGTAGAGATTGTCGCGCTCCTTGTCCTTCAGACGATGCTCCTGTTTTCCTACGCCACGGCGGCTCGCCGACTCGGCGTTCGTCACCTCGACGGTCGGACCGCGGCGGGGTTCGACGCCAAGATTTGGAAAAAGCGCTGGAACCCCTCGCGTGACAAGTACACCCACCCGCCGGAGCTCATCCCGCGGGAAGACGGAGGGTCGTTCTATCGCCAGGTTCTGGGAAATACGGCGGGCGGGCGTGAGGCTCTGTATTGCGCGATGTCGATGTGGGAGGGCGCGCGGTTTCTGTGGATCGGCAACACCGTCGCGCTCGCCGCCGCGATCGGCTTCAGCACGATCGGCCTGACTCTGACACGGGCCGCGGAAAGACCCGGTTTCCCTCCGCTCGTCGCTTCGGCCCTCGCGGTGCCCGTCTGCGCCCTGATGGCGCCGGAGGCCATCAACATCATGCTGCTGAAACGAGCGATCCTGCGGCGGGGCGCGACCCCTCGGACGGCGGTGCTCATGACCCGCGACCCGATCGACCTCGGGCTGAGGAGCGAATCGATTCTCCCGGAAGGGGTCGGCCTCGAGATCATCATCATCTTGTGCATCGTGACGGGCCTCCCGATACTGGTAATCGTGGGGCTTGCCGCGGGTCTCCGGACGGCCACGATGGGCGCCGCCGCTCTCGTCATCGCCGTGGTTTCGGCCGTGTGGTTCTTCCGCGCGTTCATGCGGCTGCTGGTCAACGGCATTCCCTTCCTGCGATTCGACGGCCCCGTCGAAGTCAGCGTGGCACTCGACCTGGCACACCGCCAACGTGCGCGCCTGTCGCTGGCGCTCACGTTGCCGCCGTTCCTCTACGTCGTCGGTTGGTACTCCCCCGACCCCTACGGCCCGGGCCTCTTGCTTCCGTTCGTCTGGTTTGGGTACTTGCTGACCGTCACCTTTGGCGACCAGCTCGCCGGGTACGCCGGCTTCATCAACGCCACGCATTTCGAGGAGTGCTTCAAGCGCTCTCTGGCGAAGGTTCAGGCGGCAACCCCATGATCGTTGGCATCGACGACAGCAGCCCGATTCCGCCGTATCGCCAGCTCGTCGATCAGTTGCTGGCGCTGATCGCCCGGAAATCGCTGGCGGTGGGTCAGCAGCTGCCGCCGGTGCGGCAGCTCGCCGCCGACCTCGGCCTGGCCAACGGCACCGTGGCGCGGGCCTACCGAATCCTCGAGGAAGCCGACATCCTCGAAACCCGGGGCCGCCAGGGTACCTTCGTCGCCCGCCGGCATCAGGAGCTCTCGGAGCAGGAACGCCTCGACGTGCTGCGCGCCAAGACCGCCGAGCTCATCCAGGCGGCGGCGACCGTCGGCGCCTCGGAGACCGACGTCAAGGAGGCCCTCGAAGCCGCGCTGATCACCACCCCGCTGCTCGGCTCCTAGCCGGCCGCGGTGTGTGACGGGTCGGGCCCGCGGCCCAGCCATCCGTGGCGACGACTCGCGCCGTCGGCCGGAACTCGCCGCGGGTCGGCGGAGCGAAGAACGTGCGCCCGAGCAGATTGACGCTCAACGGTTCGCGTCGGTTCCAGGGCGCCAACGTCAGCGCGCGCGCCAGCGGGCAGTAGCCGAACAGGACGTTCGCCCAGGTGCCGCACAGCGGGATCAGGTAGAGGGCCCGCATCGGCTCCAGGAAGGCCACCGCCACGAACAACACGTAGCCCAGCCTCACCTGCACGCGAAAGGACGAGAGCGACTCCTCCTCGACGAAGTAGTGCAGCACCTGCCACGACGACAGCAGGATCAGCGACATGAAGGCGCGCTCGTTGCCGGCCACGCCGGAGGTCAACAGCACCGCGCTCGCCAGCCAGTACCACCAGGTGAGCTGCTTGTATTCGATCGCCATCGTTGCCTCTCCGGGTTCGGTTTCGCTCGTTGGATGCCTCTATCCAGGGAAACCGGAAAGGACCCGTCGGTGGCTCACGAAAAAAAGCCGGCCCGGGTGAACCCCACCCGGACCGGCTTCATGGCGCTACGGAACCGCTAGGGACGGCGTGCGCGGAAGTTGATCCCGTGCGTGCCGAAGCTCGCGGCGCTGGATGCCTGCGGCGCGCCGTCGAATACGGTGGCTTTCCAGGTGATCTCGAATCCTTCGAAGCCGGCGGCGGCGATTGCTGCCTCGAGCTCTGCTTCCAGCAGAGCACCGGCGATTCAGCCGGTCCAGAGGTCGATCTTCTGCTTTGCGGCAGTCGAGACCTCCTTCTCCACCATGATGTCGGCAAGCTGGAGCCGCCCGCCCGGCCGCAGCACGCGAAACATCTCGCGCAGCACCAGAGGCTTGTTGGGCGACAGGTTGAAGACACCGTTGGAGATCACGACATCGGCCCAGCCGTCCCCGGCCGGAAGCTTCTCCATGTACCCGTCGACGAACGTCACGTGCTCCATGCCGGCCTCGGCGGCAGCGTCGGTCGCCTTGGCCAGCATCTCCGGGGTCATGTCGACGCCGATCACGGCGCCCTCCGGACCGACCATCTTGCCGGCGATGAGGCTATCAATGCCGGCGCCGGACCCGATGTCGACGACGCGCTCGCCCGATTTCAGCTCACCCATGGCGAACGGGTTGCCGGTGCCGGCGAAGGACTCGATCGACTTCTCCGGGATGCCCTCGAGCCATTCGTCGCGGTAGCCGACGATACCGGCGAGAGTCCGTCCGGTGTGAAAATGGAACCCCTTGTCGGGCGAGGCGGCCACCTCGCGATACTCCGCGCGAATCGCCTCGCGCACGTCGTCGGTATCGATGTCGACGATCGCGGCCGCGGGATAGTGTGTCTCGGTTGTCATGGTGTGACTCCTGTCGGTGAATCTCGGTTTCGCCCTTAGTTACCGGGAAACCGCACCGGCAGGCTCAACGAATCCGCAAGAGCCTATACCTTCGGTCGGCCGCTCCGGCACCGGTGCGGGAGCGCGGCGGTGGGGGACCACCATTGGGCGTTCAGCCGGCGGTTGGGTAACATGGCGCGTCATGGACACCTCGCCTTCCGACATCATGCTGATCGACGTCGAGTACCTCGGGCAGAGCCGCTACATCGCGTGCGCGCTGTTGGAGGGCGACAACCCCGTCATCATCGATCCGGGACCCACGGTCTCGATGGCCATGCTGGAGCAAGGCCTGTCGCGGGCGGGGCTTTCGATCGATGACCTGGCGGGGATCCTGCTGACGCACATCCATCTGGATCACGCCGGCGCAACCGGCACGATCGTCAAGCGAAACCCCCGCCTTACCGTGTACGTGCACCGCCGGGGCGCCCGCCACATGATCGATCCCGCCCGCCTTCTGCGAAGCGCCGAACGCCTCTACGGAAACCGGATGGACGCGTTGTGGGGCGATTTTCTGGCGGTTCCGGAGGACAACGTGCGTCCACTCGAAGGCGGGGAGACGCTCGAGCTCGCCGGCCGCCGCCTCGAGGTCGCTTACACACCGGGCCATGCGTCGCACCACGTCAGCTATCTCGACACCTCCAACGGAACGGCTTTCGTCGGCGACACGGCCGGTATCCGCATTTTCGACAATCCTTTTGTGCTGCCGGTAACGCCGCCTCCCGACGTCGATCTGGAGGCCTGGGAAACCAGCCTGGCGAAGATCGAGGCATGGAATCCCGACAAGCTGTTCGTCACTCACTTCGGTCCGGCCCACGATGTCGGCGCGCACCTCGAACAGTTCCGCGAGCGGCTGGCGGAATGGGCCACCGCGGTTCGCGACGGCCTGGCGAGCGATGAGAACGACGATACGTGCGTCGAGACGTTCACGGCCACGATACTCGAACAGCTCTCGGCCGGCGTGGCGCCCGACGAAATCTCGCTCTACCAGCAGGGCGGAGCGCCGGAGATGTCGTGGCGGGGGCTCGCTCGATACTGGACGAAGAAATCGGAGGACGCTTCATGAAGGACAGCCGCCGCGCAGCTCGCCTCCGCTGGGGTGCCACGACGTTGGTCCTCGTCGGCGCCTTGGTAGCAGGCTGCGCGATCGATCCGGAGCCCCAGGACCTGATGGAGCCGGAGGAGATTGCGCCTCGAGTGGCGCGTCCGAGCCGCGGCGTCGGCGGCACCGAGGACCCTTCGAGCCCGCGCTGGACCAAGTACCACACCAGCGAAGAGGTCAACACCAGCCTGCAGGCGTGGGCGAGCGAATTTCCCACCCTCACCGAGGTCTACTCGATCGGCAACACGGACAAGGGCAATCCGATGATGGTGATTGAGATCACCAACGAGGCGACGGGGCCCGCCGCGGATAAGCCCGGCTACTACTACGACGGCAACATTCACGCCGGCGAGCTCACCGGCGGCGAGGTGGCGTTGCACTTCGCCTGGTATCTGCTCCACAACTACGCCCGAGACGAGCGCATCACGCGATTGGTCGACACGCGGGCGCTCTACATCCGGCCGAAGTTCAATCCCGACGGCGCCGACATCGCGCTGACCTCGGCGCAAACGCTGCGCAGCACGCCGACACCGTACGATCAGGACTTTGACGGATTGCTCGACGAGGACCCGCCCAACGACCTCGACAACGACGGCCACATCACGCAGATGCGTGTGCCGAACCCCGAGGGGGCCTGGTACGTGAGCCCCGACGATCCTCGCCTGATGTTGCGCCGACCCGGCGCCGCCGGCGGCCGTGGCGGCCGCGGCGCTCAGGGACCTCCCCCGCCCGAGGGAGCCCGGTTCTACGACGTCATGTCCGAAGGCCTCGACGACGACAACGACGGCCGTCGAAACGAAGACGGAATCGGCGGCATCGACATGAACCGCAACTTTCCCCGCAACTGGGGCATGGAGTTCGAGCAGGGCGGCGCGGGGCCCTATCCGCTGTCGGAACCGGAAACGGCGGCCACCATCGCCTTTCTCAACGCGCACCGCAACATCACCGGTATCTTTCACGGCCACACCGCGGGCGGGTTCGCCTACCGGCTCCCCTCGACGATCGCATGGGATACGTTCCCCGCCGCCGACCAGGAGCTCATCCTCGAGCAAT
Organism: uncultured Acidobacteriota bacterium; assembly: GCA_964430745.1. Classification (GTDB taxonomy): domain Bacteria; phylum Acidobacteriota; class UBA890; order UBA890; family UBA890; genus CBDCGW01. Next base: position 16,060 of record CAYSHI010000382.1, on the reverse strand, counting down.
CGGCGGAGTACGAGGAGACCACTGAACAACCGGCGCGCGCGAGCTACACCAACCCCGAGGTGCATCGACACGGCACGCTGATCTCCTGGGCGTACTGGGACTTCGGCGTGGTCGGCTTCGTGCCCGAGTTCTGGCGCGGCATCGGCATCGACTACGACGAAGACGGCTCCATCTCGCAGCTCGAGCGCCTCCGGTACCACGACGAAGAGCTCACAGCCGATTACTTCACGGACTGGGCCCCGTACGACCATCCCGAGATCGGTGCGGTGGAAATCGGTGGCTGGCATTCGAAGTTCGTCAACCAGAATCCGCCGATGGAGCTGCTGCAGCAGGAAATCGAGCTGTATGTACCCTGGATGATCTGGCTCGCCGAGATCGCGCCTCAGATCGTCATCCGCGAGGTTTCGGTCGACCCCGTCGACGATGAGCAGAACCTCTTCCGCGTCCGGGTCGACGTCGAGAACATCGGCTACCTGCCCACCAACGTGACACAGCGTGCCCTCGACACGGAGGTCGCCGTCCCCGTGCGCGCGATCGCCGAGCTCGCCGGCGCCGAGTTCGTCGAGGGAAATGGGCGCATCGAAATCGGCCACCTGAAGGGCCTGCGCGAGGGCGGGGGGGCCGGCGCACCGACGTCGACCACGGGCTCCGCCGAGTTCCTGGTGCGCGCGATCGACGCCGCTTCGGCGATGGAGCTGTCCGTCGTCTCCGAGCGCGGCGGGACGGTTCGACAGGTCGTCCCTCTACGCTGACACGACCTGTCCGCAACAACGCCGTGCCGCCGGGCGACAGTCTGCGACGTCAGAACGCTTCGTCGAAGAAGAAATAGATGCCCTGGTTGCCGAACCTGCCCCGGGCGTAGTCGAGGCCCACCTGGGTTCCGCGGTCCTTCAAGAGCAGGAAGCGAACACCGGCGCCGCCGCTCGGCAGGATCTCGTCGGCTCCCAACGTCGGCTCGCCGCCGTAGACGCGACCACTGCCGCCGAACACGACGCCCCCCAGTCGCTTCCACGCGTTGAAGCGATACTCGACCTGCCCCGCGAGCGTGCCGGTGCCACGGTATTTGCCGGTGGGGTAGGCACGCAGGTCGACACCCTCGAAGGTGGATTGGCCGGTGAACGGAACCTCCCCGGAAGCGTTCCTCCAGCGGAAGCGAAATGCCAGCAGATGACCCGGAATGAAGCCGTAGTAGTAGTTGAAGAAGGTATCGACGGTTCGGTAGTTGTTGTCGCTACCAAGCCATTTGCCGTAATCGAGGTACCTGAAGTTGGCGAAAGCACCCCCCGTCGGCGTGTACTGCCTGTCTCGGCTGTCGAACACCACGACGATGCCGATGCCCGAATCCGTCGTATCCTCCGCGCCCGCGATGCCGAGGATGGCTTCCGAGAACTCCTGCTCCTCCTCGCTACCGACGTCGAAGAGAAACTCGGTTCCCGCGTATCGGTAAGTGACACCGACGAAAAGGTCACTGAACACGTTGTAGGTGAAGTCGGTCTCGAGCCTGTTCTGGCGCTGACCGTAAGCGACGTTCAGCGGCAGGTCGGTGTAGGAGAAGCTGTTGTTGGTGTTGCCGAAGACACCGGTGGTTGTGGATCGAAAACGGTCCTCCGCGAACGACAGCACCTGCTGAAAGCCCCACTTCCAGCTCGAAGTGGTCGTGTAGTAACCGAAGACAGCCGTCTGCGAGTCCTTGGGAGCGGTCTCGTTCAGCTTGTACAGCGTGAGCAGCCCACCGCCGGCACCGAATCCGTTGGTCGGGTCGCTGAGAATCACCGGAAAGGGAATGATCTCGCGTTCCGGACGGTCGCTTTCCGGCTCCTCCCGGTCCTGTGTGTCTTGTTCCTGGGAGTCCGCCTGAAACGGTGCGGCAAGGGCGTGCGCCGGAAGGCACAGCGACCCCATCACCACGAAGGCCGCGACAAGAAGGTTCGGGAACCGCGACAGGCAAGTCGACATCGCTACCGGAGTCTACCGCGCCCTGTGCCCACCCGATCGACCGTCGTCACCGCTGCACCGTCTCCTCAGCGCAGGCCCACGGTTATCTTGAGAGCGCCGTCCTCGACGACAATGTCGTTCAGCAGCGCGCGGGCGATCGAGCCGCCGAGGTTCTCGTCGTCGATCTGGTAGATGGCAACGCGATCGAGGCCTCGCGCTACGAGGTTCGATGCCAGGCTGGTGACCGGCTCGTTGAACCTTCCGGGAAGCTGGTCGACGTCGAGTTGCTCGACGCGGAAGTCGGTGAGATAGAGCTCGCCCGAGGAGGCGTCGTAACGAACAGCGGTCGACACCCCTACCATGCCGGTGAGGACTTCCGGATCCCGATTCTCGAGCCGCTCCTCGACGCGTTGCTGCGCCTCTCCGCGCGCCTCCTGAGCCCTGTCCTGCGCCCTGCCGCGGACCTTGTTCTTGGCGCGGGCGCCTCGGCCTCCCTCTTCGGCGGCGGCTTCCGCTTCCGCGGCCCTGGCCTCGGCGCGTTCATCCACCCGGTCGGCGACGGGGCCTTCGCCGGGCTCGAGCACGACCGAAGCGGCGATGGCGAGGGCGAAGGAGATGCGGTCGGATCCCTCGACGAGACCGACCACTGGATCGGTCAGTTGGACACCCACGGCTTCCCGCTCGCCTTCGAGCGGAAAAACCGCGTCGACGACACGTTGTAGCTGATCCTGCGTCAGCGAAATCGACAGACCGTCGCCGGAGCACCCCGCGGCTGTCATCGAAATAAGAGCGGCGGCGAGGGCCAAACCTGTGGTCAGTCTCCGTGGCTTCATGGTCAGCTTTCCTCCTTGACACTCATTGTAGAGCGCTTGGGGTAGTGGAGCTTGCCGAGCCGATGTCCGGCGTCGTGTCGTCAGAAGTAGCGCGACACCACGATCAACACCCCGAGGGCGAGCGAGACGCACAGGGCTCGGATCATCCTCGCCAGAGGTTTCGTGAAACCTGCGCCGTCTCGATCGCTTCTCGGGGTCACTTTCTGTTCCTCCTGCTTGCCGGCGCGGTCGGCCGACCGCTGGCTTCCGAGCGAAGCCGTTCCTCTTGCCGGCAGGCGCCGCGCGGTCTCAGCGCACGCGCGACAGGCTGTTCTTGTCGAAGTCGCGTTCGCGCAAGCCGGTGCGGAACTCGTATTCATTCCACCCGAGCGTCGTGGACTTGCCGGTCTGGTGGTTGGCCATGTGCATCAGGTCGGGACGCCAGTACTCGCCGGCGTACTCCTGGTAGCCGATGTAGCGCAGCGTCTTGAGCAGATCGCCATTGCGGTCGTAGAAATCGATTTTCCAGGTGCGGTACTCCTGCTTGTCGATCCACACCACTTGCCGGGCGTATCCGGAGTTGTCGTCCACCGGGTCACGCTCGACGACGAACAGATCGATGCCGTCGACGGTCTCGTCACGCAGCCAGGTGTACGTGTACTTGTCGACCTCCTGCGAAGTGAGGTCCTCGTAGGCGAACTCGCTGCCCATGAAGGGGCCCGACTTGTTCTTCGAGGCGATGCGCTTGACGCGCTTGAGATCCGGCAGGTAGAGCCATTGATCGTCAGCTCCCTCCTGGTGGGTGAAGGTCAGGAAGGCGGTGTTCTGGACATCCGCGGGCCGGTCGAAGATCACCAGCAGCTTGTCACCGTCGTCGGCGACCTCGAGGTTCTTCGCGCGCAGCTCGCGCGTGGACTCCTCACCGTGCGCGTTACGCAGGATCATGCACAGCGTGGCGGCGGAGTCTTCCCAACCGCTGTCTCGATGATCGGCGGCGACGGCGATCGCACGGCCGAGCTCTGCTGCGGAAGGGCGGCCGCCGGCCGCCGGCGCGGGGATGGCCGTTGTCGCCGCGAGCAACGCCGCAGTCAGCAGCAGGCTGCCGATCCGGGCGGGACTGACGATGGGTTGGCGGGGGCTTCGCGTGTCGTAGCCGGGTTGCACGGCCCCGTGTGGCCTCTGTGCGCCGTACTGCGTGTCGGGGTTTGCCATGATGGGGTCAATCTCCCTGGTTAGGGGCGCCGGGTATCATTCCGACTGGTCGGTATGTAAGCGACCGAGAAACATACGTACTGATCGGTTTGTTCAGGAGAACGGGAAGAACGGCTGCGAAGGGTCACGGAAGAGCGCTCCCGGTAGTTTTTCAGCACACTGCTAGTGAACGGGGAGTGCCCGCAGGGTTTCGAGGTAATCGTTGCCGGTCAGCACCAGGCTTTTCATGAGCTCCGGGTCCTGGGAGCTCTTGGCGGCGCCCATGATTCCCGATGAGGCTGCCAGATAGAACGCCGAGATCCTGTCCGGATCGATGTCGGCGCGCACTGTGCCGGCTTGCTGGCCGCGCCGCAAGGCCTGGGCGACCCCGTCCTGGAGCCGCTTGTAGACGCCCTCGACGCGCTGACGAAAGCCCTCGTCCTCGTTGGACACTTCTTGCGCCAGATTGTTGAGGGGACAGCCGCGCGTGCAGGCATCGTCGCAGTGGTCCTCGACGATGTCGAGGCCGTGTTGCTGCAATGCCGAGATCGGGTCGTTGGTGTGCTCGAGGGGCGTCAACAGGCGTTGTGCCATGAACTCGCCGATGACCTCCTCGACGAGGGCGTAACCGAGCGCCTGCTTGTTGGGAAAGTGGTGGTAGAGAGCACCCTTCGTCACGCCGGCCTTTGCCAGAATCGATTCGACGCTCGCGGCCCGGAAACCGTGCGCGTACACCTCTTCGAAGCCGGCTTCCAGCAGCTTGGCGCGCGTGAGATCGGGATTCTTGGTGACCATTGGTTCCCTGCCCTGTCGAATCATGGGATCCGGCGCTGTGGAACGACTCTCGCCCGACGCAGTTCCGGATCGGCGAACTGTGTCGATCATACCGACCGGTATGTATGTTGTCAACGAAAACGAAACGGCCCCCCCGGAGAATCCGCCCGCTTTGGCGAAAACCCTTTGTTTCAAGCGACTTCGGCGAGTGTGGCAGCAGCGGTGCTGGTCGTCTTCGGATTCGGAACCGGCCGCCCCGTCCGCCGAGGTACCCGCTGGCGGGCGAGCTCGTAGGAGTGGCGCAGCAGTACGACGGCCCACTGCAGATCGGCGTGAGTCCGCAACGGCAGAGTGATCCAGCCGCTGTCGGGACGGACATGGTGCGCCTCCACTTGCCTCGCGGCGACGAGCTCGTCGCGCAAGCGCTTCGGAAACGGAATATCGACCTTGTCGTCACCGTGAACGTGGCCGATCTCGCGCTTGCCGAGGCGCCACTGCATGCCGCCGAGACGATGCGGCCCGGAGCTAACTCCCGGCCAGCCACCGACGATGGCGTCAATCTTGCGTCTTGCCCCTGGAACCATTTGTTCTCCCCTCGGGAGCGATGGTTTGCGCATCACCTTGCCTCTTGAAAGGTAGGACGCCCCGGAACCCGGGAAAGTTGCGCTCCTGACCTTTCTTAACCGTAAATTTGCGAAAACTGCGCGAACGGTTTCAGAAATCTTCGACCCCGGTCCTCGGCGCGTGTCGGGGGAGCGTCAGAAGGGCAGGAAATACGGAATCATCAGAGCCAATAAACCGAGCACGATGATGGTCAGAACGCTCCCGACGCGGACGAAGTCGCCGACACGGTAGCCGCCGGCGCCCATCACCAGCAGATTGGCCTTGTGGCTGAACGGGGTCAGGAAAGCGGCGGAGGCCGCGAGGCCCACTCCCATCATGAGCGGACGTGGGCTGATGCCGAGCTGGTCGGCGGCCAGAAAGACCACCGGCGCGAGCAGCACCACCGTGGGCGCCCCGTCGAGCCCCTGGCTGAGGGCGCTCGAGAGGACGAGCAGAGCCACCAGCACCGCCATGGGCCCGTACTGGCCGGCGGTGTACACGACACCGTCGGCCATCAACGCGGCCGCCCCGGACCGCTCCATGGCAACGCCGACGGGGAGCACGGCGGCGACCAGGAAGATCGCGCGCCATTCGATCGCGCGATAGGCCTCCGGCATCGTCAGTGCCCCGCTCAGCACGACGAACACGGCCGCGGCGAACGCCGCCACCTGGATGGGGTAGTAGCCGGCGGCCACGAGAAACACCATGATGCCCAGCCCCGCGAGGGCAAACGGCGCCTTGCTCGTGCGGCGCGCCTCCTGCAAACCCGGCGTGAGCACGAGAAAGTCGGGGTCGGGGGCGAGCAATTGGATCTTCGCGGTCGGGCCCTGCAGCAACAACGCGTCGCCGATGCGCAGCCGCAGGTCGGGCAGCCCCTCGTGAATCGGCTCGCCCTCTCGCCAGATGGCGAGCACCTGCAGGTTGTAGCGCTCGCGGAAATTGAGCTCCTTGAGCGTCCGACCGGTGATCGCCGAGCGCGGCGCAATGACCGCCTCGACCACCAGAACGGAATCCGATTCGAGCTCGGTCTCCGGCGCATCGGCATCCAGCTCGACGTTGCCGACCTCCATGAGACTCGCGACTCGCGCCGGCTCTCCGGTCACCAGCAGGCGATCACCCACCTGAAGGACATCTTCCGGGCCCGCCGCCAACAGGCTGCCCGCCCGAAGCACGCCGATCACCGTCAAGCCGACCAGCTCACCGATGCGGCTGTCCCTCAACGTCGAGCCCGCCATGGGCGAGTCTTCGGCCACCGCCAGCTCGAACGCCACCCCTTCGAGCCTGCCCACCGCCGACGGCCCGATCTCCACCACGTTGGTTTGCGGGCTCGCGGCGACCTCCTCGATCTGCTCGCGCTGCCCCACCAGCAGCAGCTCGTCGTCGACGTGCAGAGGCAGGCCTCCGGGCCGATCGTGAACCACCTCGCCGTCGCGCCAAACGGCGGCGACAAGGACACCGTAGCGGTCGCGTACGCGCATCGACTGCACCGTCTGACCGACCTCCGGAGCGCCTTCGACGATGCGGATAACGACACCGGTGAAGATGCCCGATGCCTCCCGAAGATCAGCCTTGCGCGACGACTGCATCTCGAGACCCTGAACGCCGACGAGGTGCTTGACGTCGCTGAACTTGCCCTCGACGAGAAGCGTGTCGTCGGCGCGGATCTCGAAGTCCGGCGCGGGCGCGAGCTGTTTGTGGCCGCCGCGCACCACCGCCACCACATTCACCCTCAGGGCCGTGCCGAGACGCGCCTGTCGCAGGGTCGTACCGTCCATCGGCGAGCCCTCGGGAACGCGGATGGAGAACATCCTCTCGCGCAGACGATAGATCTGCGTCAGGTCTCCCTGAGCCGTCATGCCGGTGGTCAGGCCGCGGTCGGGCAGCAGCCAGCGGCCCAGCGTCAGCATGTAGATAATGCCGGCGAGGAGGAGGGCCACACCGAAAGGCGTGAAGTCGAAAAGCTCGAACGGCTCGACGCCCCTCTCGCTCATGACCTGGGCGGTCAACAGGTTCGGCGGCGTGCCCACGAGGGTCGTCGTACCACCGAGTATGGCGCCGAACGCCAGCGGCATGTACAGACGGGACGGGGCGATTCTCGCCTGCTTCGCCAGCGCCGCCACCGCCGGCATCATCACTGCCGTGGCGGCGACGTTGTTCATGAAGGCCGAGAGGATCCCGGCAACCAGCATCAGGAACACGATGAGCAGCATCTCGCGCGGGCCCACCAGGCGGTGAATTCCGCGCGCCGCGGCGTCGGCGACCCCGGTATGCAGGAGCGCGGCACTGACGAAGAAAACCGACAGCATGGTGATGACCGCCGGCGACGCGAACCCCTGGAAAGCCTCGTCGGGGGCGACGTAGCCGGTCAGCGCCAGCACCGCGAGGCCGGCGAAGGCGGTGAGCTCCACCGGCAACTTCTCCGTCAGAAACAGAAACACCATGGCGGCGATGATCGCGAAGAGAAAGGCGATTTCGAGGGTCATGGTGCTGCTCTTGCCGGGCGGGCGACGGCGACGCGCCAAGCGCTACCGCCGGGCACGTCGCGCGAGGGAAGTCTAGGCGGCTTCACCGCACGCGTAGACTGCTTGAACGCGGTTCGACATACTACTCCCTCCGCTCGTGGGAGTCCTCGATCCGGAGGTCGAATGAGTCTATCTCCGATGCGATTCGCGCGCCCGGTGGCGATGGTAGCGCTCGCCATCGCCGTGTCATCGTGCGCGCCGGCAGGTCCGCACGCGCCTGATTCCCGTCGCGACGACGTTGTCGAGATTCTGCACGGATCGGAGATCGCCGATCCCTATCGCTGGCTCGAGGACTCTGACAGCTCCGAGACCCGCGCCTGGATCGAAGACCAGCAGGCGTTCGCCCGTCAGGTGCTCGCCGATGCTCCGCCTGAAGCACCGTTGCGCGCACGACTCGAGGAGCTCTACCGGGCCGATGATGCCTCGCTTCCGACGGTGCGCGGCGGAAGCTACTTCTTCGCCCGGCGCCCGGCCGACCGGGACGTGCCGTTGCTGTACGTGCGTCGCTCGCCGAACGGCGACGACGAGGTGCTCGTCGATCCGTACGACATCGATGCGAATCGATCGACAGCGGTCGACTACGCCGGCGTCGCGTCCGATGGATTGCTGGCCGCGTTCACCGTGCGTCGCTCCGCCGACAGCGACACCGAAATGCGCTTCATCGAGGTCGACACCCTCACCCAACGGCAGGACGTGCTGCCGCCGGGACGCTACTCCGGTGTGTCGATCGAGTCCGACCGAACGGGGGTGTTTTACAACCGTGTGACCGCCGACGGCCCCCGGATCTTCCACCACGTCTTCGGCACCCCGACCGATGCAGACCGCGTGGTCTTCGGGCGTGGCTACGGAAACGAGACGATCATCGAGTCGAGTCTTTCCTCGAACGGTCGCTACCTGCTGATTCGCGTGAGTCACGGCGAGACCGGACGCGACGAGTTGCACTTCCGCGACACCTGGGCGGGTACCCAGGTGCACCCGATCGTCAACGACATCGACGCAACCTTCGAAGGGCACATCGGCGGCGACACACTGTTCGTGCTCACCGACTGGGAGGCGCCGAACCGGCGCGTGTTCGCCGCCAACCTCCGCCGCCCATCACCCGATAGCTGGACCGAGATCATCCCCGAGCAAACGACGCCTATCGAGAGCCTCGCTACGGTCGGGGGCCGGTTGCTCCTGCACCGACTCGACAACGTCCGATCGCGGCTGACCGTTCATGAGCCCGACGGCTTCCCGGTGCGTGGCGCGCCCCTTCCCGAGAACGGCGCCCTCGTCGGCATCGGCGGCGGCACGTGGGAAAGCGACGAGGTCTTCTACGAAGTCAGCTCCCTTGCCCAGCCGCCGACCGTCTATCGGTACCGGGTCTCGGACGGCAACGAGCGCGTGTGGGCGGAGGCGGCGGCCTCGGTCGAAGGGTCGAGCGTCGAGGTCGAACAGGTCGTGTACACCTCAGCTGACGGCACTTCCGTCCCCATGTTCGTGGCGCACCGCAGCGGCTTGCAGATCGACGGAACGCATCCCGCGGTACTGACCGGCTTCGGCGGCTTCGGCGTGAGTGTGCTTGCCGCCTTCGACCCCCTGGCCGCGGCCTGGATGGAACAAGGCGGCGTCTGGGCGATTCCCAGCCTGCGCGGCGGCGGCGAGCTCGGCGCGGCGTGGCACCGCGCCGGCTCGCGTGAGAACAAGCAGAACACGTTCGACGACTTCATCGGCGCTGCCGAGTGGCTCATCAGCCACGAATACACCTCGGCCGACAGGTTGGCGATCAGAGGACAATTCAACGGCGGGCTGCTGGTGGGCGCGGCGCTCACCCAGCGCCCCGACCTCTTCGCCGCCGTCGTCTGTCGCGACCCCGTGCTGGACATGCTTCGGTACCAGCTGTTCCCGCCGGACGGCCGCTGGGTCTCGGAGTACGGCTCGGCCACGCAGGCCGACATTTTCGAGTACCTGGCAGACTACTCCCCCTATCACCGCGTCGCCGGAGGCGGACGCTATCCGAGCGTGATGTTGGTGGTGACCGGCGCCGAGTCGAGCCCGGCGCCCCTGCACGCCCGCAAGATGACCGCGGCGCTGCAGGCGGCAACCACCTCGTCGAATCCCGTCGTGCTCCTGGCCGACAATCAGGCAGCAGGATCGGGGTCCCGGTCGGCGGACCACACCGTCGCGGCGCTCGTCGCCGAGCTGCGTTTCATGCTCTGGAGGACGCGTTAGCGCTCCGGCGTGGGCGCCGCTGCCGGACGCTTCACTGATCCAGCCCGTTGAGTCGTGCGATGAGCGCGTCGGTGATATCCACCGTCGGGTTGAAGTGCAACAGCCCCGGTGTCTGGGAGTTGAACACCACCGTGTAGCCCATCTCTTGCGCGAGCGCGCTGACGACGGGAGTGAGCTGGCTCTCGAGCTGCGTGAGGATCTGATTCTGGCTGGCGCCTGCCTGCCGCTGTGCATCGTCGCGCAGGCGCTGCAGATCGATCTGCTTCTGCTCGATCTGAGCCTCCAGAGCGCGAACCGCATCGGGGGTCATGATCGAAGCCTGCTGCTGTCGTTGCGTCGCCAGACCTTGCAGCTCGGTCTCGACGGTGGTGATTTGCTGCTGCCAGGAGTCGACGTTGGCCTGGATCTGTTGCGTCGCGGCCTTGCCCGGATTGGACTCGTCGAACACGCGCGCGTTGTCGACCACGGCGACAACGCCCGACCCTTGCGGCGCTGCTCCCAACGGCCCGGCCGCGACGGCAAGCGCGACGACTCCCAAGATGATTACGCTGACGATGGTGGCTTGATTGCGCATCTTTGCTGCTTCTCCTTGCTATTCGCCGCGATGGGAGCGCCCGGGCGGACTATCAGCCCCGGGCCCTGTTGGGCTACTCTCTCGGTACCGGTGACCTCCGAACCGCCCCTGTCAGGTCCTCATTCCATGCGCGCTTTTTTCCAGAATCGACTTCTGATTGTATTCGTGTTTGCGGCCGTCGCCCTCTCCGGGTGCGACCTCTTCAATAGTGACGATGAAACACCCACGTCGCCACTGTTGGCAAACGTGGTCCTCGTGGGCAACGCGACGGTGCAAGCAACGCCCACCGGGCTGGCCGAGTATCTCGGCCAGGTTGCCAACGTGGGTAGTGTAACCGCCCGGAACGTTCGAGTTTCAGTCAACGTCTTCGACGGCAACAACAATTTGATCGATGTCGCCAGCTCCATCGCGGTTCCGGCAGACCTCGCGCCGGAGCAAAACGGCACGTTCAAGGTGACGAGCTCGACGCCGATGGCGCAGGCGATCACGTTCCAGGTCGTCATCGAGTTCAACTAACCCGAAGGCTTTCGACTCGAGCCTCCGGGGAGACTTTGGGGCGTCCGGAAGGGTTTTCGAGCCCCCGGAAGGCATCGAGCCGGCCGGGGCGCTGCAAAACCCGGGATCCCGATGTTTGACCGCCGACGGCCATCAGCCCTACAATTGTCGGCTTGACGGTGAGCGTAGCTCAACTAGGCAGAGCACTAGGTTGTGGTCCTAGGGGTTGGGGGTTCAAATCCCCTCGCTCACCCCTTTTTGTTTTATTCCCGAAGCTGAACGCGCGCCTGTAGCTCAGTCAGGATAGAGCGTCGCACTCCGGATGCGAAGGCCGCAGGTTCGACTCCTGCCAGGCGCATTCGGTTTTCGATATCGGTGGGCCGCTAGCTCAATTGGCAGAGCAACGGACTCTTAATCCGTAGGTTCTAGGTTCGATCCCTAGGCGGCTCACCATATTCAGATTCGCCGGAGACGGGTGACCGTACGCGGCTGCCCGCATCGTAGGAAGTGCCGCAGCACGCGGCGGTTTCCGGTCCGTGTGCGCGAAAGTGGCGGAATTGGCAGACGCGCTGGCCTTAGGAGCCAGTGGGCTAACGCCCGTGTGGGTTCGAGTCCCACCTTTCGCACCAAGTTCCACCAGCAACCCGTTCACGAAACTCCAAGCCGAGGCCCCCACCGCCCCCGATGAGTATGAGCACCGAGCAAGACGAAGCACAGGATCACGACCACGGCGAGCATTCCGACCAAGGGCACGATCATCACGAGCGCTCCGACCCGGGGCACGACCACGATCAGGTCGAGGTTGGCCACGACCACGATGGGCACGACCACGATGGGCATGACCACGATCACGATGGACACGATCACGGCGCTATCGAGCACGAGGCCAGCATGGATCGCGTCGGCTCGCGCGTGATCTTCGAGATCACAGTGGGCGCCGATGAAGTCGCGGAGAACGTGGAAGATGTCGCCCGGACGTTTCGCCAGCGCGCCAAGCTGCAGGGGTTTCGTCGAGGCAAGGCGCCGCTCGGCATGATCAAGCAGCGCTTCGCGGACGAGATCCGGGAGGCCGTGCTGGAGCACCTCCTGCCGCTGCATATCGGTCACGAGATCAGGACCCACGAGCTCAAGCCGATCCACAACCCCGTGCTCGACGATGTCGACTACACCCCCGGCGGGCCGCTCAGCATCAAGGCGCATTTCGACGTCGAACCCGAAGTCGAGGTCGCGGACTACAGGGACCTGGCGGCCACGAAGACGGTGCGCCCGGTGTCCGATGAAGCCGTCGAAAGCGCCGTCGCCAACATGCGGGAGCAGGCGGCTAAGCTCGAGTCCGTCGAGGAGGGCGGCATCGAGCCGGGTGACTACATCATCGCCGCCATCACGCTCTACCCACGCGACGGCAAGGGCAAGAAGCTGGCCGAAGAAGAGCGCTTCGTACACATCGGCGAGGAGCAGGCCATCCCCGCGCTCAATACCCAGTTGGAGGGCCTGGAAAAGGGCTCGGAGCGCGAATTCGTCACCGAGCTCGGCGCCGCGTACCCCAACGACCTGCTGGCCGGCAAAGAGGTCACCTGCCGTGTCCAGGTGCAGGAGATCAAGCGACGCCACCTTCCTCCCGTCGACGACGAGCTCGCCCGCGACATCGGTTTCGCGGACCTCGACGAGCTCCGCGAGAAGATGCGCGAGGGGTACGTCCAACGGCGTGATGAGGAGGCGGAGCAAGACGTCGCCCGCCAGCTCATGGACCAGGTGATCGCGGCGAACAAGGTCGACACACCCGAATCACTGGTCGACTCCCGCCTCGACCAGTCGATGCAGCGAACCGCGCAGGACCTCGCGCGCCAGGGCGTGGATCCCCGCGAAGCCGTCGACTGGGCCGGATACCGTACGGAGAATCGCCCACACGCGCAGCGCGCCGTCACCGAGGAGATCCTGCTCGATGGCATCGCCGAAGCAGAAGGGCTCGCGGTCGAAGACAACGAGGTCATGGAGGAGATCGAGAGCCATCACGAGGGGCAGCCGGAGGGCTCGGGTGCGCGTGCTGCGCAGCAGATGCGAAAAGACGGCACTTTCGACGCCCTACGCCGCGCCATGCTGAGACGTCGAGCTTTAGACTTCGTAAAGGGCCATGCTACGATCGAAACCGTGGAAGCGAGCCCGGAACCTGACGCCGGGTAACGACCCGGAAAGACCGCCTCCACGCCCCATCACACCCGTACAAACGGAGCCATAAGCATGCCCTTGATCCCGATGGTCGTAGAGCAGACCGCCCGGGGCGAGCGCGCGTACGACATCTACTCGCGCCTGCTAAAAGACAACATCATCTTCGTGGGCAGCGCCATCGACGACGACGTGGCAAACCTCGTCATCGCCCAGCTCCTGTTTCTCGAGGCGGAGGATCCCGAGAAAGACATCCAGTTGTACATCAACAGCCCGGGCGGCTCGGTGACGGCCGGCCTGGCCATCCTCGACACCATGCGCTACATCCGCCCCGACGTCTCTACGCTGTGCATCGGGCAAGCGATGAGCATGGGAGCCGTGTTGCTCGCCGCCGGACACAAGGGCAAGCGCCTGGCACTGCCGAACTCGCGCATCATGATCCATCAGCCGCACGGCGGTATCCAAGGCACGGCCTCGGATATAGAGATCCACGCCAGAGAAATTCTGCGCTTGCGTGAGCGTCTTATCGATCTGTTAGCCTCTTATACGGGCAAGACGCCCGAGCAGATCAACGCCGACGCTGACCGGGACTTCGTCCTGACCGCGGACGCTGCGGTGGAGTACGGAATCGTCGACCAGGTGATCGCGGAGCACTCAGCCGCGGCGGAATCAGATTAGCCAAGGCGGCGCCTTCGGGCGTCGACGGCCGCAGGGAAGCTACATGAGCCGAAGCTCGACAAACGGATCGTCACTGCGCTGTTCGTTTTGCAGCAAATCCCAGAGCGAGGTCCGCAAGCTGATCGCCGGACCCAACGTCTACATCTGTGATGAGTGCATCGAGATTTGCACCGACATCATCGACGAAGAGCGTGATCTCGAGGAACGCGAAGGATCTTTCGAGCTGCCCAAGCCCGCCGAGATCAAGTCCTTCCTCGATGAGTACGTCGTCGGTCAGAGCGCCGCGAAAAAGCGCCTGGCGGTGGCCGTCTACAACCACTACCGGCGCTCGGACATGCTCGAGCACCGCAAGCGCGACGAGGTCGAGCTCTCCAAGAGCAATATCCTGCTTGTCGGATCGACCGGAACGGGCAAGACACTGCTGGCCCAGACGTTGGCGCGCTTCCTCCAGGTACCCTTCACGATTGCCGATGCCACCACGCTCACGGAGGCCGGCTACGTGGGAGAAGACGTCGAGAACATCATTCTCAAGCTCTTCCAGGCCTCCGGCTACGACAAGGAAAAGACCGAGCGGGGCATCATCTACATAGATGAGATCGACAAGATCGCCCGCAAGGACGAGAACCCGTCGATCACCCGCGACGTATCCGGCGAAGGGGTGCAGCAGGCCCTCCTGAAGATTCTCGAGGGCGTGCAGGCGAACGTCCCCCCGCAGGGCGGCCGCAAGCACCCGCACCAAGAATTTTTCCAGATCGACACGACAAATATTCTGTTCATTGTCGGCGGGGCTTTCGTAGGCCTCGAGCAGATCATCCGCAGCCGCATCGGCAAGCAGGGACTCGGGTTCACGCCCCAGTTCGAAGCCGCCGACCGCAAGGACCACGATGTGCTGCCGATGGCTCAGCCGGCCGACCTCATCCGTTACGGCCTCATTCCCGAGTTCGTCGGTCGCCTTCCCGTCATGGCGACGCTGCAGGACCTCGGCAAAGAGGACCTTGTCACCATCCTCACGCAGCCGAAGAACGCTCTCAGCAAGCAGTACGAGCGCATGTTCGAGTTCGAGGACGTGAAACTGACGTTCACCGAAGACGCTCTCGAGGCGATCGCCGAGCGGGCCATCACGCGGGGAATCGGCGCCCGCGGCCTGCGCGCCATCATGGAAGACTTCATGCTCGAGATCATGTACAAGCTTCCAGGCGAGACCGACGTCAAAGAGTGCGTCATCAGCCGTAAGGTAGTCGAGAACGAGGTTGACCCGCTCACCGTGATGCGTAAGGCCGGCTAGGCCACGTCGTTGCGGCATATCAGGGAGGGGGGTAACATCTTTCCTGTAGAAACACCCTCCCGAGCTTCCTCGCCAGACACCTGGACCCGATAGGTATAGGTATGTCCGAAAGAACCGTAGGCGAGTACCAGACACTCCCGTTGCTGCCCCTGCGCGACGTCGTCATCTTCCCCGGAATGATGATGCCGTTCGTCGTCGGGCGGCCCCGCTCCGTGGCCGCACTGGAGCGCGCGATGGAAGGCGGCAAGCGCCTTTTCCTCGCCGCCCAACGCGACGCCGAGATCGACGACCCCGAGGCCAATGAGGTCTACGGCCTGGGCACGATCGCGATCATCGTGCAGAGCCTCAAACAGCCCAACGGCAACATTCGTGTGCTCGTGGAGGGCGTGCAGAGGGCTCGCGCGATCGAGTTCACCGAAGAGGAGACGTACCACGAGGTAGTGGTCAAGCCACTGGTACCGGCCGAGCCCGGCCCCAGCGTACACGCCAAGACCAAGAAGCTAACCCGCCTGTTCGAGAAGTACGTCAAGCTCTCGGCCAACCTGCCCCATGAGGCCATGCTCGCCGCGGTCAAGAAGGATGACCCGAGCCGCCTCGCCGACACCATCGGAGCGCACCTGAACGTCGACCTGGCCGCCAAGCAGGACCTGCTGGAAATCGTCGACATCGAAGCCCGCCTCGACAAGCTCATCGAAGTCGTCACCTTCGAGATCGAGAAGCTCCGCGTCGACAAGAAGATCCAGGGTCAGGTCAAGAAACAGATGGAGCAGGCCCAAAAAGAGTACTACCTGAACGAAAAGATGAAGGCGATCCAGCG
>CAYSHI010000381.1:0-15921 GCA_964430745.1 uncultured Acidobacteriota bacterium | reverse complement strand
CGGGGCGAGTCCGCGGAGAGGCGCCGACGGCGATGTGCATACATCGTCGAGAAGCCGCGACAAAGGAATCGCCCCGTCCCGCCGCTACCCTACGGGCAGAGGAGATTGCGCGCGATCTCGGCGTCAGGGCTCGTCGACGATGCCGAAGCATCGCCTTCCTCGCCCTTCCTTGATCTCGCCCGCAATTCCCTCTGCAAGTGTCAAGCTATGTTGGAGACAGCACACTAGCCGCCGGCGAGCTCCACAGCTCTTGTCAGCCACTCCATGTACGCGGCGTTCGCAGCGGCGTGGTCGGCAAATACCTGGTTGTGGAAGCGGTCCTGCATGCTTCCCGCGCCGACAGCCACGGCTCCGTCGTGCACGCCGTCGAGGCCTACGTCGGAAACGTACTCCGAGCCGAGGTCGAGCCGCATGACCCCGATGAGGCCGTCGAAGGCCTCCGCATGGTTGCCCGCGGCGATCATCTCGTCGATCGTGGCCTGTTCCTCGGCGAACTCGGAGACGTTGCGAAAGGTGATCTTGTAGGCCCGTACTTCGCGAACGTCCGCGTATGTGGACATGTAGAAGGCCAAATAGACGCGCTCGAGGTCGTCCTTGTACACGACGGCGACCTGCTCGGGCGGGGCGACCGGCGCGAAAATCGTATCGAGCATTCCGGCCACTTCGTCGTTCGGGGTCTGGGCACCGGCCCAGGCGAGGCCGGAGCCCGCTACCCCGACAACGAGGAGAAGCATCGTTACTCCGACGGCGCGCGCGGAGGGAAACGCATTCATGCTGATGGCTCCCAGTTTGGCGGTACGTGTGAACATCTTGATTGTACTATAAATCGATCAGAATATCGGCTTTGGTTTACGGCAACTCATCGTCAGCTCCGACCAAGCCGATAGTAACCCGGCCCGGGCGCGGCGACCCTCCTTGCAAGCGCCATCAGCGCCGGAAACAACGCCGACCAGACCACCGCCAGCACGATGAGCGTGAGCCCCGGTGTCGGATGGAATCGCACCGCTCCGAGGCGCTGACCGGCGTAGAAGGCGGCGGGTCCGCCCAACGCGCCGAAGGCGGAGGCCAGGAGAGGCCGACCCTCGAGCCAAGAAAAGGCAGCGGCTGGCCCACATCGAAGAGCAAGAGCCCCAGTGCCGTCTGCGCGCTGTCGACCGCGTACCCGATCGGCAAGGCCACGGCCATGAGTCGCAGCTCGACCCGGGGGTGAGTGGACAGCGCGAGGTGCAACAGCGCCAGGGCCATCCCGATCAGCGCACCGGTGACCCATCGGCCGCTTGCTGCGCCGATGACGCACGCGACCCATGCGAGACATTGTGCGTTGTCCGGCGGTTTCGGGCCAGGGTCGGTGAGCCCACGGTTGCGGAATGATTCCGTGAAAGTTCCTTGATTCCGGAAACGCGCGCGGTGAGGATGTGCGAGCTCCTCAAACATACGGAACCGTGTCGTGGCCCTTCGAATCTTTGCTCTCTGGTGTGTCCTGGTGTCGCTTGCCGTCCCGGCCGGCGATGCGCCGATCATCTTCGCCGGCGGCTCTTCCGGCGCGGAGGAGGCGGCGCCTGTCGCTGTCGGCGGCGACGTCGGCGGCGCCGGCAGGGGCGCGGATGAAGTCTCCGGAATCGTTGCTCGGACGGAAGTCCGCGGCATGACCGTGTCGACGCCGCGCGGCAACTCGGAATGGGCGGGCGACGAGATGGTCGGGACCCTCGACGAGCTCCAGGCGATGGGCGTCAACTGGGTCGCCATCCATCCCTATGGCCGGATCGGTACCGATGGGACGGTGAGCTGGTCGTGGCCGCGGCGCCGACGGCGTGGGGGCGCGACCGAAGGGGAGAGAGGGAGCCCGCCTCCGGCGAATTCGCCGGCAGCGCTTGGCGGTCCGCCGGGAGCGGCCGAGGCCCCCCCGGGGGCACCCGACAGCGCGCCGCGTTGGCTCCGCAGGCCCATCGAGGAAGCTCACCGCCGGGGACTCAAGATCATGGTGAAGCCTCATCTCGCGAACTGGCGTGACTACGCGTGGCGCGGTGACATTTCCTACGAAACCGATGAGGCGTGGAACCGGTTCTTCACCACCTACGCGGAATGGATCGTGGCCATGGCCGCGTTCGCCGAGGGCGCCGACGCCTTCGTCGTCGGAACGGAGCTGGGCGGCACGACGGAGCACGAGGCAAGTTGGCGAGAGATCATCACGTCGGTACGCGAGGTCTACGACGGGCCGCTCACCTACGCCGCCAACTGGGATGCCTACGAGCGCGTGAGCTTCTGGGACGCGCTGGATTCGGTCGGCATCCAGGCATACTTTCCCGTGCTCGACGAGCCGTCGGCCGGAGGCCACGTCCCCTCACAGGCAGTCCTCGATGCCGGCTGGGAGGACATCAGGCGACGGGTTGCGGCCTTCAGCCGGCGCGTCGGCAAACCGGTGATCTTCACCGAGGTGGGCTACAACAACTCTCCCGCGGCCGCCATACGGCCCTGGGACTGGCAAGCTGACGGCGATGCCGAGGAGTTGCAGGTCCGCTGCATGATCGCCGCTTTCCGTGCCATCGACGCGGAACCGGCGATCGAGGGTGCATTCCTCTGGAAGTGGTATCCGGGAAACCGGCTGCCACGCGACTTCGCCATGGCGGCACCCCGCATCCGTCGGCTCATCGCCGATCATTGGGGCAGTACACAGGAGCGGCCGTAACGGGTACCATGTGCAATCCCCTCAATGGTTCAACTGGGCATTGCAGGCAGGGTCCTGTCCCGACTCTCGGGCCGCTCTAGGCGGCCCAACCCGAAGAGGTCACTATGCACGTTCGCCGTTCCCTTCTGTTCCTCTCGATTATCGCGCTCATCGTCGTCGGGGCTGCCAACGTCGGCGCCCAGCAGTGGACGCCGGAGAAGCGTGGCAGCGACAACATCGAGGTGATCTCTCACATTCCGCTCGGCCCCAAGCTCAGCGTCTCCGACATCGAGATTTCCCAGGAGCTCGATCGTCCCTACGCCTTCGTCGGGCGCATGGTCTACGGACATGAGGGCGAGAAGGGCATCGACATCGTCGACCTGAGCGATGAGCGCCGTCCCGAGGTGATCTACCGCTGGCGGATCGAGGACCAGGACTTGCACCTCGGCACGGGGGGCATGGACGTCAAGTATTTCAAGTGGGATGACCGCTGGTATGTCGTGCAGTCGCTGCAGTTTCGCCAGGGTGGTCCGAACGCCGATCTCGGAGCCGTTGTGCTCGACATCACGGGTCTGCCCGATGCCAGCACCGTCAAGGAAGCCGGCCGCATCCACGCGCCCGACGATCCCGGCGGTTTCCACAACATCTTCATCTACAAGCACAGCAACGGCCGCGTGCTGCTTCTCGCCACGGGTGGCCCCTACGCCAAGGTCTACGACCTCGGCTACGTTGTCGAGGGCCGCGCTGACGAGGCACTGGTCGCGACCATCCCGGTGGGCCCGGATTGCGACGGTCGTTGCGGCTATCACGACATGTACGCCGGATATCATCCGGACACCGAGTCCGATCGTTTCTACGGTGGTGGCACGGGCGGTTATTTCGTCTACGACATCACCGACCTGGAGAACCCGGCGCTGGTGGTCTCGCTGACCGGCATCACCGGCGTGACCTACGGTCACACCTTCACGCCTACGCCGGACGGCCGTTTCGTCATCGCCGAGACCGAGTACCAGTACGCGCCGCTGCGCATCTTCGACCTGCAGCCGGCTCTCGACGGCGAGACCCAGAACATCCGCCGGCCGATCTCGGCGTGGACCGCCGATTGGCGCAACCTCGTGCACAACCACGAGGTTCGCTTTCCCTACGTCTTCGTATCCGGCTACCACGACGGTTTGCAGGTCTTCAACATGATGGATCCGGAGAATCCGGTGACCGTCGCCTGGTACGACACGTACATCGGCGGGCCCGCCTTCGACGACCGTCCCGCCATGTTCAACGGCGCGTTCGGAATCGACGTTCGCAACGCCGATGGGCTGATCGTCATCTCCGACATGAATACCGGTTTCTGGGCCTTCCGCATGGACGGATTCCTCGGATGGGATGGCGCTTCCTGGGGGATGCCCGACATCTCGAGCGTACAGAACTGGGATGCAGGGCGGGGGGGAGGCCGACAGTGAGCCGCCCGCGCCCGGCTGCCGTGTTGTCGGTCATGGTGGTTGCCGTTTTCGGCATGTTTCCGACCGCTGCGCTGTCGTTCGCCTCGAGCGCCGCCGGCTCTGAGTCGGCCGGCGCGCACGGGCGCGTCGCCGTCGAAGCGCTCGGCGAATCGGTGCCGATGCTCACCGCTGTTCCGTCGAGCCTTTCCTGTGGTGGCCTGGCGGCTCTGCGCCCCGGCCCGGCCGACGGTTGGGCCACACCCGCGGGCGCACCGGCGACCGGCCCCTCGGACTACTACGCCATCGAGTTGGTTCCGACAGGGCGGGTGCGCGGGACACGCCTGTCAAAGGGCCTCGCCTACACCACGGCGGCAGCGTCGCCGTTCTTCGGCGTGGCGCTGGCGGATGGGGGGGAGTACCTGCACGACCTCGACATCCGGGCCGAGGGTCTCAAGCCGATCGAGGACGGCGCCTACGTCGCCTGGGTAACCGATACGAACCTGCAGGAGGTCGTTCGCCTCGGCGCGCTCGACGAGAATCTTCATGTCATGGGGCAGGCCGACTGGAACAAGTTCCTCGTGGTCGTGACACTCGAGGATAGCGACGCGCCGGCGGAGCGGTGGCAGGGACCGGTCATCATGCGCGGCATGTCGCGGAGCGGCCGCATGCACACCATGGCGGGTCACGGCCCTTTTCAGGCCGAGCCCTGCGCGACGTACGGGTTTCGCTAGCATGGTCCGTATCCTGTTGATCGCCCTGTCGTTGGCTCTGGCGGCAACCGGCTTGCCGCAAGATTCCACCCCATCCGCGCAGCAGCAGGGCGGCATGCAGGGGATGCAGCACGAGGGCCACATGATGGGTCCCGTCGAAGAGGGCGCGTGGCGCATGCCCCCGATGGGCGACATGCCGATGATGCCCGGCCTGGAGATGGCCGTACCGCCCGACGATCCGTACCTACCCGGGGCCGGAATGGACCCGGAGATGTTTCCCATGGCGCGCCCCAACGAGGTGCTCGACCTCGAGGACGGCGACGAGATCGACCTGAAAGCGACTCTCGTCCGCCGCAACATCAGCGGCAAGACGCATGTGATGTACGGCTACAACGGGCAGTATCCCGGTCCGTTGATTCGCGCCCCCCAGGGCTCGACGATCGTCGTCAACTTCAGCAACGACATCGAGATGCCCACCACCGTCCACTGGCACGGCCTGCGGCTCGACAACCGCTTCGACGGCGTGCCCGACGTCACCCAGCCGGCGGTCAACCCGGGCGAGACGTTTCGCTACGAGGTTCATTTCCGCGATTCGGGAATCTACTGGTATCACCCGCACGTACGCGAGGACATCCAGCAAGACCTCGGCCTCTACGGAAACATGATGGTCGCGCCGCCCAACGACGACTATTACGGGCCGGCGCACCGCGAGGAGGTCGTCATCCTCGACGACATCCTGATGGACGAGCACGGGCTCATGCATTTCGGCGCGAGCACACCGACACACGCGCTGATGGGGCGCTTCGGCAATGTCATGCTGGTCAACGGCGCCACCGACTACAACCTCGAAGTGAAGCGTGGCGAGGTGGTCCGTTTCTTTCTCACCAACGTCGCCAACTCACGAACCTTCAACGTGACGTTCGGCAACGCCAAGGTGAAGGTCGTCGCCTCCGACGTGAGCAAGTTCGAGCGCGAGCAGTGGGTCCGGAGTGTGGTGATTGCCCCCGCCGAACGTTACGTCGTCGACGTCCTGTTCGATCAGCCGGGTGAAGCACTGATCGAGAACACCATCCAGGCGATCGACCATTTTCGCGGCGAGTTCTTTCCGCACGTCGACCTCCTCGGCCGGGTATTCGTCGCGGAACAGGTCGTCGACGAGGATCTCAGCGAGCGCTTCGGAGGCCTGCGCGAGCACGACGACGTACAGGCGGACATCGGCGCCTACCGCGAGTACTTCGGTAAGGCCGCGGACATCGAGCTCGAGGCAACGTTGCGCATCAAGGACCTGCCGTTGCCGATCGTCTTGTCGATGGAGTTCGAAAAAGGCCTGTACGTTCCGCCGATGGAGTGGAACGACACCATGCCCATGATGAACTGGCTCTCGACCGGCAAGCAGGTCACGTGGATTCTTCGTGATCGCACGACGGGCGCGGAGAACATGGAGAACCAGTGGTCTTTCAAGGTCGGTGATGTTGTGAAGATCCGTATTTTCAACGACCCGGAGACCATCCACCCGATGAATCACCCCGTGCACATCCACGGTCAGCGCTTTCTGGTCACCGAGATCGATGGCGTGGAGAATCCCAATCTGGTGTGGAAGGACACGGCCATCGTGCCGGTGGGCTCCACCGTGGACTTCCTCCTGGAGATCACCAACCCGGGCGACTGGATGATGCACTGCCACATTGCCGAGCACCTGCACGCGGGCATGATGCTGTCGTTCCACGTGGACGAATAGCCGCGTTTCCGCCTCCGGTTTTCACGGCTGCGGCCGATCGTGCGAAGGGTGGGTACGTGCGCCGGTACCGCCATGCCCCGCGAAATCGACGCCTGCGCGTTGATACGTAAATTATGGCTTCGTTGGTCAGAGCTGGCAGGCTATGGTCTGTCTATCGCAACGCAGGCGCAGCCCTGGGTGGCGATAGTCGGAAAGACGTTTACATTCGTCGATGCAAGGGACCGACTTGGGGGGTGCTTCATGGCGATCAATGTGCTCGTCGTGGACGATGATCCAGGTGTGCGAAGTGTGCTCGAGAGCTTCCTTTCTCGGCGTGGGTACGTCGTCGAGACGGTCGAAGACGGCGAGACGGCCCTGCGGAAGATCCGCGAGCGCGAGCCCGACCTGTTGCTCCTTGATGTGTACCTTCCCGGCATCAGCGGCATGGATGTGCTGTACGCCCTTCAAGGCGAAGGCCGCACGATCCCGACGCTGACGTTTTCCGGGATGCCCGACGATGAGATGGCGCGCGAGAGCGTCTTGCTGGGCGCTGTGGATTTCATCTACAAGCCCTTCTCGCTCAGCCATCTCGAGAAAGACGTTCTGGCCAAGCTCAGTGAGATGGGCTTTGCGTCGACGGTGCCGTAAAACGGCACTCGAGCGCGTTATTCGGGCGTAGGTCCCGTGGTGGCGGCAAAAGGAGCAGGCAATGGCCTTCAGCATCCTGGTGGTTGACGACGACGACGACGTGCGGGCGGTCCTGACCCGCTATCTCAAGCGTCGCGGCTATATCGTCGATAGCGCGGCCGACGGCGAGGAGGCCCTCGCCGCGGTGCGGGAGCACGATCCCGACCTGATGCTCCTGGACATCTACTTGCCCAAGATGAGCGGCCTCGACGTGCTGTACGCGATGCAGGGCGAGCGATTGCACACGCGAACCATTGCCCTCTCGGGCATTCCGGACGATCAGATGGTGCAGAACACCCGGCAGCTCGGCGCCGTCGCTTTCATGGCCAAGCCCTTCGATTTTCCCACCCTCACGGAAGAGATCGACGCCAGCCTGACCGCCGGAGTGGGCGCTTGACGCGACCGTCGATCAGGCGTGCTGTTGCGCACCCAGTCGCAGGACGATCGATCGGTGCAGGTGCTCCGGATCGATGGGCTTCAGCAGGTGATCGACGGCGCCCAAACGCAGGCACTCCTGGGCGTCTGACGTGTCGGCGTAGCCGGACATCGTGAAGATCAGCTCCACCGAGATGTCCATCTCGCGCATGCGACGCAGCAGGTCGTGGCCGTTGAGGCGTGGCAGATAAAGGTCGAGCAGCATCACGTCGGGAGGGCTTTGCTTGAGCATGCGGAAGGCTTCCTCGCCGTCGGCAGCGGCCTCGACGTGAAAGCCGCGCTCACCCAGAAAGCGGGTGAGAAGTCCGCGAATGCCCGATTGATCGTCGACCACAAGCACCTTTCGAGGATCGGGCTCGGACTCTCGCTCGGTTCCCGGAGCGATGCGCAGCGCGTCCAGGGGAGTATCGAACTCCAGCCCCAGCAAAACGCCGTTGCCATGCACTCTCGACCGCCGGACCTCGGCCCATACCGTGTCCGGCTCGATCCTGCCGGTGGAGAGCGGAAAGCGAGCGATGCAACGCGTGCGCTCGGCGACCTCCTGATCGGTGATGATGGCGCAGCCGCCACGGCTGACGTCGCGTGTGACTCCGGAGAGGTTGGCCGAGAGGCTGTTGTCGCTGCTGCCTCCGGGCACCACCGTCAGGTGCACGGGCAGCTCCAATCCCGTGCGCGGAAAGCTGCGTCGCTCTTGCATGTCCCACTCGCTTGTCGCCGCGGCGAAGGCCGCCTGGTCGAAGCCGGGGTCGTCAGGATCGTCGGTCATACGAAGAAATGATAGGCAAAGGGGCGCCGACCACGAAGATCAATCGTAGCCCCGCCACGCTTGCCCGAGCCCGCCGGGCAACACAAGATGTGCGGATGCCTTTCTTGCCCCGACGGCTCGTCGTGTCTCGCCCCCTGAAGGTAGCCGCCCGCGAGTGGGCGCCGGCGATCATCTGCGCCGGTCTCTGTGCTTTGGTGGCGGTGGGGTGCACGTCGCGCTCTCCCGCCGAGGGCGACCCGCCCGGCGTGGCGTCGGCCGACGCGTCCGCGGCCACATTCGTCGGCCGCGAGGCATGCGCCCCGTGCCACGCCCTACAGGATGAGCTGTGGAGGGGATCACACCACGATCTCGCCATGCAGGTTCCGCTCGGCACCGCCGTCCTGGGCGACTTCGACGACGCATCGTTCGAGCACCAAGGGGTAACGACACGATTCTTCCGTCGCGGCGACGCTTTCTGGGTCGAGGCCGAAGGCGTGGATGGGGCTGCGCAGGAGTTCGAGATCGTCTACACGTTCGGCGTCGATCCTCTCCAGCAGTACTTGGTGGAATTCCGGGATGGGCGGCTGCAGGCGCTCGACGTTGCGTGGGACAGCCGGCCGGCGGGCGACGGCGGGCAGCGCTGGTTCCACCTGCAGCCCGGGCAGCGCTACGAGCCGGGCGATCCGATGCACTTGACCGGCGTTGCCTACACGTGGAACTACATGTGCGCCGACTGCCACTCGACCGACCTGAGCAAGGCGTACGACCCCACCACCGACAGCTACGCGACCACATTCAGCGAGGTCGACGTGTCGTGCGAGGCATGCCACGGGCCGAGCTCGACTCATGTGGCGTGGGCCGACGACTGGGTTGCGCGGCCGGGACCGGGCGAGGTGGCCCCCTCGGCGCGAGAAGCCGGAGTCAGTACCGCCCAGATGGGTCTGCAGGTGGGATTTCCCCGCATCGTCGATCATTCCTGGGATATCGACCCCGTCACGGGTTTGGCGACACGCAATCCCGAGCGCGCTCCGGCCTACGACGTGGAGATCTGCGCACGATGCCACGCCCGTCGTGCCGCCGTTGCGCACGACTACGAGTTCGGCGAACCGGCGACGGATTTCTACCGTGTGGCGTTGCTGGATGCGGGGCTCTACCACGCGGACGGGCAAATCCTCGACGAGGTCTTTGTCTACGGATCCTTCCTGCAGAGTCGCATGTACCAAAAGGGGGTCGGTTGCGCCGATTGCCACGAGCCTCACTCGTTGGGGCTGTACAACGAGGGCAACGCGCTGTGCAACCGATGTCACCTGGGCCCGAAGTTCGACACACCGGAGCATCACCATCACGAGGTGGGAACGGAGGGGTCGGGGTGCGTCGATTGCCACATGGCCGCGACGACCTACATGGTTGTGGATCCGCGGCGGGACCACAGCTTTCGCTCGCCGCGACCGGATATGAGCATCGCGTACGGTACGCCCAACGCGTGCGCCGACTGCCACGCTGAAGAGGGGGATCGCTGGTCCGCCGACGCTATCGAACGTTGGTTCGGACCGGAACGCAAAGCGTTCTACGGAGAGCTGCTGGCATCCGGTCGTGGGGGCACGGCAGCCGCTCAAACCGATCTGCGCTCGCTCGCCGCCGACGGCGAGGCACCCGGCATCGCGCGGGCGACCGCACTGTCGGCAATGTTGCCCTCTTCGCAGGCGACGATCGGCGTCATCGCGTCGGCGCTCGGCGACGCGGATCCGCTCGTGCGCACGGGCGCGCTGACGGCGCTCGATGTCGCGGATCCCGCGACGATCGTGCGCCTGGTGCTACCGATGCTTTCCGATCCCAGCCGTTCGGTACGGCTGGAGGCGGCTCGACTCATGGCGCCGATACCGACACAGCAGATACCGCCCGCGCGGCGCGATGCGGTCGGAGAGTTGCTCGACGAGTACCGGGAGGCGCAGAACGTGTCGGCGGACCGCGCCCAAGCTCACCTCAACCTCGGGTGGCTGGCGCGTCAACAAGGCGACGCGGTGGAGGCCGAGCGGGAATACCTGACGGCGCTGCGCCTGGAGCCGATGTTCGTGCCCACGTTCATCAACCTGGCTGATCTGTATCGTGTCACCGGGCGTGACGACGAGGGAGAACGGCTGTTGCGACAGGCGATCGAGATCGCCCCCGCCGCCGGCGACGGTCACTACGCGTTGGGGCTCCTGTTGGTGCGCCGGGAACGGCTCGACGAGGCGGTCGAGGCGCTGCGGACGGCCTCACGGAGGGCCCCCGAGAATCCTCACTACCTGTATGTATACGCCGTCGCTCTGCAAACGGCGGGGGACCTGCGCGGAGCGGTGGAGGTATTGGATTCCGGCCTGGCACGCTTTCCCGTCGACCCGGAGTTGTTGTTCGGGGCAGCCGCCTTCAGTAGGGATTTGGGGGAGAGGGAGCGTGCCATCGGCTATGCGCGCCGGCTCGTGGAACTTGCCCCCGATGACCCGCAGGCAGTAGCGTTCCTGCGCGATCTCGAAGGTGGAAGAAGACCGTGAGTTGCCGGGCCGAGATGATGGGCCGCCGGTGACCGGTCTCTTGTCCGTCCTGCCGAGTCCGGATGTCGCCGATTTCGATCCCCTCCCGAAGACGAGGACCGATGATGAAGAAGCAACCCGCCTACGTGATTCTGGCGGCAATCGCCGCGCTTTCTCTGGCTGCCGCGTGTACCGGAGCCGGTGACGGGGATGCCGGCGAAACCGTCGATTTCGCACCGGTCGCCTTCGATTGCGATCCGAATATCGGCATCACGTTGCCGGACGGTTTCTGCGGCGTCGTGTTCGCCAACAATCTCGGCCGCGCGCGTCACCTCGCTGTCAACGACAACGGCGATGTTTACGTAGCCACACAAGCCGTGCGAAGACGCCGGGGCGACGCCGACGCACCGCCGCCGCGACCTCCGATGCGAGCGCTTCGGGATACCGACGGCGATGGGAAGGCGGATGTCGAAGAGGACTTCGGCGATCAGGCCGGCGGAACCGGCATGGACATCTACAACGACTTCCTCTACTTCTCGACGCCGTCGACGGTGTATCGATACCCGCTTGTCGGCGAGCTTTTACCGAGCCCGGACGGTGAGATCATCGTCGAGGGATTTCCGGAGCAGCGTCAGCACGCCTCCAAGCCCTTCACCTTCGACGGCGCGGGCAACATCTACGTCAACGTCGGGGCGCCCTCGAACGCGTGCCAGCAGGAGGCCCGCGCGCCGGGTTCCGCCGGTATGGATCCGTGCCCGCAGCGGGAGCGGCAGGCGGGGATCTATCGCTTTGATGCGGAGACCCCCGGACAGACCCAGGAAGGGGATGGCGCCCTGTACGCGTCCGGTATTCGCAACGCCATGGCGCTCGATTGGAACGCCGACACGGGGCAGTTGTACGCCTTGCAGCACGGCCGGGATTCGTTCGCCAGCCTTTGGCCGGACTACTTCAACGACGAGCAGAGCGCGGAGTTGCCCTCCGAGGAGCTCATGGCGGTCACGGAAGGCGCGGACTTCGGGTGGCCCTACTGCTACTGGGATCACTTCCAGGACAAGCGTTTGCTGGCGCCGGAGTACGGCGGAGACGGCCGGGAGGTCGGCCGTTGCGGTGGGTTCGGGGAGCCTCTCGTGGCGTTTCCGGGCCACTGGGCGCCCAATGACCTGGTGTTCTACGAGGGCGACCAGTTTCCACCGCGCTACCGGGGTGGGGCGTTTGTCGCCTTCCATGGTTCGTGGAACCGCGCGCCGTTGCCGCAGGAAGGCTACAAGGTAGCCTTCGTGCCGATGCAGGATGGACTGCCGGTGGGCGACTACGAAGTCTTCGCCGACGGTTTTGCGGGACCCGCTCCGATTCAGCTAGGCAACGATGGAATCGCCCGTCCCACCGGCCTGGCCGTCGGGCCGGACGGCACCCTCTACATCTCCGACGGCCAGCGGGGAAAGATCTGGCGGATCGCCTACAACCCCGACTTCGAAGCGAGCGAGGACGCATCACGCTGAGCCTCGACGTCGGTTGAGCGGGAGGTCGGTTCG
Source organism: uncultured Acidobacteriota bacterium (assembly GCA_964430745.1). Taxonomy (GTDB): domain Bacteria; phylum Acidobacteriota; class UBA890; order UBA890; family UBA890; genus CBDCGW01. Next base: position 3,484 of record CAYSHI010000381.1, on the reverse strand, counting down.
CTCTCGCGGGGTTCGTCTTCGACGACCGGGCTCCGGTCTGAAGTGAGAGGAACAACTGTCTTTCGCCCTCCCGCCGAGTAGTATAGGCGCGCTGAGATCCCCACCGAACGTGCTCCCATACAGGAAGAACGTCATGCGAAGAGTGCCTCTGAACGCCGCTTGCGCGGTGGCTGTGGGAATCGTGTTTCTCTCACTGAGTGTCGCGGGATCCGCGCCCGCCCCACTCGATGAGCGCTATTGGCCGCAATGGCGGGGTCCGCTGTTCAGCGGTGAGGCGCCGATGGGCAACCCGCCGAGCGAGTGGTCCGAGGGCCACAACGTCGCCTGGAAGGTGGAGGTTCCCGGCGACGGGTACGCTTCGCCGGTGATATGGGACGACAAGATATTCCTGCTCGCCGCGGTGCCGGTCGCCGATGCAGCGCCGGTGGCTCATGCGACACCGAGGGTTGACGCGGCACCGGCGGCTGACGCGACAACGGGGGGTTCCATGCCCTCCAGACCGATGATTGCTGAGAACACACGGGCCGGGGAGGGGAGCGCGGGAGACGAACCCCACGCTGCGAGTGGCGCGATCTCCGACGCGGAGCAGCAACGGCGTCGAGGTCGCCGCGAGGCGGCGCCAACGCCGAACATGAACTTCACCGTGATGGCGCTCGATCGGGCCGACGGCAGCGTGCTGTGGAGCAGAGTGGTGCGCAGCGAGACGCCTCACGAAGGCAAGCAGACAAACAACAGTTGGGCCTCGAGCTCGGCGATCACCGACGGTGAGCACGTGTTCGCGTTCTTCGGCTCGCGCGGCCTCTACGCCTTCGACATGGATGGCAATGCCGTCTGGGACGTCGATTTCGGCGAGATGAGGATTCGCAACGGGTTCGGCGAGGGCGCAACGCCGGTGTTGCACGGTGACAAGCTGGTGGTCGTGTGGGATCACCAGGGTGAGTCCTTCATCGCGGCGCTCGACAAGAGCACCGGCCAGGAGCTGTGGCGCCGGCCGCGCGACGAGCCCGATACCTGGGCCACGCCGCTTGTCGTCGAATCGGCCGGGCGCACCCAGGTCATCACCGCCGGTCAGAACCGCACCTATGGTTATGACCTCACCGACGGCGAGCTCATCTGGGAAGGCCCCGGGCTCACCGTCAATCCGATCCCGTCGCCGGTTTTCGCCGACGGCATCGCCTACCTGACCAGCGGCTATCGCGGCGAGGCGCTTCGCGCTGTCCGCCTCGCCGACGCCCAGGGCGATATCTCGGGTTCCGGGGCCATCCTCTGGGAGCACAACCGCGACACTCCGTACGTGTCCTCACCGCTGCTCTACGACGGAACCCTGTACTTCCTCAAGAGCAATTCGCCCATTCTTACCGCCGTCGACGTGGAGACCGGGGCGCCGCACTACGGGCCTCAGAGGCTCGATGGGTTGCAGGAGGTCTACTCCTCGCCGGTCGGCGCCGCCGGCCGCGTCTATCTCGTCGGCCGCGACGGCGCGGCGATGGTCATCGAGAGCGGTGGCGATTTTCGCGTTCTGGCCACCAACACCCTGGACGACGGCTTCGAGGCATCGCCGGCGATCGTCGGCAACGAGCTGTACCTGCGCGGTCGGCGGTTCCTGTACCGCATCGAGGAGACCGGGCGACCGTAGTCGATATTTCGTGCTCCGGTTGGCTTGCCCTGCGGGCCTTCGCGGGTGACGATTGGCCCATGACGTCGGTCGGGAAGAAGATCCTTTCGGGTGTCACGGGACTCGCCTTGTGCGGCTTCGTCGTCGCGCATCTGGCGGGGAACCTCATGCTCCTTGTCGGGCCTGATCCCTTCAACGAGTACACACACTTCCTGACCTCGCTCGCGCACGGTTTCTTTCTGCCGATCGCCGAGACGGGTCTCGTCGTTCTCTTCGTAGCGCACGCCTACGCCGGTGTCCGCGTGTGGCTCGACAAGCGCAGCGCGCGCCCGCAAAAGAACGTCCGCTCGGGCAATGCCGGCGGGCCGAGCCAGAAGACGTTGGCGTCGCGCACGATGATCATCACGGGCGTCATCCTGCTGGCGTTCCTGATCGGTCACGTCTATGCGTTCCGGCTCGGGCCGGCCGAAGCCGAGGGCTACGTCACCACGCTCGACGGGCACGAGGCGCGGGATCTCTACCGGCTCGTGATCGAGACCTTCAAGGACCCGATTCAGGTGGCCGGCTACACGCTGATCATGATTCTTCTCGGCTTCCATCTGCGGCACGGCTTCTGGAGCGCATTCCAGAGCCTGGGAGCCAACAATCCCAAGTACATGCCGCTGATCACGACGGCCGGGCTGGCGTTCGCCGTCATTATGGCGATCGGCTTTCTGATGATTCCGATCTGCATCTACTTGTTCATTGACGCGCCGGCAGCGTCCGGCGTCGCTGCGGCGATGGGAGGCGTCCAGTGAGCGAGAAAGCCCAGGACACGGCCACCATGACGCCCGCGGCGACCGAGGTCGACTGGGCGCCCGAGACACACGTGCCCGCCGGTCCGGTGCGGGACAAGTGGGCCAAGTATCGCGAGGAAATGAAACTGGTGGCGCCGGCCAATCGGCACAAGCACACCATCATCGTCGTCGGCACGGGCCTCGCCGGCGGTGCCGCGGCCGCCTCGCTCGGCGAGCAGGGATACGACGTCCTGAATTTCTGCATCCAGGATTCGCCGCGGCGGGCGCACAGCGTCGCCGCCCAGGGTGGAATCAACGCCGCCAAGAACTACCAGAACGACGGCGACAGCGTCTGGCGGTTGTTTTACGACACCGTCAAGGGCGGCGATTACCGCTCGCGCGAGGCCAACGTGTATCGGCTCGCCGAGCTCAGCCTCAACATCATCGATCAGTGCGTTGCCCAAGGCGTGCCGTTCGCGCGCGAATACGGCGGCCTGCTGGCCAACCGCTCCTTCGGCGGCGTGCAGCTCCAGCGCACGTTCTACGCTCGCGGCCAGACCGGTCAGCAGCTCCTCCTGGGAGCCTACGGCCAGCTCATGCGTCAGGTGGACGCCGGCACCGTGAAGATGTTCGCCCGGCACGAGATGCTCGATCTCGTGATCGTCGACGGTCACGCGCGCGGCATCGTCGCCCGCGACCTGGTCAGCGGCGAGATCAAGTCCTTCGCCGCCGACGCGGTGGTGCTGTGCACGGGCGGCTACTCGCCGGTGTACTTCCTCTCCACCAACGCGGTGAACTGCAACGCTACGGCCATCTGGCGCTGTCACAAACGCGGCGCCTTCTTCGCCAATCCGTGCTTCACGCAGATTCACCCGACGTGCATCCCGCAGGCCGGCGACTACCAGTCGAAGCTCACGCTGATGAGCGAGAGCCTGCGCAACGACGGGCGCGTATGGGTTCCACGAAAAGCCGGAGATACACGGGCTGCGACCGATATCCCGGAAGACGAGCGCTATTACTACCTCGAAGAGCGCTACCCCGCGTTCGGCAACCTGGTGCCGCGCGACATCGCCTCACGTGCCGCAAAGGCCGT
>CAYSHI010000380.1:0-6488 GCA_964430745.1 uncultured Acidobacteriota bacterium | reverse complement strand
CCCGAGCCGCTCGACGAGGAGCAGCAACAGCGCCGCTGCCCACGTCAGGGCCAGAAGCCAACCGACGCCGGGAGGGCCGTCGGCGTGGCCCAGAAGCGCATCGGCCAGCACCGCGCGAACGGTGACGGCTGCCGACGTGTAGGCGAAGAAATCGAGGACCAGAGTCGTCATCACCACACCACACAGCAATCCCCCGACGGCGCCGTACCGGGCCACTCCCCTGCCGCGCGTAGCGGCGTGCGCCGCGTCCTCGTCGACCCCACCGGCGCTGCCGGACTTCTCGACTTCGCCGTGGCCCCCGGTGAAACCAGGCCGGTTTAGCCGTCCGCTCCCGGCAACGGCCAGGACGCCGAGCAGAACCCAGAAGTAGGCACGCGTCGTGGTCACTGCGATACCCGAAGAGATCTCGACCCAGTGTGCGACCAGCGCCCCGAAAAGCATCAGAATCAGCCGAGCGGGATACTCCCGGGAGAACGGCTCGTAACGCTCACGAATGCCCTCGCGGATCGCCCACACGACAATCCCGGCGAGGAGCCCGAGGGGCACGCCAATGGCGGCGAGCTGCAACGAGCCTGTCAGCCACGACGGCACGATCAGGCCTGCAGCCGAGAGGCCGAGCAACGTCGCCAACAAGCGCTTCCGCTCCGGCGCCCGGCGGATCGTCAGCAACCACACCAGCGAGCGGAAGAAGATCACGGCGAACAGGCACACAACCGCGAGAGCACCGAGCACACCGGTGCCCGCCAGGGCGTCGAAAGTCTCGCTGTGGGCCCGGTCGGCCATGAACTCCCACCCGTATCGCTCGCCGATCTCCGTCGGGTAGTCGTTCCCGATCACCAGCATGAGCGTCTCCGGCCCGTAGCCGAACAACCGGCGCAAAGAAAGCAAGCCGTCGGCTTCGGGCGGCGGCAGGCGACCGGCCGGGTCGGCGAACAGGTCGGCGATGCTGCTCCACACGGCGAACCTCACCTGCACGCTCTCGGACTCGAGGTCGAACATGCGCGACAAGCGGCCGACGTAGGGAATCCGGCGTAAAGGCGCAAAGCGCGAATCGGGGAAAGCGGCCGCGGCGAGCAGCGAAACCAGCACCAGGCCGGCGGCGATCGGCGCCGTCCATACCCATCGGCGAGTTCGACGCAGAACGCGGCGAGGCGCGGCTGCCGCGGCCCCGGAGGTGGGGCCGCGATGCAGCAAGGATCCGCGCTTCGTGCGGATCAGGCCGACGAGGCTGACGGCGAAGAGGCCAGCGAGCAAACCGGCTGCGGGGCCACGGCTCTGCGTCGCGGCCATGGCGGCGATCTGCAGCGCCAAGATCGACGCGTACGTCGTCGTCCGCACGGCCGTATCGCGGTGCGCCGCGTCGTGCTGCGGCTGGAGCCGCTGCAGCGTCACGAAGACCGCAAACAGCAAATAGGCGGCGAGGAAGACAGGATTGCCCAGCGTGCCGATGGACCGCAGGCTCGCGCCGGATAGGTGGAGCGGGTCGGCGTCGAGCTGTTCGGCGATGGCGAGGACGGAGATCGGCACGCTGGTGACGATGACGGCGAACGCCATCCTGCGCCATTGCGCGGCCCGCCGGAAGCGGGCGAGTACGAGGAAGAACAGCGCCAGATAGCAAAAGGAAGTCAGCACGCCCTGCTCGCGCGCGTACGATCCCAGCCAGCTCATCCGCGGCGCCACCGACACGAGACTGCCGAGCACGGTCGCGACCGCCGTCAACAGGGCCACGCCGACGAACGGCATGCGGCCGAGGGGACTCACCTCCCGGCGGAACCGCGCCCGGCGCCGCAGGATCATCCCGGCGACGAAAGCCGCGGCACCGACCGCCGTGATCGAACGCAGCATCACGACCTTGGCGGGCTCGTACTGCGCTTCGGCGTGAACGTCGAAAAGCAGCGGCAGCAGCACGAGCGCGCCGAGCCAGCAGGCTTCGATCAAGCCGTCGCAGAGGCGATCGGTGTCCGATGGGGAAGCTCTGCTCAACCCGGAAACGCTCGGCAGCAGTGGCCACCTTGATGCGTCGCGGCCGGCGCGTGTAGCATCCGGCATGATTCGCTGGGCTTGGGTCGTCCTGTTCACGTTGTTCATCTACGCCACCCTCCCGGTGGGACGCCAGGCGTGGAGCTGGTTCGTCGGCGCTTCCCGCTTTTGGAGCGACAACATCGCGCTGGCGGGCCTGGTGCTCGGCGGTGCGGGCATCGCCTGGCTGGCCGCGCGTCGCCCGAACCCGAGTGCCCGCTCCTGGGCGATTGCCGCCAGCGTTGCTGCAATATACGCCCTCAGCCTGCGCCTGCTGCAGCTCACGCCGGCAGAAAAGACCCATTTTCTCTACTACGGCTTTCTGGCGTATCTAGCGCATCGCGCTCTGCGGCAGCACAGCGCGGGCGTCGCCCTCCACGTGGCCACGATCGCCCTGGTTGCCGGAATCGGCCTGGGCGACGAGCTCATCCAGCACGTGCTGCCGCGCCGGTTCTTCGAGTGGAAGGACGTCTTTCTCAACGCCCTCTCGGGCGCCCTCGCCCTCGCCCTCGTAGTTCAGTTCGAGCCGGAAGTCTCAGTCTTCAGGGGGACCGACGAATGAGACGACCTACCTTTCTGATCGTCGTCGCGGTCTTCATGCTGGCCACCGGCATGTCGGCGCCGGAGAGCTCGATGTCGTCGACCGGCTTTGGCGGAAGGGCACCCGCCCCGCAGAATCGAGAGTCCGCCCGCGGCACGGCTCAACGGGCGTCGGTGAACGTCATCCTGCTGACGGTCGATTCTATGCGTCCCGACCACCTGGGAGTGTACGGCTACGACCGGCCCACCACTCCCCGGTTCGATGCCTTCGCCGAGGACGCCGCCGTTTTCCCCAACGCCATCGGCGTATCCGCCTGGACGTTCCCGGGGGTGTTCTCCCTCCTCACCGGCGTGTACCCGGCACGGCACGGTCTCGACGCCCGCGGCCGCGTGTTCGACGACACCCTGCCGACGCTGCAGAGTCTGTTCTACGACGCCGGCTACCACGTTCCCGACATCACGTTTCTCACGCCCATCCCCGGTCTGCGCGCGCTGCAGGTCGACGCCCGCTGGCCGCGGCCGCGGGCGGAAACGGAACAGGGCGGCGCCCTGCTCGACTGGCTGCGAACGGCCGAGAACGAACCCTTCTTCGCCTGGTATCACTACCGTTCGCTCCACCTCCCCTACCGTCCGCAGCCCCAGTACGAGGAGCTTTTCGGCCCCGTGGCCCGCACCCCCGGGCTGGACCAGATCCGCAACCACATCGTCATCCCGGCCGAACTGCAGAGCTTCCGGCCCGAGGAGCGACGCGGCGTCGTCGATCTGTACGATTCGACGCTAAAGTACTTCGACGATTTCTTCGGCGAGCTGGTCGACACTCTCGAGACCACCGGACTGAGTGCTCGTACGATCGTCGTGATCACCGCCGACCACGGCGAGGAGCTCTTCGAGCACGGCCTCGTAGGCCACGCATCGACCACCCAATACGCGCAGTTGTACGACGAGGTCCTGCGCATCCCCCTGATCATCCGCGTGCCGAAACTGCCTCTCAGCAGCCCGTCATGCCAGGTGAGCCAGATCGACGTCATGCCGACCGTGCTTTCGCTTGCCGGCCTCGCGGTTCCCGAGGGGCTGGACGGGCGCGACCTCAGCGGTGGCATGCGCGGAGGCCCCTGCGGGCAACGGCCGCTGATCGCCGAGTCGATTCTCGGCGGCTTTCAGGCACGCAACGAGACGGCGAAGGCCTTCGTGTGGGCCCTACGCACGCCAGGCTGGAAGCTCATCGTGCGCAAGGACCTGCAAGGCAACGAGAGCCGCGAACTCTACGATCTGGCGGCTGATCCCGAGGAGACGACCGACCTGGTCGCCGTCGAGGCGGCGAAGGCCGAAGAGCTGGGTGACATGCTCGAGGGCTTCTTCAACGGGCATGGCGGCGCAGACTACTGGGTCGCGCCTCTGCAGGAGGCCCCCCCGCCCCGGCGCGGGCCGCCCGGCCCCGCGTCGGCGCCGCAGATCATGGCTCCGACCGACGGCGCCAGACTGAGCTTCGCAGACACCGCCGGCGTCGTCGGCGGCGAGTGGACGGGATCACCGACTGCCAACTACGTCATCGAGTACGACGTCGGCGAAGCGCAGTTCCGTACCGCGGGAACGTTCCAGGTCACCGGGAACCGCTTCGCGTACGGCCCCATGCCGCTCGAGATCTGGGAGTCGCTGGTGCAATTCAACCCCTGGCGCGTGCGCGTTTACCCGGCCGACTACCCGGACGCGAAAAGCGCCTGGATCACCTTCGCGCTCGAGCCCAGCCGCAGACCGTGAGCCGCTCTTCCGGACGGACCCCTGCGCGAGACACCAGGAAGCGTGTGCCGTCGGATTCCTCGAACCCATGAATCGTGGCGACGTTCGGATGGTTGAGGGCGGCGAGCAGGTGCGCTTCGCCCTTCAGGCGGGCAAGAGGATCAGGATCCTCGGCAAGATCCTCGGGGATGAGCCTGGTCCGCGAGTGCCTGTCTCCATGTCTCCCTGCCGGCAGGAAAGTACCTGCCTGCCGACCAAAGCGTCAACAGACAGGCTGCGGCTTAACGCGACTCGAACAGGGCAGCTATCCGAGTCCGGCCAGGCGCAGCAGGAAACCGCTTAGCTTGACATGAAAGCAGATATACGCGTATGAATATGGACGATACGCGAAGTGGGCAGGGGGAGTGGCATTCGAACTGCCGACTTTCGGGTTATGAAACTACGACACGTTGGCCCCGGCGCCGGGCTTGGTGTTTTGGGAGTTCTCATCGCTCCCTTGGGGGGGAATATGTCTCGAATGATCGGCTTTGTTTCATCCGCGGTCGCCTTGCGTCGTGTCGGGTTCCTGCTCCTTGCCTGCACAGTGGTCGTGGCGATGGCGTGTGGGGGTGACGCGAACAACCCCGTCGCGCCTTCTGATGCGACTTTGATGGTTGACTTGGGCCACGTGTCCTCCCAGCGGAGCGGCGGAGTCAGTGGCTACTCCGGGATAGGAGGAGGACCCACCTGCACCGCGTGCCATAACAGCCCGAACGACTCGGATCCGACCGTCACTTTGTCCGGGCCGGCGAGCCTCGCCGCTGGCGCGACCGGTACATTCACGCTCCAGATCGTCCCGGATGCGAGCGCGCAAGATGCAAACGGGGGCGGTCTGGACGTGGCGGTCGACGGTGGCACCCTGATCGCCATCACGGGCCAGGGTACCCGCCTCGACAGTGGCGAGATCGTTCAGAGCACACCGAAGAACGGGAGCACGGTCTCCTGGGACTTCCAGTGGCAGGCCCCCGCGACGAGTGGGACGTTCACCATGTCCGGGGCAGGCCTAAGCGTCAACTTCGGACAGGGGGCGGCTAACGACGAGACGGCGGTAGACACTCTGCAGATCGTAGTGGGGAGTGTCGCGAACCAGCCGCCCGCAGCGGACGCCGGCCCGGACCAGACCGTCACCGACACCGACAACAGCGGTGCCGAGATGGTCACGTTGGACGGTTCAGGCTCCAGTGACCCGGACGGCACGATCGTCAGCTACGAGTGGTCGGACGGCGGCACTCCCCTGCCCGGCGGCACCGGGCCCACCCCGACGGTGAATCTGGCAGTGGGGACCCACACGATCACGCTCACGGTGACCGACGACAACGGCGCCACCGACTCCGACGACGTCATCATCACGGTGGATCCGTTCACTCCCGGGAACCAGCCGCCCGCAGCGGACGCCGGCCCGGACCAGACCGTCACCGACACCGATAACAGCGGTGCCGAGATGGTCACGTTGGACGGTTCAGGCTCCAGTGACCCGGATGGCACGATCGTCAGCTACGAGTGGTCGGAGGGCGGCACTCCCCTGCCCGGCGGCACCGGGCCCACCCCGACGGTGAATCTGGCGGTGGGGACCCGCACGATCACGCTCACGGTGACCGACGACAACGGCGCCACCGACTCCGACGACGTCATCATCACGGTGGAGGGGACGGCCGCACGCCCGCTGATCGAGGCACTGATCGATGATGTGGACGCGCTCGTCGTCGATGGCAGTCTCAACCGTGGCCAGGGCAACTCGCTGATCTCGAAGCTGGAGAACGCTCTGAAATCGCTGGAGAAGGGAAACGAAATCGCGGCCACGAACCAGATTCGCGCGTTCATCAACCAGCTGCAGGGGTTGATCAACGGGGGAGTTCTGAGCCAAGCGGAAGGTCAGCCACTGATCGACGCTGCGATCGTTATCGTTGACCGGATTATGGACGGCGGCTAAGGGCGAAGGCCCCCCGGTTGCTGATTCGTAATCAGCAGTTCCGCGGTTCAAATCCCCGCGTCGGCTCTTTAGAATCAATAACTTACGGCGACAGGACGAAGGCCTCGGGCGCGTGCGCCAGGGACCCATGGTTCCCGTCACGCTCCATCCCTCCGAGTGCGTATCGATTGTCCCCAGCCCCCGGGACGTAAACGAGACTGCCCGCTTGTGAGACTCCGTAGAC
>CAYSHI010000379.1:0-9585 GCA_964430745.1 uncultured Acidobacteriota bacterium | reverse complement strand
CCGGGCACCGAGCCCGCCAACCTGCAAGGGATCTGGAACGACAGCCCCAATCCGTCGTGGGACAGCAAGTACACGATCAACATCAACCTGCCGATGAACTACTGGCCCGCCGAGACGGGCAACCTGCAGGAACTGGTGGAGCCGCTGGATCGCTTCGCCCGCGAGGTTGCCGAGGCGGGCGCCGCCACGGCGCGCGAGCACTGGGGCGCGCGCGGCTGGGTGCTGCACCAGAACACCGATCTGTGGCGCTCGACGACGCCCATGGACGGCCCTTCGTGGGGTGCATGGCCGGTCGGCGGCGCCTGGGTCATGACCAATCTCTACGAGCACTACCGGTTCAGCCGCGACCAGGCATACCTGGAACGTATCTACCCGCTGCTCAGGGGCCAGGCGCAGTTTCTCCTCGATATTCTCGTCGAGCATCCGACCTACGGGTGGCTGGTCACGGCACCTTCGAATTCACCGGAGAATTTCCCCGCCTGGCCGGGGAACGGGCGATTCTTCGACGAGGTGAGCGGCCTCTATCTGACGGCGCGCACGATGGCTGTGGGCCCGACCATGGACATGCAGATCATCCGCGAGATCTTCGCGGAGTTCGTCGAGGCGGCCGCGCTCCTGGGGCTCGACGAGGAGCTATCGGCAGAAGCGAGCGCGGCGCGATCCCGGCTGGCGCCCAACCAGATCGGCAAGCACGGCCAGATCCAGGAATGGATCGAGGACTACGACGAGATCGAGCCGGAACACCGGCATCTCTCACATCTGTGGGGCCTTTACCCCGGCGCGGAGATCACGTCGGCTTCCGCTGAGCTGGCAGAGGCGGCCGCCGTCTCCCTGGATCGACGGGGAACCGGCGGGTGCGGCTGGTCGTACTCCTGGAAGATGGGGCTGCGCGCGCGCCTCCTGGACGGCGACGAGGCTCTCCACCAGTTCCGCGCCCTGCTGCTGGAATCCTCGCTGCCGAACCTCTTCTCGCGCTGCGGGCAAGCGCTCCAGGTAGACGGCAACTTCGGCGCCACCGCCTCCATCGCCGAGATGTTGCTGCAATCGCACGACGGCACGATTCGACTTCTTCCGGCGTTGCCGGCGGAGTGGTCCGAGGGGCGGGTGAGCGGGCTGCGCGCCCGGGGTGGATTCACGGTGTCGATGGCGTGGGCGGAGGGCTTACTCGCGGAAGCCCGGGTCGACGCGTCGGTCGACGGGCGTTGCACCGTCGCGGGCACGGGCTTGTCGGGCGTGTTGCTCGACGGCCGGCCGGTACCGTTCACCCGAGCGGCAGATGGCAGCTTCGAGTTCGAAGCCAGGGCCGGCTCCAGCTATCAACTGGTGATCGGGCGCTGAGATTCGCCCGCCGGACAACTCCCCTACCGGCGGTCCGCCCGTCCCTCGCTTCGCCGGAGTCCTCCCGACACGAGGCCGTCGACTTGGGCAAGGCGGTCCGCTCTCCTATCCTCTTCCCATCTTCTTCGGACACAGCTACGTGAGCTTGCCATGTTCTCCCGCGACACCTACGTAAGCCGCCGCACCGCTCTGGCCTCCCGCTTCGACAGTGGTTTGCTGGTTCTACCGGGCAACAACGAGAGCCCGATGAACTACGCGGACAACTGCTACACCTTCCGGCAGGACAGCACCTTCCTGTACTACTTCGGCCTGGATCAGCCCGAGCTCGCCGCCATCATCGACGTGGATGCGGGCACCGCCACGTTATTCGGGGACGAGCTCACCATCGAGCACATCGTGTGGATGGGGGATCTACCCACGATCGCCGAGCGGGCCGAGAGGGTCGGCGTATCGGATACCCGACCCGGGGCCGACGTCGCCCGGACCGTGACGGAGGCCCGGGCAGCGGGAAGAGACGTGCACTACCTTGCGCCCTACCGGGCCGACACGACGCTCTGGCTCGCCGAGCTCCTGGGCGTGGCGCCCGCCGAGGTGGAGGCCGGGGCATCCACTGACCTCGCCCGCGCCGTCGTTGACCAGCGCAACATCAAGTCCGACGAGGAGGTCGCCGAGATCGACCGCGCCGTGGAAGTCTCGGTCGCCATGCACGAAGCCGCCATCCGCATGGCCCGTCCGGGCATGACGGAGGCCGAGATCGCCGCCGAGGTCGGCCGTATCGCGGACGCCTCCGGCGGGCGCATCTCTTTCCCCATCATCGCCACCATCCACGGCGAAATCCTGCACAACCATGTGCACTCCAACACGTTGTCGGACGGGGACATGTTCCTGCTCGACGCCGGAGCGGAGACGGCGATGGGATACGCCGGCGACCTGTCGTCCACCTTCCCCGTCGGCCCACGTTTCTCCGACCGGCAACGGACCATCTACGAGCTTCAGCTGGCGGCGCAGGTGACGGCGGTCGAAACCCTCGCCCCCGGCGTGCCCTTCCGGGACGTGCATTTCGCCGCATCACGGGTGATCTTCGACGGCCTCAAGGACCTCGGCATCATGAAGGGCGACACCGACGAGGCGCTCGAAGCCGGCGCGCACGCCATGGTCTTCCAGTGCGGCACGGGCCACATGATGGGTCTCGACGTCCACGACATGGAAAACCTCGGCGAAGTCTGGGTGGGCTACGACGGGCAGCCCAAGAGCACCCAGTTCGGCCTCAAGTCGCTGCGCCTGGCGCGACCTCTGGAGCCGGGCTTCGTGGTAACCGTCGAGCCGGGCATCTACTTCATCCCGCAGCTCATGGATCTGTGGAAGTCCGAAGGACGCTGCGCCGAGTTCATCGACTTCGACGAGCTCGACAAGTGGCGCGACTTCGGCGGGCTACGCAACGAGGAGGACTTCCTCATAACTGCCGACGGATTCCGGCGGCTCGGCCCACACAAGCCCCAGACCGTCGAGGAAATCGAGGGTCTGCGCGGCGGCTAAGAGGGGCGGAGGAGATCGAGCACCTGCCGGCGGAAGGCGATGTTTCCGCCCCTCAGATCGCCGACTCTCGGCTCATCTCCTGCGTGGCAGCGTCTTCTACGGCCGAGAGCAGGTGGGCGACGACGTCCGCCGCAGAGTAGTCGGTCTGGCCTTCGGCGAGAAAACGCGCGACTTCGGCGACGTCGTCACCGGAGGTGACCATCGGCAGCTCCACGTAGCCGTTCTTGCGCGCCTGGGCCAGGTCGATATTCGCCATCAGGCCGTTGCACACACACTTGCGGCCCTCGGTGTCTTCGATCGCCCCACCCTTGCGCAGGTAGTCTTCCACCGGTTCGGAGGGGCAGCGCAAACCGATCTCGCCCTCTTCCGTACGATAGGCGTGGCGCAGATAGCCCAGGTCGCACACGCGCGCGCGCGCCTCGTAGACATCCTTGCTCGAGATGGTGCCCTCCATGTCGACCACTTTGAAGGGAAAGCCTGTGGGCGAGGCGACGGGATCCGTGAAGATGTGGGCGGTGCCACGGCGGCTCATCTCCAGGATCTGCCGGCGCAACTCCGGCGAAAGACCGCTTTCCGCACAGTAGGCGAACGCGGTTCCCACTTGCACGCCGGCGGCGCCGTCGGCCAAGGCCTCCACGACACGCTCCGGAGCTGCGTAGGAACCGGCCAGCCAAAAGGGCTTGCCGATCTTGCGCATCGCCTCGAGGTCGGGGACATCGCGGCTACCGTAGATCGGCTCACCGGTCTCGGACAGGCTCGGGCGACCGCGGGGCGGGGCGTTGTGGCCGCCGGCCGTGGGTCCTTCGATGATAAAGCCGTTCACCTCGCCATCGGCCTTGCGGACCAGCATGGTGGCGAGTGTCGGCGTCGAGATGATCGCCAGGAAGAGTGGACGCTCGATCTTGACGTCGGCAGCCGCGAGGTAGCGCTGCGGATCGAAGTGGTTCATGACCCGCTCTGCCCCCGACGGGCCTTTGACGTCGACCGCAAGCTCCACGGCGCGTCCCTCGGCCAGACGATCGAGTATGCCGGGGATCGCCACGGGAATGCCCGCGCCCATGAGCACGTAGTCCACGCCGGCCAGCATCGCGCCGAACATCGAGGGCAAGTTGGGCAGCTGGATCTTTTCCAGATAGTTGATCCCTGCGACCCCGTCGTGCCCCTCCTTGGCGAGGTAGACCTCGACGAAGTTGCTGACGACCAACAGCTCTTCCAGTCGCTCGGAAGGCTGCATGACGAGCATCGGCTTGGCTTTGAACGGCTCGTCGGCCCGCTTGCCTCCTTCCACGAAGTAGCGATCGAGGATGCGCTGTGCCATCTCGGGGATCGGGAAGCTCGCCAGTGCCCGGCGCATGTGGCCGCCGGGATCCCCCACCTGCAGGCGGCGGGGGAGGATGAGGTCGAGGGCCGTGCCCGAGACCACGCCGAGCTGCCCGACCTTCGAAACGGCGTTGGCCAGGGTCCAGCTGGAGACGCCGGCGCCCATTCCGCCCTGGATAATCTTCGGGTGCGTTTGCTGCATCCAGGCATCCTACCAAGCCTGACGGCCCATCGTGTCCACGGGCGCCCGATCTCCCGTCGTGCTGGACGCCGGCAGCGGCGGTGGGTCACCATGGATGGTGTTGCGTGATCGTCGTGCGTGGGTTGCGGTCGATCTGGTCTCCGGTCGACATTGCCTGCGTCTCGTTCCGCAAGGAGGAGACATGCGATCGTGGACGGCTCTTTTCGTGGCTGCGGCCATCGCCGCGCCCGCAGTGGTGGCGGCGCAGGGTCAGCAACCGATCTTCCGCGGCGCCACCGAACTGGTGCGCGTTGACGTCATCGTCACCGACGATGACGGCCGTTTCGTAGACGACCTGCGGCCGCAGGACTTCCGCGTCTTCGAGGACGGCGAGGAACAACGTCTCGTCGACATGCAGCTGGTCGACCTGCGTAGCGGTGTCGTGCAACGTGCCGCCTCAGGCCGTGCCCCGGAGGCTGAACCGAGCGGCATCATGATGCCCGACGACGCCTCGGCCGGTAGCGACGCCAGCAAATTCGGCGCCATCGTCTTTTTCATCGACGGCACGTCCATCGACATGACCAACAAGGCCCGCTTCGCCGAGGCCTGGCGCGAGGTCATCGACGATACCGACAGCCTGCAGGTGCCGCGCGCCGCATACATCGTCGATTCCAACCGCCGGGTGCGGCAACTCGTCCCGTTCACCTCGGACACGGCACAGCTCAGGGAGGCGACCGAGGTACTGGAGGAGGTGGCCGCTTTCGGCAACTCCATCTACCGCCGCATGGGAGACGTTGCGCGATCGTTGGGACAGCCCGGCATCGGCTGGGAGGTGAAATCGCTCGAGGCCGAGGAAAACCAGCGCAGCTTCGACTCGCTGCGGCACCTCACCCAGTTTTGTAGCGCGCTCGGAGCGCGCCCCGGAAGGAAGGCGCTGGTGTGGGTGTCGTCCGGGGTCAAGCTCATGGAAGGCGGGCCGTACACCGCCATTCTGTCCGGAGGGGGCGCAGGCGCCGGCGGAGGGGGCGGAGGCCGCAGCGCAGGAGGCAATACGGCAAAGGACACATGGGGCACGGAGTTCGCCGCCGGCATGCCCGAGCGGATGCTGATCGAGGCGCAAGAAGAACTCCATCAGGCAGCGAACAGCGCCAACGTGAGTATCTATGCAATCGATCCGACACCGCGGGGAGACCTCAGACAGGCCGGCACCGGGGCGCAGGTTGGCAGCGCGGGTGTGATGAACGTCCTGACCTCGCTGGAGGTGCAGTCGTCCCTCGAGGCGATGCGCGACTCGCTGCGGGAGGCGGCGGCAGAGACCGGAGGGAGAGCGTTTATCCATTGGAGCGAGCTTCCTTCGGCGTTGGCTGAGATCGAGGATGACACCAGCCGCTTCTACTTGCTCGCCTACACGCCGCCGTCGCCGAAAGACGGCGAGTATCACGAGATCTCGGTGCGCGTCGAGCGGCCGGGGCTCTCCGTGCGCCAACGGCAAGGCTACCTGGCGCTCGCCGACGAGGAGCGCAACCAGCGTGCCGCGGCCGCGGCGCTGCAACTCCCCGGCGCAGCCCGGGGTCTGGACGTCAGCACCCATGTGTCTCGCAAGTGGAACACGGTCGGCCAACCCCTGGTGCAGCTCGCCGTGTCGATCAGCGGAGCCGGCCCGGTGATTCCGGATTCGAGCGGGCTGGATGCGGCTCCGTTGCGCGTCCTGTTCCTCGCGCTCGACGATGAACAGCGCTCCGTCGAGCAGTTCGACAGGGAAGTCCTGCGGCGTGTTGTGGACGGCGAGCTCACGGCAGATGCCGAACCATTCGTGTACCTCGACTGGCGTTGGTGGACTCTGGACTCCGGCACCTATGACTTCCGCGTCGCCGTGCTCGACTCCGCCACCGGCAACATCGGAGCCTCCCAGGTCGAGGTCGAGGTACCGCAGCCGTCCACGGGTTGGCGGATATCGGACCTCATGCTCGGGGTGCTCGCCGGCGGCGGTTCGCTGCAACCACTGGTGACCGGCAGAGCCCCAGCGCAGAGCACGATCTCCGCGTTTGCGGAGGTCTACGGGGGCGCGGAGCCCATGGCGACCCTTCGGGTGCTGCCCGTCGACGAGCTCGGCGAAGCGGTCGACAATCCGTGGGCGGTGGTCGAAGCCGGGGCCTTGCTCCGCTACGACGACAACATCCATCGTGCGAGTATCCAGCTGCCGCGACCTCTTGCGCCGGGCAAGTACGTCGTCGAGCTCATCATTATCGACTTCACAACGCGCAAAGAGGCACGGTTGCGAACGCCGATCGAGATCTTCTGACGCCGCAGCGGGTTGCCACCGTTCACCCGCCTTTCGGCACGCGCGCGTCCGAGAACCCCAGCAATCCCAGCCGGCCTCGGTACTCGAGGACGTTCCCGTTCAGGTCGGTGGCCGGAAGCGGTCGAGCCCAACCCAGCGTCAGCCAGGTCACCGCAATGAGCGCCGCGAGCCCGGCCCCGGCAGCGATCAGCTCCGCCGGCAGTTGCACCTCGGTCAGGGCGTTGATTCTCTCGAGTCCGAGCCAGGTCAGCACCCCCATCACGATGCTCGCGACTGCCCCCGGACCGTTCGCCCGCCTCCAGTAGATCGCCGCCGTCATGGGAACGAACAAGCCGACCATCAGGATGGAGAACGACTTGACCATCAGCTGATAGACGTTCTGGAAATAGAGCGCGATGAAGAGCGCGAAGACACCCAGCACGACGATGGACCAGCGCATCGCCGCCAGGACCTGTTGCTCTGTCGGATCCCGGCGAAAGAGGCCGAGCAAGTTCCGCCCGATGATGCTGGCCGGGGCCAGCAACCCGCCATCGGCCGAGCTCATCAAAGCCGCGAACAGAGCGCCGACGAACACGGCCATGGCGACGGGATGCAGATAAGCCTTGCCCATGGCCGGAAGGATCGACTCGGGGCTGGCGAGGTCGGGCATGAGCACCGCCCCCGCTATCCCGACCAGCACCGGAATCATCGCCACCGTCAGATAGAGGACTGTGGAGATGTACATAGCCCATTGCGCGACGGCTTCGTCGCGCGACGCGAAGGCCCGCTGCAGCAGGTCCTGAGAGGCGATGTTCCCGAGGCCGATCACCAGCAGGCCCTGCAGGAACATGGACCAGCCGAAAAGCGTCGGCTCGGGCACGAGGTTGAAGTGGCCGGCCGGTGCGGCGCTGACGAAGGCACTCCAGCCGCCGAAGTCACTGATCACCAATGGAAACAACAGTGCCAGCCCGACGATGATGATGAGCGCCTGGACGAAATCCGTCAGCGATACCGCCCACATACCGCCAGCGGCCGTATAGGCGACTGTGATTGCCGCCCCGACGAAGATCGCTGTCACCAGATCCACCTCGGCAACGGTGTTCAGCACTGTGCCGAAAGCAACGAAGATCGAGGCTACCCAGCCGACGTACGCCGGAATCACACAGACCGCGCAGAGCACCTCCGCCGGCCGCCCATAACGCTGCCGGAACAGATCCGGAAGCGTCAACAGCTGCATCCTTCGCAAGAAGCGCACGTAGAACAGCCCCGCGAGCAGCAGGCACAGCGCCGAGCCGAAAGGATTCGCCAGAACCGCCATCAGGCCGCCGCTGTAGGCCGCGCCAGCTGCGCCGATCAGCGTGCCGGAGCCGAACCAAGTGGCGAAGACCGTGAAGACACACAGCCACAGCGGCAACCTGCGACCGGCCACGACGAAATCGGCACTGTCATGAACGTTGCGGCTGGCGTAGACGCTGATCGCCGCGAGGATCGCGACGTAGACGATGGCGCCCGCGGTGATGATGGTCGACTCGGACATGGTGCCCGGAACCTCGACGATGCGGCCGTCCCGAACGCTACGAACCGTCGAGAGCGGCGAAAACGGCCTTGCTGATCTGGATGTCCTGCACGGCGACGCCGGTGAGGTCGGCCACGGTGATCTGCTCGTCCGATTGGCGCCCCGAGCCCTCGTCGACGATGACCTTGCCCAGCTCGACAACGGCGTCCGACGCAAACACACCGGCCGATACTGCCTGGTAGATCTCGCCACGGGAGGCGGCCTGCGCCAGGCTGTCGGAAACAACGATGTCGGCGTCCGCCAGGATTTGCGGGTCGAGCTCCTGCTTTTCGGCCGTATCCGACCCCACGGCGGTGATGTGCGTGCCGGCGCGGATGTCGGCCCTTTGCAGCAGCGGCTCGTTCGCCGGCGTGACCGTGACGATCAGGTTGCACGCCGCGGCCACCTCGGCAGGCTCGAGGGTCGTGTTGACGTCGTAGCCGAGGGGCGCCATCTCGGCCTGATAGACCTCCACCTCTTCCTGGCTGACGCCCCAGACCGTGACCGAGCGACAATCGACGATCGACTCCAGCATGCGGAGCTGACGTCGCCCCTGATCCCCCGCCCCGATGATGCCGATGCGCTCGACGTGCTGCGGCGCCATGTGCTTGGCCACCACCGCGCCGGCCGCGGCTGTCCGGGCTCCCGTCAGGTGCCCTTCGTCCAGCAGCACCGAGAGCAGCATTCCCGTCTTCTGGCTGAACAGGAGCATGAGGCCCGAGTTGGTCGGCAAGCCGATCTTGTAGTTGTCGTACATACCGCTCGCCACCTTGATGACGAAGTAATCGTCGCCCTTGATGAAGCCGTACTTGATGTGGGCCTCGCCACGCGGATCGTCGAAGATCATCTCGCCCACGGGCGGCACGACGACCTCACCACGCGAGTAGGCGGCAAAGCCCTCCTCGATGTAGGAGACGAGGTCGATGTCGTCGAGCACGGAGTTGATCTGTTCCAGGTCGTAGATCTTGGCCACGATTAGCTCTCCTCCCACGGCTCCCATTCGATACCGTCGATGTACTTCTTGAACCAGCGGATCTCCTCGATCAGATGGACGCGCTCCAGCCTCGGCTCCTCGATACCGTGCCGCTGGCGCGGGAACTTGATGTAGCGCACCGGCGCCTTGCCGATGTCACGCAGCGCGGTGAAGAACATCAGACTCTGCCCGACGCTGGAGGTCTCGTCGCGGGCGCCGTGGAAGAGGATCGTCGGCGTGGTGACGTTCTTCACGTGGGTGATCGAAGAGCGCCGTGCCCATTCCTCCGGGTTGTCCCAGGGCGTGTCGCCGATGTACCAGAGCGAAACGTCGAAGTTGAACCCCGGCCCGGTCTCCGCCGCCCAGTTGCCGACCATCGCGCCAACGGAGGCGGCCTTGAA
>CAYSHI010000378.1:0-32137 GCA_964430745.1 uncultured Acidobacteriota bacterium | reverse complement strand
GAGGCATCGATGAGCGCGGCTTCGTCTTCTACACCAACTACGACAGCCGCAAGGCGATCGACCTCGACGCCAATCCGCAGGCGGCGCTCTGCTTCTATTGGGAGTGCATCAAGGAACAGGTTCGCGTCGAAGGCATGGTCGAGCGCGTTACCGCGGAGGAGTCGGACGCCTACTTCGACAGCCGCGCACGCGGCAGCAGGCTGGCTGCCTTGGTCTCGAAGCAGAGCTCTCCGCTCGAGTCCCGCGCGAAGCTGGTGGCGGATTACCTGAAGCTGAAGGCCAAGTACGCCCGGAAACCGATACCGCGCCCCGAGTTCTGGGGCGGGTACCGTGTTCGTCCGGAACGCATCGAGTTCTGGAACAGCCGGGCACACCGCATGCACGATCGCGTCGCCTACCACCGCGACGGTGACGGCTGGAGGATCGAACGGCTCTATCCCTGAGCGCCGGCGGCCCGGCCGACTCGCTAGCCGCGCCCCCTGCCCCGGCCTCCACTGCGTGTCGGCCGCGAGCTTCTCGAGCTCTGGGTGCGTGCCGTTCCACGGCTGCGCGACTGCGAGCTACGCTCGAGCTGTGAGCGGTTCTGCGTGCTCGGTTGGCGGTTCTCCCAGTTGTTGCCGCTGCGTTGCTGCCAGTTGCCGCTCTGATTCTGCCGATACACGTTGCCGCTGCGGTCGGAGTAGACGTTGTTGGCGCGATTCGGCGCCGACGTAGCGGTCGGACGATTGGCCCGCGCCGGCTGATTGGACACCCGCGCGCGGTTGTTCTGGGTCCGGTACATGTTGCTGCGAGCGGCGGTGTATCGCCCCGCGCGATAACCGGCCCGGGCTCCGGCGCGGTAGCCGTGGTGCCAGCCACGGTGATAGCCGGCCCTGTAGCCGTAGTACGGCCTCCCCCACCAACCGTGATGACCACCCCAGCCACCAAACCCGATGCTGAAGGTGAAGCGGCCGGTGCCGTAGCTGAAGCCGACTCCCCAGCCGTACCAGGGGTTGTAGCGCACGTGAAAGCCCCAGGTGGGCGGGCGGGGATAGTAGACGGTGCGGTACCACGGCACGTAGTAGTAGCCGGTGCCGTAGATCACCGTGCCTCCGTACACGTAGCTGGACGTATAGCCCGGCGTGTAGCCGACGTAGACCACTTCCGGCTGGACGTCGTAGATGTAGACGTACTTGACGTTGTAGTTCGGGTTGCTTGCCGGGATCGAGTCGACCTCCGCGGGTCTCGTCGTGGCCACCGAGTAGGGCCCTTCCGGGGTGTCGGAGACGAACCACACTCCCTCGTCGACAGCGTAGTAGCGGCCTTCGGCGTGCAGGACCTGGGTTCCCGTGTTGAGGGCGGACTCCATGCCGGTGCCCTCGATGGCGGCGAACTCCGGATCTCCGTCGTACTCGACATTCAGCGTCGCGGAGCGATCGATCGCCGCGGTCTGCGGGACCTGCTGATCGAGCACCGCCTCGTTGGACTCCAGCGTGTCGGGCACGCTGACCAACAGGTGGCCCATGTCGGATTCGGGCGGAATCTTGCCGAAATCATCGGGAAGATCACCAGGGGCAATGTGCTCCCAGGGACCCTGGAGACTCGGAGATGCGTACCAGCGTCCCGACAGGATGACGAAGTGCCGCTGCGTCGCCACCTCCATGACGATGTCGGACTCACTGTTGGTTACGTAGAGCAGCTCCGTGCCGAGGATGGGCGAGTACTCCGGCGCGCCGTCGGTGACGATCAGCTCGGTGGCCTCGGTGGCAATGATGATCTGTGGGATCGCTTCGGGAGTCTCCGCTTCCTCCTCCGCCTCTTCGAGCCCCTCGACATCGGGAGGGGGCGGCGTGAGTGCCTCGACGCCCGACGGGACGTTGCGGGTCACCTGCCATCCGGACGCGACGTCGCTCGAGGCGTACCAGGCATCCTCACCCGCGTAGAGGTAGTAGGTCTCCGTGCCGGTGTCCTGCACGATCGTGAACGCCGTATTGACCACCCGCATGTAGCGGCCGTCCTCGTCGGCCGGCTGCGTCAACGGTTCCCCGTCGATGGAGATCAGGACCGCCGGATAGTCGACGACCATGATCGTCGGCGGGTCCATG
The DNA here is from genome assembly GCA_964430745.1 of uncultured Acidobacteriota bacterium. Classification (GTDB taxonomy): domain Bacteria; phylum Acidobacteriota; class UBA890; order UBA890; family UBA890; genus CBDCGW01. The sequence goes on along the minus strand of CAYSHI010000378.1, from coordinate 30,053 downwards.
CGCAGGTTGGCCGACTCACGCTCGCGCTCGGCCACATCGAGACTGGCGACCAGCCGGTCCATCGAGATCACCAGCTGCCACTGCGGGATCTCGTCTTCCAGGACGTCGATGAGCTCCTGCTCCTGTTCCGGAGTGGCTTCGGGGAAACGAACGTCGGTGACGGTGACATCGAGGATCTCGACCATGCGGGATTCGCGATCGGTCTCGATGCGCGCATCCATCCACACGGCTCCGAAGACAGGCGTGGCACCGTCGTCGGGCATGGCGACCGATACCGCCGCGCGGCCACTGAGCGTGTTTCCCTGGAACTGCTCAACCTCCGGCTGATACATGACGATCGTGGCGCGCTCATCGTCGATCTGGCGCGGCCAGCCGCCGTCGTCCTCGGCCTGCGGCACGGTAAACGGCACCGGAGCGGCGCCGGCGAGGGGCACATGGCTGGCGGCCACGGCGCCGGCGAGAACCAGCAACACGAATGCACGCAGGAAAGCTCGGGCAGTCATTTCATCCTCAAAACACCAGGGGGCTTCAATAGGGAGTCTCGATCGGAATGAATCTTCAGCAAGGATAGCGCCGACCGCCCCTCCGTGCTCGGCGACCACCCCGCCGCGGGGCGCCCCACCCGCCGTGCGGCGCCCGACCCGTCGCGCGGCGCCCACCCCGCCGAGCCGCGACCACCCCCCGTGCTCGGCGACCGCCCGGCGCTGCTGCTCTGGTAGCATCGGCGGGAGCTCGGAGGCTCCGATGAAGGCATCCAGTGCATGGGACGAGGTCTACGAGATCGTCCGCCTCATACCGGCCGGCAAGGTCATGAACTACGGCCAGATCGCCGCGATCTGCAGTCGTCCGCTCACGCCGCGTGCCGTGGGCTGGGCGATGCACGACTGTCCCGCGGACGTTCCTTGGCACCGCGTGGTCAACGCCGCCGGACGCTCCTCGACGGACGCAGCGGAGGGCAAGCAGCCGGGCCGGCAACAGGCTCGACTGGAGGCCGAGGGGGTCGAGTTCACGCCCAGCGGGAGCCTCGACATGTCCCGCTATCGCTTCGAGGTCGACGTCGACGACCTCGTCGAGCTCATCGTCGATAGCGAGGATGACGCGTGAAGCTGGCGCTGCTGGGATACGGTCGCATGGGCCGCGAGCTCGAGGCGGCCGCCCGCCGGCGCGGAGATGACATCCTCGTGAGGCTCGACGGTGCGGGCAACGTGGGCGGAGCGGGCATCGTCGCCGGGGCGTTTTCGAACGTCGACGTGGCGGTCGATTTCAGCTGCCCGCGCGCCGTCCTCGACAACGTCGAGCGCATCACCGAGCTGGGGGTGCCGCTGGTGATCGGCACCACGGGCTGGGCGGGCGAGCTCGACGCTGTGCAAGCGTTGGTGGCCGAACGTGGAGGCGCCGTCGTGCACGGCGCCAACTTCTCGATCGGCGCGAATGTCCTCTTCCGATTGGCCGAACACGCGGCGCGTCTTCTTGATTTTTTCGACGACTATGATCCGTACGTCCATGAGCATCATCACCGGGGAAAGACCGACTCCCCGAGCGGCACCGCGCTTCGTCTGGCCGAGTTGATCGTGAGTGGCAGTAGCCGCAAGAGAGAGCTGCAGACCGGAAACCCCTCCGGCGCGATCCATGGCGATGCACTGCACGTCACCAGCCTGCGGGCAGGAAGCGCCTTCGGGGAGCATTGCGTGGGCTTCGACGGCAACGCCGACGCGATCCGGCTCGTTCACACCTCGCGCGGCCGCGCCGGATTCGCGGATGGCGCGCTGCTGGCGGCCCATTGGATCGTCGGCAAGCAAGGGTTGTTCGAATTCGCCGATGTGCTCGACGACATCATGGGAGGGGCCCGGGACGATGAAGACGGCTGAGCTCGCCGCGGCCATCGAGGCGCTTTACGAGCTGCCCGCTACCGCGCTCAACACCGACAACGAGCGCATCTACGTGGAATTTCGCGACGCCCTCGAAGCCGGCGCGGTGCGAGCCGCTTCTCCCGACGAGCGAGGATGGCACACTAATGAATGGGTCAAGAAGGGCATTCTCGTGGGGTTCCGGCTCGGCCGTAACGAACGCACCGACGATGCCGGCCCTCTCGGTTTCGTCGACAAACACACTCTTCCGGCGCGCCGGTTCGAGGCGTCCGAAGGCGTACGTGTCGTTCCCGGCGGCTCCTCGATCCGTTCCGGCGCCTACATCGGCCGCGACGTCATCTGCATGCCGCCGATGTTCGTCAACATCGGCGCCTACGTGGACGACGGCACCTTGATCGACTCGCACGCGTTGATCGGCTCGTGCGCCCAGCTCGGCAAACGAGTGCACGTCTCGGCGGCGGCACAGATCGGTGGCGTTCTGGAGCCTATCGGCGCCCTGCCGGTGATCGTCGAGGACGACGTCTTGATCGGCGGCAACTGTGGAGTCTTCGAAGGGACACGCGTTTCAAGAGAGGCGGTCGTGGCCGCCGGCGTGGTGTTGACGCGTTCGACGCCGGTCTTCGATATCGTCCACCGATGCGTGCTACGGGCCCACGAAAGCGAACCGCTGGTGATCCCGCCCCGCGCCGTCGTCGTACCGGGGAGCCGCCGGGTTGCGGGCGACTTCGCCACCGAGCACGGATTGCAGGTAGCCAGCCCACTGATCGTCAAATATCGGGATGACAGCACCGACGCCGCTGCGGCGCTCGAGGAGGCATTGAGAACGTGAACGAACGGCGCGGCGTCGCACGCCGCCTTCAGGGAGTAAAACTGTCATTGATCCGCCGCGTGTTCGAGCGAGCCCCGGCGGGCGCCATCAATCTGGGTCTCGGTGAGCCGGCCTTCGACACGGCGCCGGAGATCCTTGCCACCGCCCGCGAGGCGCTCGACGGAGGGAGGCTCGGGTACACGTTCAACGGCGGCATGGCGGAGCTCCGCGAGCTGGTCGCCGAGCGCAGCCCCGGCAGCCCCGGGCCCGAGTCGGTATGCGTCACGGTGGGAGCCAACGGCGGCCTCCTGGGCTCGATGCTCGCCGCCGTGGACGCCGGCGACGAGGTCCTGGTGCCGGACCCCGGATTTCCGACCTATGAAGCCCTGGCGTCGCTCGCAGGCGCCACGGCGGTTCGCTACCCGATGATGGCCGACGCCGGCTTTCGATTCTCCGCCGACTCCCTGGAGCTGATGATCACGCCTTCGACCCGGGCGGTGGTGATCAATACGCCCTCCAATCCGACGGGCCACGTCATCCCCTACGGCGAGCTCGAAAAGCTCTCGAGGCTGGCGGAGGAGCACGACCTCACGGTCATCTCCGACGAGGTCTACCAGCACTTCTATTACGCCGAGCGCGCCACGTCCTACGGGGATGTCTCGAGTCGCGGCCTCGTCGTCAACAGCCTCTCGAAGACCGAGGCAATGACGGGCTGGCGCATCGGTTGGGTGGTCGGGCCGCCGGAGTTCATCGCCGGCGTAACCGCCATCAACCAGCATTCCGTAACCTGCGCGCCGGCGCTGGCGCAGCTCGCCGCGTTGACGGCGCTGGGGCCGGGTAGTGCCGAACGCGCCGAGCGCACTCGTGCCGACTTCGCCCGCCGACGCTCCCTCATGCTCGAGACCATCGACAGCGAGCTCGGGTTGCCCCGGATCGAGCCGCACGGCGCCTTCTTCGTCATGGTCGAAGCGGCGCCCGAAGGCAACAGCCTCGAAGTGGCACTGGACATCCTCGAAAAGACGGACGTCGTCACCGTGCCGGGGGCCGCATTCGGCGATCAGGCGGCGCAGTTCCTCCGGCTGTCGTTTGCCGCCAGCGAATCCGATATCTCTGAAGGTCTGCGACGCATCGCGGAGTGGAGGTCCTGATGCTCGATTCGACGATTGGTCCGATCCGCATTTCCCTGCGTCGAGCCTGCGGTGCGTTTGTGGTCGCCGGGCTGATCGCCGCCCCCGTCGCCGGTCAGGTTGCCGACCCCGCCGCGGGCCCCGTCACTGGGCTGGTCGCCGCCCCCGGCAGAGGTCCCGTCACCGGTCCGCCGCAGGACGAGCCTGTCGATCTCGAGATGGTGGCGAAGATCCGCGAAGAGGGCCTCGACCGATCGCAGGTCTGGGCGAGCTTCAGCCAGCTCGTCGACGTCTTCGGACCACGCCTCACGGCCTCGCCGGCGTATAACGAGTCGGCTCGCTGGGCGCGCGATCAGTTGTTGGCCTGGGGGCTGGACGACGCCCACCTCGAGAGCTTCGAGTTCGGACGCGGCTGGACTCTGGAGGGCTTCACCGTCGAGATGGTCGAGCCTCGCTACATGCCGTTGATGGGCTATCCCCGCGCGTGGAGCCCACCGACGGAGGGCGAGATCATCGGCGAGCCCCTGATGTTGGCGGGCCTCGATCCGGACGAGCTTGCCGCATGGGAAGGAAGGCTCGCCGGCGCCATGGTGATGACCCGCGCGGAGGAGACACGGTTCATCACCGAGGATCGCGACTACCCTCCCGACTACAGGGACGCGGGGTCGGATTCGACGGCGACCCGGTGGAGCCCGAACAGCCGCACGGATGTATCCGAGGAGGAACAGGCGCGGCTGGATGCCGAACGCCAGGCGGCACGTGACGCGCGGCAGCAGCAGCGAGAGCTGGCGCAGATGCTGCGGCGCGGCGGAGCCGCAGTGGCACTCGAACCGAGCCGCGGGCAACACGGCACGATCTTCGTGCTGGGCCAGAATCGCGACGACGATGGCGCGGTACCGACCGTCGTGCTCGCCTCGGAGCACTACAACATGATCGCCCGCATGCTCGCGCTCGGAATCGAGGTCAAGCTCCGGATCGGCATCGACAGCCGGTTTCACGAGGAGGACACCAACGGCTACAACGTGATCACCGAGATTCGCGGCACCGATCCCGAAATCGCCGACGAGGTGGTGATGATCGGCGCCCACCTCGATTCCTGGCACTCGGCGCCCGGCGCCACCGACAACGCCGATGGCGCCGCGACGGTGCTCGAGGCGATGCGCATCCTGCAGGCGCTCAACGTGCGGCCGCGCCGCACGATCAGGATGGCGCTTTGGGCCGGCGAAGAACAGGGACTGCACGGCTCCCGGCGCTACGTCGAACGGCACCTCGCCGGCGAGCAGAACGCTCGGGCGCGAGAGAACTTCTCGGTGTACTTCAACCTCGATCCCGGCGCCGGTCCGATCAAGGGCTTCTTCCTCGAAGGAAACGAAGCCGCTCGACCGTTCTTCGCCGCCAATCTGGCTCCCTTCGCCGACCTCGACTCCACCATTCTCACGATGGGCGGCATCTGCTGCACCGACCACCTCAGCTTCATCGCCGAGGGCATCCCCGGATTTCAGCCGATCCATTCGTACGAGGACTATGACGTTCGCACGCATCATACGAATGTCGATTCGTACGAGCGCATCAACGAGCAGGACCTGAAGCAGGCCTCGGTGGTGATGGCGTCGCTGCTCTACCACGCCGCCAACCGCGACGAGAGAATCGCCCGGGCTCCGGCGGTCGACGAACGTTGACCGGTCACGCGTGTCGCTGACCGTCGGTGCGCACAACGATGCCCGACAGGCTTTCACCACGGGCGCGCGTCGGCTTACGATAGGCGGGTGGGTGGACGGTGCCGGGCCGACGGGCCCGGCTACAAGGAACCATTTCCGGCGAGACGCCAATGAATAGCGAGAACGGGCCTCGACCAGCGCGCGCGTGGCGATCAGCACGCGTGTGGCGTGACGTTCGAGCGGCCCCGCGCGTGCGTGTGCTTGTTGGGGCGGTGGTGGTTTCCGTAGCCGCGCTGGCGACGGCGGGCATCGCCCATGAACCGGTCGGAGGCACGGCGGAAGCAGCCACCTTGGCGGCGTCCGCCCCACTCCGCGGAGCGACGATCGAGCAACCGGCGCAACCGCAGGGAGGGTTCCGTGCGGTGGTCATCGACCCCGGACACGGCGGCTCCGAGATCGGCGCGGTCGGCCCTTCGGGTCTGACGGAGAAGTTCCTCGTCCTCGACATCGCGCGACGTCTCGGCAGCATGCTCGAGGAGCGCCTCGGGATCGAGGTTCGACTGACCCGAGAAAGCGACATCGACAAGACCCTCGAAGAACGCACCGCATTCGCCAACAACCTCAAGGCCGATGCCTTCATCTCGATCCACGCCAACTCCTACCGCGGGCGCAGTGTTCGAGGCGCCGAGACGTTCTTCCTGTCGGATCGTGCCAGCGACGATGAGGCACTGCGCCTGGCGGCGATCGAGAACGATGCGCTGCAACTTCAGGGACCGGCATCGGGCGACGACGAGCTGCAGATGCTGCTGTGGGACATGGCGCAAACGGCTCATCTACAGGAGAGCAGCGTGCTGGCCGAGATGATCCAGTCGAAGCTCAACACGCTCGGAGAGGCCACGGATCGCGGTATCAAGCAGGCGCCTTTCCGTGTTCTCAAGGGCGCCAACATGCCGGCCGTTCTCGTCGAGGTAGGGTTTCTTTCAAATCCGGCGGAAGAGCGCTTGCTCTCGGATTCTTCCTATCGCCAGCAGATTGCCGAGATGCTCTTCGAGAGTCTGAACCGATATCGACGCCGGCAAGAATCGCTGATAGGCGGTGGCTCGCCCCGCTGACCGCAGCCCGCTCGATTCCGGAGCCGCAGCCCGAATGAGTCGGAACGAAATCAAGTTTCCATGGCGTGTGATGGGGATCGCCGCTCTGCTCTTCGCAGGGCTGGCCTTTGCCGCGTGGGCTCTCTTCGCGCCTGCCCCGTCCGATGCGCCCACGGGGGCGACGGGGGTCCCACCGACGGCCCCACCATCGGACGCGGGTCCCGCCGCTCCGCCCCAAGGAAGTCCCGCCCCTGCGCCCGACGCCCAGACCCAGACCGCAACGGGCACAGAGACCGACTCCATCGACGCTTCCACGCCCGAGGGCCGAGCCGCACTGGCGTCGGCTCGCGCCGATTCCGGAACCATGGACCTGCAGCTCTTCCTCATCGTGCCCGGGATCGAAAGGCTCGTTCCGGTGCTTCACACGGTGGCCGCTCCGCCGAGCCTCGACGCCCAGGTCGAGCGCGCCGTGCAGGAGCTCATCGACTGGGTCGGCACGGACACGACCTCCCCGGTGGCTCCCGAGGCCAGCGTCCGGGAGGTCTGGGTCTCACCCGGCGGCATCGCCTACGTCGATTTCGATCGCGCCTTGTACGACTCCGGCGGCGGCTCCTTGGCCGAGCTGCACACGGTGTACGGCGTTGTCGCGACATTGACGGTGAGCTTCCCGGAGATCATCGCCGTGCAGTTCCTCATCGAAGGGCGCTGGGTCGAGACCTTGGCCGGGCACGTCGACCTCTCGAAGCCGCTACTACCGTCCGACGAGTGGGTCCTGATCGAGCAACGCCGGACGCCAATCGAACCGTTCGACGGACCTCGCTGAGGACCACATGAACCCGGAGCACCGGCTGATCTTCGCCACACGCAACGAGGGCAAGGTAGTCGAGATGCTCGCCCTCCTGGAAAGCTCGCGGTGGGCGGTGGAACGCCTGCCCGACGAGGTGGGCGAATACGAAGAAACCGGAGCGACCTTCGCCGACAACGCCCGAGGCAAGGCGTTGTTCGCGGCGGCGGCGCTGGAGGTGCCCGTGCTGGCCGATGACTCGGGCCTGGAGATCGACGCTCTGGGCGGAGAGCCGGGGGTGCGATCGGCGCGCTACCTGGACGAGCGCATGAGCCCGTCGCAGCGAAACCTGGCCGTCCTCGAGAAGCTCGCGAACACACCGGCCGAGCTGCGGACGGCGCGCTTCGTGTGTCATCTCACGCTCGCGCACGGAGACCGCATCGTGCACGAGACCACCGGCGTTTGTGAGGGGTCCATCGGCCGGCAACAGCGAGGGGACCAGGGCTTCGGCTACGATCCGATCTTCGTCGTCCCCGATCTCGGCGCCACCTTCGCCGAGATCGACAGGGCGCAAAAATCCGCCCGCTCCCATCGCGGCATCGCGTCTCGCGCCATGGCCGAGTTCCTGCGTACGTGGCAACCGGCTTGAAGCCGCTCAGGCCGAGGCTCTCATGAGAGAAGCATCGGGCTACCGCAGGCAAACGCTCTCACCGGGTCTCTCCGAACCGCGGAGCCGCTGAGAAAACCATTTGGTGTCGGCCGCACCGGCTGGGTATCCTCAGAGGCTGATCGGGGTGTGGCGCAGTCCGGCAGCGCACCTGCTTTGGGAGCAGGGGGTCGGAGGTTCAAATCCTCTCACCCCGACTTTTCTTTTCGACGCCGTACCGGCTTGGCGCGCCGCGCACCGCTGGGACATCGCATGAAGACCAACGAAAGTGAGAGCCGGCACTCCACCCCCGAACGGCGTCGCCGCGTTTCGGTTTCGCTCAAGGACCCCGATACCCTGCGGGCCCTCATCGACACGCTCGCCGAGGGGACCTATGTATCCACGCCGGAGGGTCGCATCGTCGACGCCAACCCCGCGTTCCTCGGCATGGTCGGCGCCGAGACCATCGAGCAATTGGAGGCGCATTCGATCGACGGGCTGTGGCCGGAGACGCAACGACGGGCCGACTTCGTGCAGGAGGTGATCGAACGGGGTGCGGTCACCGAGTTCGAGCTCGATGTGCAACGCCTCGACGGCGACATCGTCAGCGTCCTCGACACTTGCCACGCGCGGAAAGAAAACGGCGATGTTGTAGCGCTATACGGCGTGCTGCTGGACATCACCCAACGGAAGACCCTCGAGGCTCAGCTCGCCCAGCTGAGCGTGCGCGACCCCTTGACCGGCTGTTTCAACCGCCGCTACCTGCAGGCGCAACAGCCGGTTCTCGAGCGACCGAGCTTTTTTTACGGCTGTCTGATGCTCGACCTCGACGAGTTCAAGAGCGTCAACGACGAGTTCGGGCACGAGGAAGGCGACCGCGTGTTACAGCGTTTCGCCCACTTCGTGATCCGCAACAAACGTGCCGACGACATCCTCATTCGACTCGGCGGCGACGAGTTCGCTCTCTTCGTCGAAGTCGTCCGTCCCGATGACATGGAGCTCATCTCGACTCGCATGGTCGACAACGCCGCCGCGCAGGCCCCGATCGCCTTCAGTATCGGCCACGCCTACCGCACACCCGGCGAGAAGCTGGAGCAGCTCCTCGCCCGGGCCGACGCCGCGATGTATGAGGTCAAGGGACGGCGCAAGGACGATCGCGAGCGCCGCCGGGCCCAAGAGGAGGTCTCGGGGGAAGGGCCGCCGGGGGACGAAGCCTCCCCGCCAGAAACACCCTCCGAGGAGTAGCCCCGGACGACGGCTTCCGCCCTCCGCACCTCCCTGGGAATGTGGCCAGCGAGGGTCGCTGTCGCCGAAACAGGCCGGAGCTTATTGGAGACCTGCCGCCTCCGGATCGGCGCGGATGACCAGAGTCGTCGTGTACGTTTCGCCGCTTACCGTCAGGCGTACACGATAGGTGCCGGGCACTGCGGATGGCCCCTGGGGTCCCCGACCGAAGCCACCTCGCCCGCCGCGGGCGCCCGCAGCCCGTCCTCCGCCGCCACGCGCTCCGCCGGGCGCTTCCGCTCCCGCTGCAGGCGCGAACCGCATCGGCCAGAAGTAGCGGTTGATCCCGGCGTGAGCTTCGAACGAAGTCTCGAACGATTGATCGCCTCCGATCTCGCTGATGGCGATCGTCACTTCTTCCGCCGGCGCCTCCCTCAGATAGAAGTTGATCGCCGCCGTATTGGCCAGCTCGCTGGGCGAGTTCCCGGGCTCGCGCTGCTGGATGGTCAGCGGATTGCGGCCCATGAACAACTTGTGCCCGCGCGTGGCGCCGCGGCTGACGCCGCGCCACTGGGTCGCGACCTTGTTGTCGAACAGGAACACGTCGGAGGCCATCGCCTCGTCGTCGAACTGCTGCAGCGGTGTGATGTCGTCGAGAATCCAGACGCTGCGGCCGTGCGTAGCGGCGATCAAATCGCCGTCGCGCGGGTGGATGATGAGGTCGTGTACCGGCACCGTGGGCATCCCCGACATCACCCGCGCCCAGCGCTCGCCTCCGTTGACCGTTCCGTAGACCGCGAACTCGGTGCCGACGAACAGCAGGTTCGGGTTCTTGGGGTCTTCAACGATGACGTACACGGGCTCGTCCGGCAGGTTGCTGCTGACGTCCGTCCACGTGGCGCCGTAATCATCGGTGCGAAACACCCATGAGCCGAAGTCGTCCGACCGGTGACCGTCAAAGGTGACGTACGCGCGGCCCTCGGCGTAGCGAGAGGCGGCGACACGGCTCACCCACAGTCCGCGCGGCACATCCGCCACGCGGGGGCGGACGTCGGTCCACGCGCCCCCGTCGTCGCGGGTTACCTGCACACGGCCGTCATCGGTGCCGGCCCAGATAAGCCCCGGCTTGATGGGTGATTCCGAGATCGTCAGCACCGTCGCGTGGGTCTCCGCGCTGGTCACATCGCGGGTCAGGCCGCCGCTCTCGGGGTCGGTGGTCTCGGGATCGTCATACGAAAGGTCCGGGCTGACGACGTTCCACGTGTCGCCGCGATCGGTGCTCTTGAACACGTGGTTGCCACCGAAGTAGAGGGTCGTCGACCGGTGCGGCGACAGGATCAGCGGCGAGCTCCAGTTGAATCGGAACTGCTCGCGCGGCAACCGATTGCCGCCGAACCCGCCACCACCGCCGCCCTGCGGTGCCGGCTCTTCATCGCTTTCGACCAGGTATTGGTCCAGGTTGAGGATGTTCTCCCGATTGGGCGTGATGCTCTTCCCTTGCTGGCGGAACACCGCGTCGAGGCGGCGGATATTGCCCCCCTGACTCTCCGTGTAGACGGTGCGCCAGTCGTTCGGGTCGACGGTCGTATGAAACCCGTCGCCGCTGTGGAACTTGAACCAGTGATCGTTGAGGATGCCGTTCCAATCGCGGCTGTTGCTCGGGCCACCCCAGTTGCCGTTGTCCTGCAGTCCGCCGTAGACGTAGTACGGGTCGCGCATATCGGCGGTGACGGCATAGAACTGACCGAGGTCCATGTTGTCGAACATGACGAAATGGAAGCCGTGGTCGTAGGTGACGTACGAACCCTTGTCGTTGCCGACGTAGAAGATGTCGGGGTTGCTCGGGTCCAGCCAAAGAGCATGAAAGTCGCCCGAGATGCCCTGCATGCTGCGCTCGAAGCTGCGCCCACCATCGACCGAAATCTGGGCGCTCCCGGATAACACGTAGACGATGTCGTCGTCCTGCGGACTGATCCAGATGTGGCTGTAGTAGAACGGGCGGTTGTTGTAGCGGTTGACGTACTCCCAGCTCTCGCCGGCGTCCTCCGAGCGATAGATACCGGTCCCCAGCTTGCTCATGTCGTCGTAGTCGGGATTGATCTCGCCCTCGACACGTTGCGGCGGCTGAAAACCATGCTCCACGATAGCCATGACGACATCGGGATTGGAGCGCGAAACCGCCAACCCGATCTTCCCGGTATCGCCTTCGGGCAAGCCATCGGTGAGCTTCTCCCAGCTGGCCCCTCCGTCGGTCGACTTGTAGATGCCGCCATCCGGCCCACCCGAATCGAAGCGATGCGGCTGGCGCAGCCGTTGCCAGAACGAAACGTAGAGAACATCCGGATCGCGCGGGTCCATGATCAGGTCGGTGGCGCCGGTGCGCGCGTCGTCGGGCAGGCCGTTGGTGAGCTCCTCCCACGTCGCCCCACCGTCCACCGTCTTGAAAAGGCCTCGGTCGCCGGTATAGCCCCACAAGTGCCCCTGGGCAGCCACATAAACGACGTCCGGATCGTCGGGATGGGTCAACACCTCGCCGATGTGATGTGTGTCGGCCAGGCCCACATTGACGAACGTCTCACCGCCGTCGGTCGACTTGTAGACGCCGTCACCCCAACCAACGCTGTTGCGGGTGCACGACTCGCCGGTGCCGACCCAGACGATGTCGGGGTCGGGCTGGAAAACGGCGATGTCGCCGATGTTGGATGTGCCGTAGTCCTCGAAGATCGGCGTCCAGGTCGTACCGGCGTTGGTCGACTTCCACACGCCGCCGGATGCGGCGCCCACGAACACCGTGGCGAAGCTGCTCTCGACCGCCTCGATGTCGGTGACACGACCCGCCATGTTGGCCGGGCCGATATTGCGCCATTGCAGATCGGCGAACAGCTCATCGTCTGCCGCCGCTCCTTGACCCGGGGCGCCGGGCGCGGCCGCGGCGGGCGCCGCACCCGTCGGCGGGCTCACGAGGGCGACAACAGCGACGAGCGAGATGAATGCGGACACGGCGAGGTTCTTGGGTCGAATCGGCGGGCGCATGAGCGTGCTCCAGGCTGGGGATCGGAGAATCGAGGGCCACGGCCAACAATGTCGAGGCAAGACTCCTACGACGCCGCCATATCTTCAAGCGGCACGGTGCTCGCGCGCCCCGGGGTGGTCGAAATCACGCTGAAAAACAGTATTGCGTGTTTTTCGCCCGTGCTGCATAGTTTTGCATATGAGCACTCAGCGTAAGGACCAATTGCATACGACACCCGTCGTCATCACACGATGGGCGCTCCTCATCGCCATCTCGTACGCCGTCATCTTCAGCGCCGAATCTCCGCCCCCATTCTGGCCGCACCAGATCTTCATCTTCGCCATCCTCGCCTCGAACCTCGCCCTCATGTGGTTGCTGGCGCGCGGGAAGCCCTGGCACGTGATCAGCGGCTGGGCCACGGCCCTCGATATCGGCGCCATCAGCCTTGCGATCGCCGTCGCGGGTAACGTTTCGGTGGAGTTCTACCTGATCTACTTCTCCATTCTCATCGTCGCCGCCGTGATCACCGATCGAGGCCTGCTCGTCGCCATGGCCGTCGCCGCGTGCGTTGCGTACGGGGCTCTGATGTGGGCCGACCTCGGCGGAGCGATGTGGCACAGTCCGGCGCTTCTCGTGCGACTCCCGGTGCTGTTCGGCGTCGCGCTCTATTTCGGCACCGCGGTGCAGCAGGCGCGGAGTGAGCAACGGCGCCTGGCGGAAAAACTGAATCTCGAGCGCAAGAAGGCGCTCGCCGCATTGACCGAAATGGGGACCGTCGCCCTGACCGGCGGCTATCCCGGCCCGGTCCTCTATGAGCTTGCCGGCTGGCTGCAGGAAATCGTCGACTTCGATCGCTGCTCGGTCCTCGTCTTCGATCAGGGTGGCCAGCGCGGCTACCTTGCCGCCAGCGGCGACGATCGCGGCGTCGACGTGCTGGCCCTCGACCTCGACCGCTACCCGGAGCTCGGCCCGGTCCTGCAGCGCGGAGAATACACGGAGATTCACCCCGGGACGCCCCCCGAGCTGTGGCGAGAACTGCGCGCCCGGCTGCCGCAGGACAGCCCGTTCAACTCGTTCATCGTCGTCCCGGTGAAATACAGCGATGAGGTTATCGGCGCCTTCTTTCTGCGCGATTCGGATCCCCAACGCACGCTCGGCGACGAACAGATCGCCTTCTGCTCGCACGCGGCGCAGATGGCGGCAGCGTTCATCCACGAGCACGACCTACTGGCCACCCTCGAGAGCCGATCCAAGCGAGACGCGTTGACCGGACTCATGAACTACACCGAGTTCATCAGCGAAGCACAAAACCACATCGGAGGCGGCGCCGGCTACGGACCGGTAAGCATGGCGGTGGTCAATGTGGACGGGCTCGCCGCGGTCAACACACAGTTCGGGCACAAGATCGGCACCGAGCTCATCAGCCGTGTGAGTGACAAGCTTGTCCACGACGTCGAGAGCGAGGCGGTGTGCCGCTACGCGGGTGGGGAGTTCGTCCTGGTGTTGCGTGGCACCGCCGCAGACTCCCGGGCGTTGCTGCAAACTTGCTTTCTCGAACAGTTGCCGGACTCCGCCCCGGAATCGCCTGCGGAGCCGCGCGCGTCGATCGGGATCGCCTCTTCGCCGGCCGACGGAAACAACGCCGAGTCGCTCTTCAAGGCGGCCCACGCGGCGCTCGCCGACGCCAAGATGGCGGGCGGAAACCGGATTCATCTGCACAACGGCGCCTGATCCGCGCGCAAACAGTGCGCCCTGACTCCGGCCGGAGCGGCCGGCCGCCCCTGACGGTCGTCGGCAGCGGCCGACTAAACCCTTTCGGGAACTCGCACATCCAACTCTGCGTAAACCACGAAGGCCACGCCGAGGAGGAACCGTGTCGTCAGGTCGTGCAACGCCGAAGGTTCGAATAGTCGCTTGTCTTGCTGCCCTCTTGCTCTCCGCGCTCGCCTATCCGGACGTGCGAGCGGAGCCGCAACAGCAGGAACATCCGTGGCAACAGATGCAGGAACACGCGTTCGATGTCGGAGCCGGCGGTACGCTGCGGGTCCACGTCGACGATGCCGACGTCGCGGTCGTTGCGGCTTCGGGAGGAAATGCAACCATCGATATCCGGCTGCGATCCAACGACATGGAGAGAGCTCGCGATCTCTTCGAGCGCACCGGGTACACCGCGCGACAGGACGGCAACACGATCATCGTCGAGAGCGGCACGCGTCCCGACGACGACTGGCGCCAGGGATTCTGGATGAGCGTCGTCGTTGAGACTCGGGTACCGAAACGCTTCGACCTCGACCTGTCGACCGAAGACGGCGACGTGTCGTTGGCATCGCACGAAGGGCGGGTCCGCGTCGATACCGAGGACGGCGACATCGTCGCCGGCGAGCTGATCGGCGCGCCGTCTTCGTTGCGGGCGAGCATCGACCTTTCCGGCGAGGACGTGAGCATTCAGGGAGGCTCTCGCATCGACGGTGATGTTCGCGACGGCCGCGCCCAGGGAGACCTCAATGGCGGTGGCGAGCGAATCCGCGCGCGCACCGGCGACGGCACGGTGCGACTAGTTGAAGGAAGCAACGGTTAGAAAGGAGCCACCCATGAGACGAAGCATGATTACGGCGACCCCGGTCGCTGCCGCCTTACTACTGTTGGCCGCCACGGCGAGCCCCCAACCCGCCTCCCCGCCCGTTCCGCAACAGGGAACCATCGAGCGCGGCCTCGACGTGGGCACGGGCGGGACCCTGGACGTGACCGCTTCGTTCGGCTCGATCGAGGTAACCACCGTCGCAAGCAGCCGCGTCGAAGTCCGGGTCGTGCGCGAGGTGCGTGAACCCTACGAAGACGACGCCGAGCGGATCCTGTCCGAGTACGAGGTGGATTTCTCGCAGTCCGGTAGCGACGTCGCCGTGACCGCCGAGGTCGGCAACGATGCACGCGACCGCTGGCGCAACGAATACGCCAGCACGCCGCTGCGCGTGCGCTTCGAGATCAGCGTGCCGCGCTCCTACAACGTCCACCTCGAGACCCGCGGCGGCAACATCGAGGTAGCCGATCTCGACGGGGAGGTGCGCACCGAGACGGCCGGCGGGAATCTCACGTTCGGCGACATCGACGGCACGGTGTGGGCACGCACCGCGGGAGGCAATATACGGCTCGAAGGATCGTCCGGCAGCGCGGAGATTCGTACGTCCGGCGGCAACATCACGATCGGCGATGTCGAGGGCACCGTCGACGCCGAAACCTCCGGGGGCTCGATCCACATCGAACGCGCCGGGGGCGACGTGCGGGCGGAGACCGCCGGCGGCAACGTCACCATCGATGAGGTGGCGGGGACGATCAACGCGACGACTTCCGGCGGCAACGTCGCCGCCACGATCACCGCCCAACCGACCGGCGACTGCAACCTGGAGACGAGCGCCGGAACGGTCACCGTCACCCTGGCTGAAGGAATCGGCTTCGACGTCGACGCCGGCACCAGCGTCGGTGGCGTATCGGTCGATTTTCCCGTCGACGGTCGAGTCTCCCGGAACGCCGTGAGGGGCGCCATCAACGGCGGTGGACCCCAGCTTCGGCTTCGCACGTCGGCCGGTTCGATTCGCATTCGAGAGCGCTGACTCAGAGGACGCGCCCGCAGTGACCAGAGGTCGCCGGCGGCAGTCGGCGGCCTCTTCTGCGTCTCGGCGGGTGATTTCGGGAGCCGCGTCGACACACCCGGTGAGACCACGCCGGAGGAGACGGTTGCGCCCGCAGCGACGGCTCTTGCCCCCCTCCCCTGCGATGCTAGGCTGTGATTCTCTCCACCATCGTGGCGGATCCGTCGGAGCAACCCGGCGATTCTCGCGACACGAAATCCAGCTCACGAGGTCTTCATGCCCCGCCTTCTCCGCAGGATCGCGTCCTTCGGCCTTATCGTCACCTTCGCTGTCGCCTGCGGCGCCGGCTCCAACCCGGCCGGCGCATCACAAGCGTCGGGCATCGGCTCGATGCGGACGCCCGCGGAGCGGAGCGGCTTCGAGCAGACAACGCGCTACGACGATGTCGTCGAGCTCATGGAAGCCTTCGCCGAGGCTTCCGACCGACTGCACCTGACCACCTTCGGGTACACCTACGAAGGACGGCCCATGCCGATGATGGTTGTCGGCAACGTGGCCGACGCGTCGCCCGAGGCAGTGCTCGCCAGCGGCAAGACGCGGGTGTGGGTTCAGGGTGGAATCCACTCCGGCGAGGCCTGCGGCAAGGAGGCCATGCTCATCATGCTGCGCGAGCTGGCGCAGGGTGCTCACGCCGAGTGGGACGACTCGCTCGTGCTCATGATCGCGCCGCTGTACAACGCGGACGGCAACGAGAGGGTGAAAGTCGACAACCGCGGGCGTCAGAACGGCCCTCTTGGCGGCATGGGCCAGCGGCCCAATGCGCAGGGATACGACCTCAATCGCGACCACATGAAGCTCGACTCGCCCGAGGCCCGCTCGTTGGTCGGCATGATGAACGCCTACGACCCGCACGTGGCCATTGATCTGCACACGACCAACGGGACGCAGCACGCCTACTACGTGACCTACTCTCCGCCGCTGAACCCCAACACCAACACCCTGATCGACGAGATGCTGCGCGGCGACTGGTTGCCGACGTTGACAGCTACGGTCAAGGACAAGCACGGCTGGGATTACTACTACTACGGCAACGCCAGCGGCGGCTTCCGCGGCCGCGGCGGCCGGGGCCGCGGCGGCCGTGCCGGCGCCGGGGCGGAGGCGGGCAGCCGAGGCGGAGCCGCCGGCGCCGCGGGTACTGAGCCCATGCGAGCCTGGCGCACGTTCGACCACCGACCGCGCTTCAACAACAACTACGTGGGCCTTCGAAACCGCTTTGCCCTCCTCTCGGAGGCATATTCCTACGCGACCTTCGAAGACCGCGTCATGGGAAGTCTGTGGTTCGTGGAAGAAGCTCTGCACTACGCAGCGGCAAACGCACAGACCATTCGGGAGATGACCGCCGCCGCCGACGCTCACTCGGTTGTCGGCGAGCAACTCGCCGTTCGCTCGACCATCAAGCGCGCGGACGAGCCGGTGGAGATTCTCATGGGGACCACCGAGGAGATCCTGAATCCGTACAGCGGCCAGATGATTCGGAACCGCCTCGACGAGTCCCGCCCCGTGACGATGTACGAGGAGGGCGCGTTCGAGGCGTCCGCCTCGGAAACGGTTCCGTACGCCTACTTCATCCAGCCGACCGAGCGCGAGGCGCTCATGAAGCTGTCCATGCACGGCCTGCGGATGGATCCGATCGGCCCCGGACGAACACTACCGGGCGAGCGCTTCGTGATCACCTCGTCCACCGCCTCGGAGCGCGAGTTCCAGGGTCACAACGAGCGCACGCTCGAGGGCCGCTGGGAAGCGGCGGAGATCACGCTGCCGGCCGAAACAATGATCCTTCTGCTCGACCAGCCCCTGGGCCGCCTGGCCTTCACCTTGCTGGAGCCAATGTCGGACGACGGCCTCACCAACTGGAACGCCTTCGACCGCTCGCTGGACGGGGCCGAGGTCTTTCCAGTGCTGCGGACACTGGAGCAGTTTCGCTAGGCCGCGGTTTGGCTCAGGGACCGGTGTGAGCTCGCCGGGGAGGCTGGGCAGACGCGAACCCTCGGGTAGACGGGAACCTCTGTTGCTAGGCGGGTCGGGACGTGGCAGCGATGCCCTTTGGCGTGAGGTGCGGGCTCTTGAGCGGCTTCGCCGCGTCTGTGGTTCGCAATACACGCTACAGGGCATCACTGCCCCGACCCGACCCTCTGCAAGGTTTCGTCAAGACGAAGCTCTGCGGTCCAACGCACCCGCACCCCCGACCCTGTGTCCTTGAGGTGGCCATGCGACCCACCGCCGTCCGTCGGAGGTATCGGCGGGCAGCATAGGCGGCCGAGCGCGAGTGCCTGGCGCCAGGCAGCCACTTCTGTGACCCGCTGAACGCCCGCTGCCCGCCGACACCCCCGCCCGGCCGAAGCAGTGGGGAGTAACTGCTCAGGCACCAGCAGTGAGGTTGCGACCAGGCCTCGGCACCCCCCGAAAGCCGGCTCCCGCCGTCTTCCGGCTCGGGGGAGAATTCTCCGGTGCCCGCGCGTTCAGCGTGTCTCCTTCGGTGCTTCCTTGCTTCATGCACTCGCGCTCGGCCGCCCACGGGCGCCGGAGAATTCTCCCTTCGAGTCGCCGCCGCTGTTCCATGGTTGGCAGGGGGAGTCGTCTCGGCCGGCCGGCACCGGGACGTGGCAGGTCCGAGGCGGCAACCGAGGATCCGAGGGAGGGGTGTGGAATCGATGGTGTCCTCTCGCGTGTACTGCGAACCGCAAGCGCGGCGAAGCCGCTCAAGTAGTCGCACCTCACGCGAAGGACACCATCGATTCCACGCCCCTCCCGTCAACCTCTGAGCTAGCACAACGCCGAACCGCCTAACCGTCGCCCTTCGGCCGCTTGAGAACGGCGAGGTACTCGATGTAGCCCTGCCGCGCACGAACGAGCTCTTCGCGGCCGAGGCGCAGCTCGCGGGCGACCTTGCCGATCTCGTTGTCTTCGAGCGTCGAGACCTCGTCGTCACACGCCGAGAGCGCGAAGAGGCAGTCGAGAAGCCGGACCTTTTGGTCGTAGTCCGCAATCTCGTTGAACTCGCGCGTGACGAGGAAGTCCTCGGTTCCGCCGAAGAGCTTGTTTTGGCTCTTGGCGATCTGCACGGCGATCACGGCTTGCTCCGGCGGCAACCCACCGCGCTCCCCCACGATGCGTTCCATCTCGAGGGTTTCCTCATCGCTGATCTCCAGATCGGCGTGCGCAACGCGACCGAGGATATAGGCGAACGTGGCGATGTAGCGGGCGCGATCGGTGTCGAGCTCATCGAGTGCCCGCGCGATCTTCCGCGCGGTCTCCGTCTCTTCGACGCCCGCCTCCTGCATCCGCGGCGAACCTCCACGCAGTGTGGCGAACAGCGATTCCAGCAACGACATCGGTCTTCCCCCTCTTGCCGGCCGACTATCCGTCGGCCGCACTCGTCGATCGTTTCTCGCCGGAGCTCCGCGCTGTGAATCATCAACGCGCCGCTGATAACCGAAGCCGAACCAAACGTCCTGGCCGTCGCGACAATCACCGGGCTCCGCGTGACTCCGAAGAGAGGATAGAGGATGCCCGCGGCAAGCGGCACTCCCCGCGAGCCGAGGAGAATGCGCGCGGAGGCAGGCAGAAGCGCGGGAGCCACCGCTGCGGGCCGCCCCGAGCCGACAGTGAACCCGCGGTTCTGCCGGACGCTCGCGTCGGGATGCTCAACCGGACGAGCCGCGCGACGACGCGGCGACGATCCGTGCCACGCCGACGGTCATCAGCGGCAGCGCGAACAAGAGGAGAAACCCGTAGGCCATCGCCGTATACCCTCGGGCCACGAGGTCGATGAGACCAAGGCGGGAGAGCGCGGCCGCGAGTGCCAAAATACCCACCGTCAGCAATGCCACCTGGCCGCGCGTCATGGGCGGCCGCCCGTTCTCCGCCAGATTCACCGCCAGCCGATCGACGATCGCGTGGATCATGCCGGTGCTGGTCTCCACCAGCGTCCAGAAGATGACCAGCGCGAACACGGTGAGAAGCCCACGGCCGGCAACACGCCCCAGCATCACCAACCAGGGCACGTCGGCGCCCATGACGGCGGGGTCGGGGTAGTAGCCGAGGATGGCCAGATAGGTGAGCAGAAACGGGAGCGTGGCCATGACTCCGGCGATCAGACCCGCCCCCACCGCCTCACGCCGCTGCGTCAGTCGATCGAGGGTGAAGAAGGCCGCCGGCAGCGTCGCGAGGTTGTACCCGACGTAAAGCACCCCGACCCCGGTCGCAGCGCTCCACGAAAGGGCGGCGCCGCCGTCGGTCGGCGCCGTGCCTGACGACAAGGCCGCCACCGTCTGCGGCCACCGTTGCAGGAGGACCGCCCCGGCAAACAGCGCATAGCCACCGTACAGCAGCACCGACCCGACCGTCTTGAAGCGTTCGATTGCCCCGCGGCCGGCGGCGTTGAGCGCACCGACCATGACGATGACAGTCAGAACACCGGCCCAGTATGGAAGCCCCAGGACACCCTCGACGACTTCACCCGAAGCGGCGCCGACAACAGCAATTACGAGCACCGCCATGAGCACGAAGAGTACGTCGAACGCCGGCCACAGAGGCCCGATGAGGGCTCGAACGAAACTGCGATAGTCGTAGCAACGGCTGATGCGCGCAAACTCGAACGCCAGCACGCTCATCAACGAAAAACCGATGAAGATGGCCAGCACGCTGGCCACTCCCCGAGCCCCGAAGCGCGCACCGTACTGGACGATCTCCCGGCCGGTGGCGTAAGCGCCGCCGATAAGTACCGACTGGAAGACAATCCCCGGCAGCAGGTAGCGCTCGAATCTCCGCATGGCCGCGCTACTATACCGCCATGGCACGACTCGGAGAAGAAATCGCCAGCATCTCCGCCGCAGTGGTCGACTCGTCGCCCAGCGCGATCATCGCCGTCGATCTCGACGGCAAGATCATCAGCTGGAATCCGGCCGCCGAAGGGGTCACCGGTTTCAGCGCCGCGGAAGCGCTCGGCGCCAACCTCATTTCCATCATGCCCGATGCCGAGCGCGAGCGGGCCGCGCGCCTGATGGCTCGCGTGCGTGGCGGCGAGGTCATTTCCAACCAGGAGGTCAGACGCCTGCGCCGCGACGGCTCGATGCTTGTCGCAAGCCTGACGCTGGCCCCCATCCGCGACGACGACGGCGAGATCACCGGAACCGTCGGCATCATGCACGACCTTGCCGGACGCAGGGCCATGGAGGGCCTGCTGCGACGGAATCAGCGGCTGGCGTCGGTCGGGACCCTCGCCGCCGGAATCGCGCACGAGATCAACAACCCGGTGGGCGGCATCCTGATGGCGGCGCAGTATGCGGGCGCGGCGCTCGACCGTGAGGGTGCGCAGGCCGTAGTGAAGCAGGCTCTCGAGGACATCGAGGCCGATGCAAAGCGCTGCGGCGAGATCGTGCGTCGCCTCTCGAGGCTCGCCCGCGAAGAGCGCGGCGAGCGGTCGGAAACCGACCCGGGCGATGTCATCTCGGCCGCGATCGAGCTCGCCGACCGCATCAGGCCGGGCAGCGTCGCGCGCGTGCGGTTTGTCCGTCCCGAAGCGTTGCCGCCCGTGGTGATGAACGTCACCGAGATCGAGCAGGCGCTGGTGAACATCATTTGCAACGCGGTGCAGGCAAACTGCACCACCGTGAGCATCGACGCCCGCGTCCCCGACGACGACGCCAAAGTGCTTGTCAGCATCGTCGACGACGGCACCGGTATCGCCGACGAAATCATCGACCACCTGTTCGACCCGTTTTTCACCACCGAGCGACAGAACGGAAGATCCGGCCTCGGACTCAGTGTCGCTCGGGCGATCGTCGCGGACCACGGTGGCTCGCTCGATGTAACCAGCTCCCTGCACAGAGGAACCACGGTTACGCTCGAGCTTCCCCTCTCACCGCAGGACACGGACTGATCGATTGCGCGTATTGATAGCCGACGACGAAGAGCGGTACCGCGACTACCTGAGAGCGAGTCTCGCCGAGCAGGGTCACGAAGTGAGCACCGTCGATACCGGGCGGGTCGCCATCGACTACGGCGTTCGCTTCAGACCCCACGTGCTGGTGACCGATTGGCTGCTGGCGGACGACATCCACGGCCTGCGGGTCTCGAACGTGCTGCGGGCGGTCGACCCGAACATCCAGGCGATCGTCATTACCGGATTTCCCTCGACGGACCTGCAGCGTGATGCGCGGCATTCAGGCATCTTCCGTTTCATCGAGAAACCCTTCGAGCTCGAGGGAATGATCGAGGCCGTCCGCACGGCAGGAACGACCAAGCACAAGGGCCCAGGGGCGCTGTTCGGCGTCTTGGAGGTGGACGCCGGCGGGCGGATCCTCAACACGAACTGCAAGTCGCGCGAGATGCTTCGGCAAACCGTGGGAGGACCGGGCGCGCCGTCTCTCGATGACGTGTTCGGCGACGATTCCCTCCGTTACCTCGTCCGGGCGAACGAGCGCTGGCTGAGAGTGCGTCCGGCGGCGCGAGAGCCTATCGAGTGGTTGCTACGGTCGACGACCTCGGCCGACGGAGGCATTATCGTGCTGTTGCCGAGCAAATCGGATTCACTGAAGCAAGACCCACTGATCGAAACGCTGCTTCACATCGACGAGCGTCGCGGCAAGAAGTGGCCGTTCGACGATCACGTGTTGGTGCTCGACGATGTTCGCGAGGTGCGCGGTCTGTCGGCGCAGCTGCTCGAACAGGTCGGTTGTGTCTGCTACAAGGCCGAGAGCGAGGCGCTGGCGTTCAAGCTGTTCGACGCGGACGAAGCGATCGGCGTCGTGATTCTCGACTACGAGATGTCGCTCCCCGATCTCGGCGACTTCGTGCAGAAGATGACCGCAATCCGCCCGCAGGTGAAGATCATCGGCACCAGCGCCGAGGACCACCGACACGCCTTCAAAGGAATCGGCGTCGACCGCTACCTCGACAAGGGCTGGCGACTCACCGATCTGATCTCCGCTGTCGAGGCCTGAGGCTTCGCCCCACTGATCTCCGCTTTCGCGGCTCGAGGCTTTCGTCCTACTGACCTCCCGGCCTCTCCGGCATCTCTTCGGCCGTGAATCTCGGCAACATCTCGTCACGCATGGCGAGCTGAAAGACCGCGGCGGCCACGGCGATCGCCGAGCTCTTGAGGTCCTCCTCGATCGCTCGCTCGTAGGTGTCGAGATTCGTATGCCATGTGTGGCTGCCGTACTCGATGGGGTCCTGTTGCAGACCGATGCCGGGCAAGCCGGCCTCGTTGAACGACGTGTGGTCGGTGCCACCTCGCCGCCGACTGCTCGACGCCGTCGCTCCCATGACGCCGATGTCCTCGAACGGGGCAAGCGCCTCACGAACGATCGCCGCCGCCTCGGGCGGGCCGAACACACTCGCCCCGCGCACTCGACCGGTCCCCGAGTCGACGTTCAAATAACCGCCGAACGTATCGTACTCGGGCTTCGGATCCTCGAACGAGCCAAAGTGCTCCGCGACGTACGCCTGAGAGCCCAGCAGCCCCTGCTCCTCTCCGCCCCAGAGCGCGACGCGGATGGTGCGTCGCGGCTGCACGCCGATGGCCTTGAGGATGCGCGCCGCCTCCATCATCACGGTGACGCCCGTGGCATTGTCGGTGGCGCCGGTGGCGGCGTGCCACGAGTCGAGGTGCCCGCCGAGCATGATCACCTCATCGGCTTTGTCGGAGCCCGGGATCTCCGCGATCGCGTTGTAAACGGTGCGCCCGGGAGCATATTCGCGATTCGCGATCTCGACCTCGAGCACGACGCTGTCGCCGTACTCCAGTAGGCGGGCAATGCGTCCGAAGTCCTCGTTTCGAAGGATGGCGGTCGGCAACGCCTGCTCGGAATCGTAGGCACGGTTGGAAAAGGCGCGGATTTGTCCATGGACGCGGCCGCCGTCGTTAACGCGAACGACGGCGCCGTTCTCGATGAGGAATTCATCCACCCGCGCGGCGATCTCGCGCGGGTTGAGCACGTCGGGGTCGGGAGCCGGGCCACGCCCGCCGCGACCGCCGCGACCGCCGCGCGCGCCCGGTTCACGATCAGGATCGTACTGCTCGCGAAGCTGGTCGTCGTCGCGGCGCTTTGCGCTCTCGTTGAAGTTCACGCCGGGTTCGGCGGCTTCTCCGACCAGGACGATCTTGCCCGCGACATCCGTGCGCACGCCGTCCAGGAAGGTCGTCAAATCAGCCTCCGTCGGCTCCTCCGGGGGCACCAGATGAAAGACACCGGCGGTGACCGTGCCGTCGGTGCTCGGCGTCCAGGCAAGCACCTCACCAACGAGCGAGTCCTTCACCGGGGCGATCATGTGCATCGAGAATCGTTCGTTAAGCCAACCGGGTCGGCCGAAATCCCAGCCCTCGAGATGGGCGTTGGAGAATCCCCATTCCTCCATCTGTGCGATGGCCCACTTGGCCGAGTTCTCGTAGTTGGGCGAACCCGTCAGGCGCGGGCCGTAGCGGTCCGTAAGGAAGTGGAGCGTCCGCATCACCTGCGAGTTCTCCCAGCCTTCCTCTCTGATCTTCGCGTTGACCTGCTCCGTGTCGGCTACTTGAGGAGCGCTCGCCGAAGCCGCGGGCAGTACCGCCAGCGACAGAGCCAGCGCAACGACCACCACCATCATCAACCACTGTGTGACCTTGCCGCTCATACGTCGTCTCCTGAGTGCGGGTCCTTGGCAGCGCGGGAAAAGCTCGCGAGGAAGCCGTTCAGCACCCCGCTACACATCGTTGCGCGGGCGAAAGACCGCGATCGAGCTGGTGTATCCGTGCAGGAAGCTCTGCCCGCCGATCGGGCCGATCTCGCCGTTACAAAAAAATCCGCCGATCGGCACCGGGCCGAGATTGTCGGCGATCATCTGGCTATCGTGGTCGGCCACACCGTAGAGGCTCTCGCCGCGGCCGAGACAGGAAAACAACAGCGCCCCCTGCGGATGCGAACCACCGAGATCCTGCCTGCAGCGTTCGAGCATGGTCTCGAGGTCGGAGGCCGACGTCCGCGCGTCGCGCACGTGAAACTGGACAACCTGGCCGTTGTTGAGTCGTTCGCCGACGGCCAGCACGCCCGATTCGGGATCCATGCCGATGACATTGCGGATGAGAAAGTCGCCGTGACGGTACTCCTGCTCACCCTCCTGCTGAACGACTCCCAGGTGCAGAGCGCTGCGAAACAGCGCCTGGTCGTCGCCCGGCAGCGAGTCGTAGAGCTCCGACAGCACCTCCGTCGCGCGGCGACCCTCGAGTTGGCAGAGGATGTTGTCCTCGGCCCAGGTGACGAACAACGGGTCACCGATCGGACGGCACCCCTGGGCAACGATGGTGTCGACGAGGATGTTCCCACGCAGCACCAAACCGACCGCGCCGGCCGAGTGCACCTCGCTGCCCACAAATAGTCGATTCTCTCCCGGGGCGGCGCCGCCGCTGGCCAGCCCGCCGGTCTTGGCGCTCGTCGGATACGCCTCGTCGAGAACACGAAGGAGCTTCTCCGCATCGCAGGTGAAGGGATCCGGCAAAAGAACGAACTGAGGATTAGCGGATCGTTCGACACCCAGCCGTCGGCGCCATAGCAGCGGATCGTCGCCGAGCAGCTCGATCTCGTTCGGCATCAGGTGGAAGGGCTCGACCTCGACTCCGGGAAGGGCGGCGGCGGTGAGCGACAACGCGGGCTCGTGCTCGACCTCTCGCCCGCCGCCGACGACGCCGGCGGCCGAGCAACCGACCAGTGCCGCCGCGGGGTATCGCTCGGCGATCGCCTCGACCATCAAGGTGTACTGGTCGGTCTGCTGTGGATAGACGAATGCGAAAACGACGTCGGCAGGCACGCCCGCGAGCTGTGTGTCGACGTTATCGAGGGCCTCGGCGATGGCAAATCTCGGGGAGGTCTCGCGCGACAGAACCGATGCCCACCTCACTACCCCGCCTCCCTCGGATCCGTTCTGCGAATCAACGCCGGGCCTCCCTCATGGGGAGAAGGTAGCCGGAAACGGGCAAGGGTGCCAGCACACCGGGCGGCGCGGCCGGCGAGGAGCCAGGCCCCCTCAACCTCGGGCGTCGAGGATCCCGCGCACCGTGCGCATGAAGCTGTCCGGAGAGAAGGGCTTCTGGAGGAAATTCGTGCCGTCGTCGAGAACACCGTGCTCGACGAGCGCCCCCCCGGTATAGCCGGAAATGAACAGCACATCCGTTTGCGGCATGATCTCGGCTAGGCGCGCCGCAAGCTCGCTGCCGTTCATCCCGGGCATGACGACATCGGTGACCACCAGGTGGATGCGACCTTCGTGCCGACGGCAAACTTCCAGCGCCTCATGGCCGTCCTCGGCCTCGAGCACGAGATACCCGTGGCTGTTGAGCACCCGCGCGCCGAGCTCGCGCACCATCGCCTCGTCCTCGACCAGCAAGATCGTCTCCCCGCCGCGAAGATGTCGCGCCGTCTGCTCCGCGGGGCGTTGCTCGAGGCCGGGTTCGGCTCCGGGTTCGGCCGGAAAATACAGCTTGAAGGTCGTCCCTTCGCCGAGCTCGCTCATGACCTCGATGTAGCCGCCCGTTTGCCGGATGATCCCGTAAACCGTCGAAAGGCCGAGGCCCGTCCCTTTGCCTTCTTCCTTGGTGGTGAAGAACGGCTCGAACACCTGCGCCTGCGTCTCCTCGTCCATGCCGAGACCGTCGTCCGTGACCGACAGCACGACGTATTCGCCGGCCTCGACCACGTCGTAGTCGACCAGGTGGTCCTCCGTGAGCTCCTCGTTGGCCGTGGTGATCGAGATCTTGCCGCCGCTGGGCATGACGTCGCGGGAATTGAGCACGAGGTTGATTACAACCTGCTCGACCTGGACGGGATCGACTCTGACTGCGTGAGAATCCGGATCGAAGGAGGTCTCCAGCTCGATGTGGCCGCCGATCAATCGTCGCAGCATCGGGCTCATCGCCTCGAGCGTGTCTTCGAGCTTCAGCAGACGAGGTTGTAGCACCTGCCTGCGACTGAACGCGAGGAGCTGGGCGGTAATCGACGTCGCCCTCTCGGAAGCGTGACCGATGGCCTCGAGGTCGCGCCTCAGGTTGCCCACCGATTTGCCCTCAGCGCCCAGGATCTCGAGATCTTCCCGCGCCAGCTGCGCGTACCCGGCAACCGCCGTCAACAAGTTGTTGAAATCGTGCGCCACGCCGCCCGCCATGCGCCCGATCGCCTCCATTTTTTGCGACTGTCGCAACTGCTCCTCGAGGTCCTTCCGCTCGGTGACGTCCAGCCCGACACCGATGATTCCGGTGGAGGCGCCACGCCGGTCGATGAGAGGCTCCACGTGGCACTCGAAGTTCCGCCCCGTCCATCGCGCCGTGTAGGTCGATGAGACGCCTTCCCGGGCGCTTCGGTGCGCCACGATCGCCGGATGAGTCTCGTCTTCCGTGCCGAACAGCTCGAACACACTCGAGCCGATAGCTTCCGTTACGGTCACGTCGAGTTGCTGGAGTCCCGCACCGAGTAGTTGCGTCACCAGCAGGTCAGCGTCGGTTGTCCACATGACGGCGGGCATCTGCTCGACGACGACCCGCAACCGATCCTGGCTCGCGCGCAAGGCCTCCTCGACGTGCTTCTGCGCGGTGATGTCGCGGAACATGATCAGCCGGCCGACTTCCCGGTCGCGATAGTCGAACAGCGGCCACTTGCGCACCTCGAAGCAGCGGGACTCACGGCCCGTTGAAACCTCAGCCTCGAGCTGCAGCTCATTGTCCTCGCCGGTGAGGGGGCGGAGCTTGACGCGCCGCGACACCGCGGCATCGAAACTGCGCCCGAGCACCGTCGCGAACGGCGCCCGCAGAATCCTCTCCGCGGCCGGATTGAGGTCGATGATCCGATCCTCGACGTCGACCACGATGACGCCGTCGCGCATGGCTTCCAGCGTGCGCGCCCGGGGCACCGGAACGATGTCGAGAAACCGCCGCTGGGACAGCCCCCACAAGGCGGTAACGCCGGCCATCGCCAGACCCAGAGGCGTCGCGTCCACGGAGACGGCTCCACTGACGTACAACACGTTGAGCAGGACGGGAGCAAAGGCGGCCACCGAGACCCACGTGCTTTGCGTGTGGTAGATGTGCGGTGAGCGGTGCATCGCAAGCAGAAGAACCACCGACGCCGCAGCCCAGAGCATGTACGAATATGCCGTATGGACCCAGAACCACGGGCCGTGCGCCATGGCGAGCGTACCGAAACCGGGGCCGGCAACAATTTCGGCGCTTTGCCACATCAGTTCCGCCCGCGGGGGTGAGAACAACACCGAAAGCGTCGTCAGAGGCACCACAAGTAGGGTCGCGAGCAGAAGGACGCCGGGCCGCGATACCCGCCCGGAATACTGCAGCGCGAAGACGAACCAGGTCACCGGAACCAGCACGATGCCGATGTATTGGAGGCGGGCCCAGATCAGCTTCTGGGCCATCGGCTCGCTGAGGATCTCGAGGCCGAAACCGGCGATCCACAGCGCTGTGAGTGCCATCAAGACGGCGAAGGAGGTTGCTCCGGAAACACGGCGCTGGAAGGCGAGGCGGGCCACGAACAGGCAAACGGCCGCTGCGGCAAACAACAACAGCGCGAATGGCGTCCAGTTCCAGACCATCGAGTCCCCGCGATTCGTAGCGCGCGCACGAAACGCCGCGGTCGCCGGGACGCTCGTTCCGGCCCCGACGGCAGCCGCTCCATGCCGCTGCCGATAGCGACCTCTGATTATTATTAGTTAGGAAAACACATTTAAAAGTCTTTCTAAAACGTTATTGAATATTGAAATGTCAAAGAGCCCATCAAACAGCTAGGACGCGCCCGCCTCAACACCTGTCAATCTCCCTCGCGCGGCGCTAGGCTGTGAGCACAATGACAGCCGACGTGAATCCTGGCGCCGACCCTCTTCGAGCTCGAGTGGACATCGGTGTGCGTTATTTCGAGACCGACCAAATGGGCGTGGTCCACCACGCGAACTACCTTGTCTGGTTCGAGGTCGCGCGCACCGATCTGTGCGCCCGTAGCGGCTTCCCGTATGCCGAGATCGAGCGCCTCGGCTACCGCCTGATGAACTCGGCGCTGAACGTCCGTTATCGGCGCCCTGCCCGATACGGCGAGACCGTCAACGTTGTCTGCTGGATCGAGCGTCTGGCATCGCGAGCCGTGCACTTCGCCTATGAAGTACGCCGAGACGACGAGCTGCTGGCCACCGGCGGCACCGAGCACGTGTGGATCGACGGCGCGTCGAGCCGACCGTGTCGCATGCCGGAGGAGCTCCGCCAGCCGTTTCGCACACTGGCCGGTCTCGAACCCTGACCGGTAATGGCCTTGGCATCGATCGCTTAGCGCGATACCGATGGCTTGGCGCGGTGCCGGTGGCTTGAAAGCGAGCCCGGGGGCCTTGGCACCGAGCCCGAAATCAGCGACGATGGACCGCACATCAGGACATTTCGGGGTGCGGCGACGAACGCAATCGGTCGTCGGGCCCACCAAATCTGACGACGATACTTCTCCGACATCCCCATGAGGAGAGCAGTGTCCCCGTGAGGAGGATCATTCTGTGAAAAAGACACTCGCGATCACAGTTCTTTCGTTGTGCCTGGCCGTTCTCTTGGCGCTGGTATCGCCGGCGGATTCCGCCGGCGCCGCCGGCGCTGCGACCGAAAACTGGCCACAGTGGCGCGGTCCCCACCTCAACGGCACCAGCAATGAAACCGATTTACCCACCACCTGGGGCACGGATTCCAACGTCGAGTGGAAGCTGGAGATCGCCGCCTGGACAGGCGCCACGCCGATCATCTGGGAGGATTCGATCTTCCTCAATGTCTCCTACGTGCAAAGAGCGTCCGAGCGCCGAGGACGGGGGGGACGCGGCGAGGGCGCCGGCAGCGCGGGCGGGTCGTTCGGACAACCCATCGGCGATGGGGCGTCGGCCCGGCTCAGCCAACCGAGTGACGCCGCCCCGGAAAACGAGAGCTACGCCGCGAACGAGGGCGGCCGCCCGGCCCAGAGCCTGAACGTCGAGCTGTGGCGCGTCGATCGGCGCGACGGAAACGTCATCTGGAAGCGTGTCATCAGCGGCAACGACCATCAGGAACGCAAGCAGAACATGTCGTCGCCTTCGCCGGTGACGGACGGTGAGCACGTCTGGGTGATGACGGGGACGGGGTGGCTGCGCGCATTCGACTTCGACGGCAACGAGATCTGGGCGCGCAACATCTCCGACGACTACTGGAGC